>NZ_CP077095.1:5455000-5607668 GCF_014268885.2 Pseudomonas xantholysinigenes | reverse complement strand
GGATATCCCCTGAGTTGAAAGCCGGATGAGGCAAAAACAAACCGCCATTGTACCGGGCGCACCGTCACTTATCCACACGTGACGCCCCTCATAGGCAGGGTTAAACGGCCAAAATCTGACGGTAATACCCGCCAAGTCATGTGAATAAGCTCTGTGGATAAACGCACCTGAGGGCTATGCACAACCCCACCTTCAACGCTGTGGATAAATCGTCTGTGGATAAACAGGCATTTACTGCACAGCTTGTACCCATGTCCGGCACAGCCAGAGCACCCGTTACCGACAAGGTTGTGAAACGCTGTACATACTATGAATATTGGCCTTGGATAGGTTATCCACAGAAGGTTATCCACCTAAACTCTTTAAGATTTTCAGAAAAGCTTTTTATATGCCTCTTTGTTTTTTTCAATTACCTGGATGTTCTGATGAGCCCACCCCTGTCCCCCATCGATGAACCATTCGACCTTCCATAAGGAAAGGCTGGTTGGAAATTGACCTATTGCCTTGCTTTCTCTAGAATCGCCGATCTCTTAAAAAGGGGGCCCTTCCGGCCCGTTGTCGACCAACCCAGGTAACACGCCATGAAACGTACTTTCCAACCAAGCACCATCAAGCGCGCCCGCACCCACGGTTTCCGTGCCCGTATGGCTACCAAGAACGGCCGTGCTGTTCTGTCGCGTCGTCGCGCCAAAGGCCGTAAGCGTCTGGCCATTTGATTTTCCGGCACAGGTGGTGAGTCAGGACTTCAGTCGGGAAAAGCGACTGCTTACACCCCGGCACTTCAAAGCGGTCTTCGACTCCCCAACCGGCAAGGTTCCAGGGAAAAACCTGCTTATCCTTGCCCGCGAGAACGGCCTCGATCACCCACGCCTCGGCCTGGTGATCGGCAAGAAGAGCGTCAAGCTCGCCGTTCAACGCAATCGCCTGAAACGCCTGATGCGCGATTCGTTCCGCCTGAACCAGCAGCTGTTGGCTGGTCTTGATATCGTGATCGTCGCGCGCAAGGGGTTGGGCGAAGTGGAAAACCCAGAATTGCACCAACACTTTGGCAAGCTCTGGAAGCGACTGGTTCGCAGTCGGCCCTCTCCAGCGGTCAATGCCGATCCCGCAGGGGTAGACAGTCACGATGCGTAAACTGGCCCTCGTTCCGATCCAGTTTTATCGTTACGCCATCAGTCCACTGATGGCCAGTCACTGTCGTTTCTATCCCAGCTGTTCCTGTTACGCCTATGAAGCCATCGAAAATCATGGCCTCTTGCGTGGTGGGTGGCTGGCCGTTCGTCGCCTGGGGCGTTGTCATCCGTGGAACGACGGCGGTTTCGATCCCGTTCCACCAGCTCCTTCCTCCCGAACTTCTTCGATAGCCGAGTAATCATGGATATTAAACGCACGATCCTGATCGTCGCCCTGGCAATCGTGTCCTATGTCATGGTCCTCAAGTGGAACCAGGACTACGGCCAGGCTGCCCTGCCGACTCAGAATGCTGCTGCCAGCAATGCCACTGCGTCCTTGCCGGACAGCGTGCCCGCCAGCAACAACGGTGCAAACGCCGATTTGCCGAGCGTCAATGCTCAAGCCGGCAATAGCGGCCTGGCGCCGGCACCCGTTGCGGTCAGCAAGGACCTGATCCAGGTCAAGACCGATGTCCTGAACCTGGCTATCGACCCGGTTGGCGGTGATATCGTCCAGCTGACCCTGCCCAAGTACCCACGCCGTCAGGACCATCCTGAAATTCCGTTCCAGTTGTTCGACAACGGCGGCGAGCGTGTCTACCTGGCCCAGAGCGGCCTGATCGGCACTGATGGCCCGGACCGCGCCAGCGGCCGCCCGCTGTACGCCACCGAACAGAAGAGCTACCAGCTGGCCGATGGCCAGGACCAACTGGTGGTCGACCTCAAGTTCAGCGAGAACGGTGTCAACTACATCAAACGCTTCAGCTTGAAGCGCGGCGAATACGACCTGACCGTCAGCTACCTGATCGACAACCAGAGCGCCCAGGCCTGGAGCGGCAACATGTTTGCCCAGCTCAAGCGTGACGCCAGCTCCGATCCGTCGTCGAGCACTGCCACCGGCACCGCCACTTACCTGGGCGCCGCCCTGTGGACAGCTTCCGAGCCGTACAAGAAAGTGTCGATGAAGGACATGGACAAAGGCGGTTTGCAAGAAAATGTGTCCGGCGGTTGGGTAGCCTGGCTGCAGCACTACTTCGTGACCGCCTGGATCCCGAGCAAGTCGGACAACAACGCCGTCCAGACTCGCAAGGACAGCCAGGGCAACTACATCATCGGCTACACCGGCCCGGCCCTGAACGTACCGGCCGGCGGCAAGGTCGAAACCAGCGCCATGCTGTATGCCGGTCCCAAGATCCAGTCCAAGCTCAAGGAGTTGTCCCCAGGCCTGGAACTGACCGTCGACTACGGCTTCCTGTGGTTCATCGCCCAGCCGATCTTCTGGCTGCTGCAACATATCCACAGCCTGCTCGGCAACTGGGGCTGGTCGATCATCGTCCTGACCATGCTGATCAAGGGCCTGTTCTTCCCGCTCTCGGCCGCCAGCTACCGCTCGATGGCGCGCATGCGTGCCGTGGCGCCAAAACTGGCCCAGCTCAAGGAACGCTTCGGTGACGATCGCCAGAAGATGTCCCAGGCGATGATGGAGCTGTACAAGAAAGAGAAGATCAACCCGCTGGGCGGCTGCCTGCCGATCCTGGTGCAGATGCCGGTGTTCCTGGCCCTGTACTGGGTACTGCTGGAAAGCGTCGAGATGCGTCAGGCCCCGTGGATGCTGTGGATCACCGACCTGTCGATCAAGGATCCGTTCTTCATCCTGCCGATCATCATGGGCGCCACCATGTTCATCCAGCAGCGCCTGAACCCGACACCGCCGGATCCGATGCAGGCGAAGGTCATGAAAATGATGCCGATCATCTTCACCTTCTTCTTCCTGTGGTTCCCGGCTGGCCTGGTGCTGTACTGGGTTGTGAACAACTGCCTGTCGATCGCACAGCAGTGGTACATCACTCGCAGCATCGAAGCGGCAACCAAGAAAGCTGCTGCTTGACGGGCAACTCGGTTTGCCTGTGAATAAAAACGCCCCCTAGTGGGGCGTTTTTGCTATCTGACGAATTCGTTGTAGAGGCTTTCGAGCATGAACACTGTGCGTGAAACCATTGCCGCCATCGCCACCGCCCAGGGCCGCGGCGGCGTCGGTATCGTCCGCTTGTCCGGGCCACTGGCCAGCCAGGCTGGGCTAGCCATCACCGGGCGCACGCTGATGCCGCGGCATGCCCACTACGGCCCGTTCCGCGACGCCGACGGCCTGGTCCTGGACGAAGGCATCGCGCTGTTCTTCCCCGGGCCGAACTCGTTCACCGGCGAAGACGTGCTGGAACTCCAGGGCCACGGCGGCCCGGTGGTGATGGACATGCTACTGCAGCGCTGCCTGCAGCTGGGCTGCCGCTTGGCGCGCCCGGGCGAATTCAGCGAGCGGGCGTTCCTCAATGACAAGCTCGACCTGGCCCAGGCCGAGGCTATTGCCGACCTGATCGAAGCCAGCTCCACCCAGGCTGCACGCAATGCCCTGCGTTCGCTGCAGGGCGCCTTCTCCAAGCGTGTGCACAGCCTGACCGAGGCCTTGATCGCACTGCGTATCTACGTCGAGGCAGCCATCGACTTCCCCGAAGAGGAAATCGACTTCCTTGCCGACGGCCATGTCCTGCGCATGCTCGATGATGTGCGCAACGAGCTGTCCAGTGTGCAGCGCGAAGCCGGGCAGGGCGCCTTGCTGCGCGACGGCATGACCGTGGTCATCGCCGGGCGACCGAATGCCGGTAAGTCGAGCCTGCTCAATCAGCTGGCCGGGCGCGAAGCCGCGATCGTCACCGACATCGCCGGCACCACCCGGGACATCCTCCGTGAACATATCCACATCGATGGCATGCCGCTGCATGTGGTCGACACCGCAGGTCTGCGCGATACCGACGACCATGTGGAAAAGATCGGTGTGGAGCGGGCGCTGAAAGCCATCGGCGAGGCCGATCGGGTGTTGTTGGTGGTGGACTCCACCGCGCCGGAAGCCAGCGATCCGTTTGCCCTGTGGCCGGAGTTCCTCGACCAGCGCCCGGACATGGCCAAGGTCACGCTGATTCGCAACAAGGCCGACTTGAGCGGTGAAACGGTCGGCATGGAGCTAAGCGACGATGGCCACGTCACCATCACCCTGAGTGCCCGTGACAGCGACATGGGCCTGGATCTGCTGCGTGACCACCTCAAGGCCTGCATGGGCTATGAGCAGACGGCCGAGAGCAGCTTCAGTGCCCGTCGCCGGCACCTGGAGGCGCTGCGCCAGGCCAGTGAGCACCTTGAGCATGGCCGCGCGCAACTGACCCTGGCCGGTGCCGGCGAGTTGCTGGCAGAGGACCTGCGCCAGGCTCAACAGGCATTGGGGGAAATTACCGGGGCGTTCAGTTCGGATGACCTGCTTGGGAGGATTTTCTCGAGCTTCTGCATCGGCAAATAGTCCACAGCCCATCCATTCCAAGGCCGCTCCTCTCTGGAGCGGCTTTTTTTTGCCTGCGATTTGCCTGTCAGCGTGATGCATGCAACCGGCGTTGCCGCTGGTCACGGGATATCCACTCCCACAGGGATCGAAACTCCTGCGTGTACAGCTCAGGAGCTCTGTGGAAAACTCGCCTTCAGCTACGTTGATAACAGGGCTTTTTTTCTGAGGACAAACCCGTCTGTTGATAACCGTCATTTTCATCCACAGCTTACACGCGGTTATCCAGACCCCTCAGGCCACTTCAGGCACAGGGTTATGAAATCCGCCAGGCAGCGTGAATATTGGCCTAAAGCTACTTATCCACATGTGGATAGGTGCCTAAACATAAACATAAAAACAAAGCTTTTTTAAATTTTTCCTCTTTGTTTTCTTTTGCCTGCCATTCATCCACAGCCTGGTCAAATTTTGCTCAGAAGGTTTATCGCAGGGGAGGAAGTCCCTATACTGGTCCGCTTCCCTTCTCTATTTGCAAAACAGGCACGAGGTGCGTGGTGGATTTCCCTTCCCGTTTTGAAGTGATCGTCATCGGCGGCGGCCATGCCGGTACCGAGGCTGCGCTTGCGTCCGCACGCATGGGTGTGAAGACCCTGTTGCTGACCCACAACGTGGAAACCCTCGGTCACATGAGTTGCAACCCGGCCATTGGTGGCATCGGCAAGAGCCACCTGGTCAAGGAAATCGATGCGCTCGGCGGCGCCATGGCGCTGGCCACCGACAAGAGCGGCATCCAGTTCCGCATCCTGAACAACCGCAAGGGCCCGGCCGTGCGCGCCACCCGGGCACAGGCCGACCGCGCCATCTACAAGGCGGTGGTGCGGGAAATCCTGGAAAACCAGCCGAACCTGTGGATATTCCAACAGTCCTGCGACGACCTGATCGTCGAGCAGGACCAGGTCAAGGGCGTGGTCACCCAGATGGGCCTGCGCTTCTTCGCCGACTCTGTAGTGCTGACCAGCGGCACCTTCCTCGGCGGGCTTATCCACATTGGCTTGCAGAACTACTCCGGCGGTCGTGCCGGCGATCCGCCCGCCAATGCCCTGGCCAAGCGCATGCGTGAATTGCCGCTACGCGTCGGTCGCCTGAAGACCGGTACCCCGCCGCGCATCGATGGCCGCTCGGTGGATTTCTCGGTGATGACCGAACAGCCCGGCGATACACCGATCCCGGTGATGTCGTTCATGGGCGACGCGCAGATGCACCCGCGCCAGGTGAGCTGCTGGATCACCCACACCAACGCGCGCACCCACGAGATCATTGCCTCGAACCTTGACCGCTCGCCGATGTACTCGGGCGTGATCGAAGGCATCGGCCCGCGCTACTGCCCGTCGATCGAGGACAAGATCCACCGCTTCGCCGACAAGGAAAGCCACCAGGTGTTCATCGAGCCGGAAGGCCTGACCACCCATGAGCTGTACCCCAACGGCATTTCGACCTCGCTGCCGTTTGATGTGCAGCTGGAGATCGTGCGTTCGATCCGCGGTATGGAAAACGCTCACATCGTGCGCCCGGGCTACGCCATCGAGTACGACTACTTCGATCCGCGCGACCTCAAGTACAGCCTCGAGACCAAGGTCATCGGCGGCCTGTTCTTCGCCGGACAGATCAACGGCACCACCGGCTACGAAGAGGCCGGCGCCCAGGGCCTGCTGGCCGGGACCAACGCCGCGCTGCGCGCCCAGGGCCGCGACAGCTGGTGCCCGCGCCGCGACGAGGCGTACATCGGGGTGCTGGTCGACGACCTGATCACCCTCGGTACCCAGGAGCCATACCGCATGTTCACCTCGCGCGCCGAATACCGGCTGATCCTGCGCGAGGACAACGCCGACCTGCGCCTGACCGAGAAGGGCCGCGAGCTGGGCCTGATCGACGACGCGCGCTGGGCCGCGTTCTGCGCCAAGCGCGAAGGCATCGAGCGTGAAGAACAGCGCCTGAAGAGCACTTGGGTACGCCCGGGCACCGCGCAAGGCCAGGCCATTGTGGATAAGTTCGGTACTCCGTTGGCCCACGAATACAGCCTGCTGAACCTGCTCGCCCGTCCGGAAGTCGACTACGCTGGGCTGATCGAGGCAACCGGTGGCGAAGTGATCGATCCACAGGTCGCCGAACAGGTCGAGATCAAGACCAAGTACGCCGGCTACATCGACCGCCAGCAGGAAGAGATCGCCCGCCTGCGGGCCAGCGAGGACACCCGTCTGCCTGTGGATATCGACTACACCACGATTTCCGGGCTGTCCAAGGAGATCCAGGGCAAGCTCGAGCAGACCCGTCCCGAGACCCTGGGCCAGGCGTCGCGTATTCCCGGCGTCACCCCGGCGGCGATTTCCCTGTTGCTGATTCACTTGAAAAAACGCGGCGCAGGCCGCGAATTGGAGCAAAGCGCTTGAGTTCCCCGGTCACCCCGCAACACGCCGAAGAGTTGTCCACAGGTGCGCGCCAGCTCGGTGTCGAGCTGAGCGCGCAGCAGCACGAGTTGCTGCTGGGTTACCTGGCCCTGTTGATCAAATGGAACAAGGCCTACAACCTGACCGCGGTGCGCGACCCGGATGAGATGGTCTCGCGCCATCTGCTCGACAGCCTCAGCGTCATGCCGTTTATCCACAACGACACCCAGCGCTGGCTGGATGTCGGCAGCGGCGGCGGCATGCCGGGTATCCCACTGGCTATCCTGTATCCGCACAAACAGGTGACCGTGCTCGACAGCAACGGCAAGAAGACCCGCTTCCTCACCCAGGTGAAGATGGAGCTGAAACTGGACAACCTCTCGGTTATCCACAGCCGGGTCGAAGAGGTCCAGCCCGAGCTGCCGTTCTGCGGAATCATCTCCCGGGCCTTCAGCAGCATGGAGAATTTCACCAACTGGACCCGCCACCTGGGTGACGCCCGCACGCAATGGCTTGCAATGAAGGGGCTGCATCCTGCCGACGAACTGGTAGCATTGCCCGCAGACTTCACAGTGGAAAGCGAGCAGGCCCTGACCGTTCCAGGTTGCCAGGGCCAGCGCCATCTGCTGATACTGCGCCGCAAGGCATGACTGGGAACACACGCAACAATGGCTAAGGTATTCGCAATCGCGAACCAGAAAGGTGGTGTGGGCAAGACCACCACCTGCATCAATCTCGCCGCATCGCTGGCCGCGACCAAGCGTCGCGTGCTGCTGATCGACCTCGATCCACAGGGCAACGCCACCATGGGCAGCGGTGTGGATAAACACGAGCTCGAGCACTCGGTGTACGACCTGCTGATTGGGGAATGCGACCTGGCCCAGGCCATGCACTACTCCGAGCACGGTGGTTTCCAGCTGCTGCCAGCCAACCGCGACTTGACCGCCGCCGAGGTGGTCCTGCTCGAGATGCAGATGAAAGAGAGCCGCCTGCGCAACGCGTTGGCGCCGATCCGCGAGAACTACGACTACATCCTCATCGACTGCCCACCGTCGCTGTCGATGCTGACCCTCAACGCCCTGGTCGCCTCCGATGGCGTGATTATCCCCATGCAGTGCGAGTACTACGCGCTGGAAGGTCTCAGCGACCTTGTGGATAACATCAAGCGCATCGCCGCCCGGCTGAACCCGGAGCTGAAGATCGAGGGCCTGCTGCGGACCATGTACGATCCGCGCCTGAGCCTGAACAACGACGTGTCGGCGCAGCTCAAAGAGCATTTCGGCGACCAGCTGTACGACACGGTGATCCCGCGCAACATTCGCCTGGCCGAGGCGCCGAGCTTCGGCATGCCGGCACTGGCCTACGACAAGCAATCCCGTGGCGCGCTGGCCTACCTGGCGCTGGCCGGGGAACTGGTACGCCGTCAGCGCCGTCCATCACGCACTGCACAAACAACTTAAGGAATCCGCATGGCCATCAAGAAACGCGGTCTCGGACGTGGGTTGGATGCACTGCTCAGTGGTCCTTCCGTCAGCGCGCTCGAGGCGCAGGCTGTCAAGATCGACCAGAAGGAACTGCAACAACTGCCGGTCGAACTGATCCAGCGCGGCAAGTACCAGCCACGCCGCGACATGGATCCCGAGGCGCTCGAAGAACTGGCGCACTCGATCCGCACCCATGGCGTCATGCAACCGATCGTGGTCCGCCCGATCGGCGACAACCGCTACGAGATCATCGCCGGCGAGCGCCGCTGGCGCGCCACCCAGCAGGCTGGCCTGGACACCGTGCCGGCCATGGTCCGCGAAGTGCCCGACGAAGCCGCCATCGCCATGGCGCTGATCGAGAACATCCAGCGTGAGGACCTCAACCCGCTGGAAGAAGCCCTGGCCCTGCAGCGCCTGCAGCAGGAGTTCGAGCTGACCCAGCAGCAGGTAGCCGATGCCGTGGGCAAGTCGCGGGTGACCGTGGCCAACCTGCTGCGGCTGATCTCGCTGCCCGAGGCGATCAAGACCATGCTCGCCCACGGCGACCTGGAGATGGGCCACGCCCGTGCCTTGCTCGGTCTCGAGGAAGATCGCCAGGAAGAAGGGGCGCGTCATGTTGTCGCACGTGGTCTTACCGTGCGCCAAACCGAGGCACTGGTGCGCCAGTGGCTCAACGGCAAGCCTGAGCCGGTCGAATCGAGCCAACCTGATCCGGATATCGCGCGCCTCGAGCAGCGTCTGGCAGAGCGCCTGGGCTCCGCGGTGCAAATCCGCCATGGCAACAAGGGCAAGGGCCAGTTGGTTATTCGCTACAACTCGCTCGACGAGTTGCAAGGCGTGCTTGCTCACATCCGCTGAAACAATTCCTGTTGTAGCGCGCAGTCGGAAATCACTACCGAAGAGTTGAATAGGGGTTAATCCACCCCTATACTCTGCGCGCATTTTGTCGGCACAAATTATGCCAAGTCATTACTGACTAGGCGGTCGACTTTCGAGGAGCAGTTGTGATGGAAATACGCACGCCAAACCGCCTGCCTTTCCATCGCTGGGCGGTTTTTCCGGTACTGCTGGCTCAATTTGTCGTGCTGCTGCTGGCAACGTTGGTGTTGTGGCAGTGGAAAGGGGTGGTCAGTGGATATTCAGGTCTCTGCGGAGGGCTGATTGCCTGGCTGCCCAATGTGTATTTCGCCTGGAAGGCTTTTCGCTTCAGCGGAGCCCGGGCGGCGCAGGCCATCGTCAAGTCGTTCTACGCGGGCGAGGCAGGCAAGATGATTTTGACGGCAGTGCTGTTTGCACTGACCTTCGCAGGAGTGAAGCCATTGGCGCCGTTGGCAGTATTCGGCGTCTTCGTGCTGACCCTTTTGGTCAGCTGGTTCGCGCCCCTGCTGATGAATAAAAGACTTTCGAGACCTTAGGGCGTTTGAGGCAACCATGGCAGCAGAAACCGCTTCGGGCTATATCCAGCACCACTTGCAGAACCTGACCTACGGTCAACTACCAGACGGCAGCTGGGGCTTCGCCCATTCGGCTGCAGAAGCCAAGGCAATGGGCTTCTGGGCGTTCCACCTGGACACCCTGGGCTGGTCCGTTGCGCTGGGTCTGATCTTCCTGTTCATCTTCCGCATGGCGGCCAAGAAGGCGACTTCCGGGCAACCGAGCGGTCTGCAGAACTTCGTGGAAGTGCTGGTGGACTTCGTCAACGGCAGCGTGAAGGACTCCTTCCACGGCCGCAGCCCGGTGATCGCCCCGCTGGCGCTGACCATCTTCGTCTGGGTGTTCCTGATGAACGCCATCGACCTGGTACCGGTCGACTGGATTCCGCAACTGGCCATCCTGATCTCCGGTGATCCGCACATTCCGTTCCGCGCCGTGTCGACCACCGACCCGAACGCGACCCTGGCCATGGCCTTCAGCGTGTTCGCCCTGATCATCTTCTACAGCATCAAGGTCAAGGGCCTGGGTGGCTTCATCGGCGAGCTGACCCTGCACCCGTTCGGCAGCAAGAACATCTTCGTGCAGATCCTGCTGATTCCGGTCAACTTCCTGCTCGAATTCGTCACCCTGATCGCCAAGCCGATCTCGCTGGCCCTGCGTCTGTTCGGCAACATGTACGCCGGCGAGCTGGTGTTCATCCTGATCGCGGTGATGTTCGGCGCCGGTATCCTGTGGCTCAGCGGCCTGGGTATCGTGCTGCAGTGGGCGTGGGCGGTGTTCCACATCCTGATCATCACCCTGCAAGCCTTCATCTTCATGATGCTGACCATCGTCTACCTGTCGATGGCCCACGAAGATAACCATTAAGACCGCCTGGCGTGTCTGATAGCCTTCCCCGCCCGTTTGGGGGGAGGGCTTAAAAAGTCCGCAAGGGCATGCTGTACCAAACGATTTGTTTTACCGCTTCAAACTAAAAACCTAACCAATACGACGTAAAAGTCGGGAGGAAAGATGGAAACTGTAGTTGGTCTGACCGCTATCGCTGTTGCTCTGCTGATCGGCCTGGGTGCTCTGGGTACCGCCATTGGTTTCGGCCTGCTGGGCGGCAAATTCCTGGAAGGCGCTGCTCGCCAGCCAGAAATGGTTCCGATGCTGCAGGTCAAAATGTTCATCGTTGCCGGTCTGCTCGACGCCGTAACCATGATCGGTGTTGGTATCGCTCTGTTCTTCACCTTCGCGAACCCCTTCGTTGGTCAGATCGCCGGCTAATCACTCGTTTTCTACGAGTTGATAGCTGTGATGAACAAAGACCGAGCGAGGTGTTGGCGTGAACATTAATGCAACCCTGATTGGCCAATCCGTTGCTTTCCTGATTTTTGTACTCTTCTGCATGAAGTACGTATGGCCTCCGGTCATTACTGCTCTGCAAGAGCGCCAAAAGAAGATTGCCGATGGCTTGGACGCTGCCAACCGCGCAGCTCGCGACCTGGAGCTGGCCCAAGAGAAAGCGGGTCAGCAACTGCGTGAAGCGAAGGCACAGGCAGCCGAAATCATTGAGCAAAGCAAGAAACGCGCTGCTCAGCTTGTCGAGGAAGCCCGTGAACAGGCCCGCGTCGAAGCTGACCGTGTGAAGGCTCAGGCTCAAGCCGAGATCGAACAGGAACTGAACAGCGTCAAAGACGCCCTGCGTGCCCAAGTGGGTGCCCTGGCCGTTGGCGGTGCTGAAAAGATCCTTGGCGCCACAATCGATCAAAACGCGCATGCGGAGCTGGTTAACAAACTGGCCGCTGAAATTTAAGCGAGGGCGATCATGGCAGAACTGACCACGTTGGCCCGACCTTACGCTAAGGCTGCCTTCGAGCATGCCCAGGCCCATCAGCAACTGGCCAATTGGTCAGCCATGCTCGGCCTGGCTGCTGCGGTGTCGCAAGACGACACCATGCAGCGCCTGCTCAAGGCCCCGCAACTGACTAGCGCAGAAAAGGCCGCCGCATTCATTGAAGTGTGCGGTGACAAGTTTGACGCCAAGGCACAGAATTTCATTCATGTTGCCGCGGAAAACGAACGTCTCCTGCTTCTGCCGGAGATTTCGACTCTGTTCGACCTGTACAAGGCCGAGCAAGAGAAGTCCGTGGACGTGGAAGTCACCAGTGCTTTTGCGTTGAACCAAGAACAGCAAGACAAACTCGCCAAGGTTCTCAGTGCACGGTTAGGCCAGGAAGTGCGCCTGCACGCGTCGGAGGATGCCAGCCTGATCGGCGGCGTCGTCATCCGCGCTGGCGACCTGGTAATCGACGGTTCGGTTCGCGGGAAAATCGCGAAACTGGCCGAAGCCTTGAAATCTTGAGTTTGAAGGGGCAGCAGAGCAATGCAGCAACTCAATCCTTCCGAAATTAGTGAAATCATCAAGGGCCGCATCGACAACCTCGATGTCGGCTCCCAAGCCCGTAACGAAGGTACCGTCGTTTCGGTTTCCGACGGCATCGTGCGGATCCACGGTCTGGCCGACGTCATGTACGGCGAAATGATCGAGTTCCCTGGCAGCGTATTCGGCATGGCACTGAACCTGGAGCAAGACTCCGTAGGTGCAGTGATCCTGGGTGCCTATGACACCCTCGCCGAAGGCATGAGCGCCAAGTGCACCGGTCGCATCCTGGAAGTTCCGGTTGGTAAGGAACTGCTGGGTCGCGTCGTCGACGCACTGGGTAACCCGATCGACGGCAAAGGTCCTCTGGGCAACACCCAGACCGACGCGGTCGAGAAAGTGGCTCCAGGCGTGATCTGGCGTAAGTCGGTAGACCAGCCTGTACAGACTGGCTACAAGTCCGTCGACGCCATGATCCCTGTCGGCCGTGGCCAGCGCGAGCTGATCATCGGTGACCGTCAGATCGGCAAGACCGCCATGGCCATCGACGCCATCATCAACCAGAAAGACTCCGGTATTTTCTGTGTTTATGTTGCAGTCGGCCAGAAGCGTTCCACCGTTGCCAACATCGTTCGCAAGCTGGAAGAAGCCGGCGCCCTGGCCAACACCATCGTGGTCGTTGCCAGTGCCTCGGAATCCGCCGCACTGCAGTTCCTGGCGCCATACGCCGGCTGCACCATGGGCGAATTCTTCCGTGACCGCGGTGAAGACGCGCTGATCGTTTACGATGACCTGTCCAAGCAGGCCGTTGCCTACCGTCAGATCTCCCTGCTGCTGCGCCGTCCACCAGGACGTGAAGCGTACCCAGGCGACGTGTTCTATCTCCACTCCCGTCTGCTGGAGCGTGCATCGCGCGTTTCCGAAGAGTACGTCGAGAAGTTCACCAACGGTGCCGTAACCGGCAAGACTGGCTCGCTGACCGCTCTGCCGATCATCGAAACCCAGGCTGGCGACGTTTCCGCGTTCGTTCCGACCAACGTGATCTCGATCACCGACGGTCAGATCTTCCTGGAATCGGCCATGTTCAACGCAGGCATCCGTCCTGCCGTTAACGCCGGTGTGTCGGTATCCCGTGTTGGTGGTGCCGCCCAGACCAAGATCATCAAGAAGCTGTCCGGTGGTATCCGTACCGCCCTGGCTCAGTACCGTGAACTGGCGGCATTCGCCCAGTTCGCTTCTGACCTGGACGAGGCTACCCGCAAGCAGCTGGAGCATGGTCAGCGCGTTACCGAGCTGATGAAGCAGAAGCAGTACGCGCCAATGTCGATCGCCGACATGGCCCTGTCGCTGTATGCCGCTGAGCGTGGTTTCCTGACCGACGTAGAAGTCGCCAAGGTCGGTAGCTTCGAGCAAGCTCTGATCGCCTACTTCAACCGTGATCACGCCGAACTGATGGCCAAGATCAACGTGAAGGGTGACTTCAACGACGAAATCGACGCTGGCATGAAAGCCGGTATCGAGAAGTTCAAGGCCACCCAGACCTGGTAAGCCGCAGCGGGGGCTCCGGCCCCCGCTTGCTAACCTGATAGGTGATACATGGCAGGCGCAAAAGAGATTCGCAGTAAGATTGCGAGCATCAAAAGCACGCAAAAAATTACCAGCGCCATGGAGAAAGTGGCGGTCAGCAAGATGCGCAAGGCACAAATGCGCATGGCTGCTAGCCGTCCTTACGCGGAGCGTATCCGCCAGGTGATCGGTCATCTGGCCAACGCCAACCCGGAATATCGCCACCCGTTCATGATCGAGCGCCCTGTAAAGCGCGCCGGTTATATCGTGGTGAGCAGTGACCGTGGTCTGTGCGGTGGCTTGAATACCAACCTGTTCAAGGCCCTGGTCAAGGACATGAACGAAAACCGCGAACAGGGCGTGGAAATCGACCTGTGCGTGATCGGCAGCAAGGGTGCGACTTTCTTCCGCATCTTTGGCGGTAACGTCGTAGCCGCGATCAGCCACCTGGGCGAAGAGCCATCGATCAATGATCTGATCGGCTCCGTCAAGGTGATGCTGGACGCCTACCTGGACGGCCGCATCGATCGCCTCTCGGTGGTTTCGAACAAGTTCATCAACACCATGACCCAAAAACCGACGGTAGAGCAGTTGGTACCGTTGGTGGCAACCCCGGATCAGGAACTCAAGCACCACTGGGACTACCTGTACGAACCCGACGCAAAAGAGCTGCTGGACGGCTTGATGGTGCGTTACGTGGAGTCGCAGGTTTACCAGGCGGTGGTCGAGAACAACGCTGCTGAACAAGCGGCCCGGATGATCGCCATGAAGAACGCCACAGACAACGCCGGTGATTTGATCAAAGAGCTTCAGTTGATCTACAACAAGGCGCGTCAGGCTGCGATCACCCAGGAGATCTCGGAAATCGTCGGCGGCGCTGCCGCGGTTTAACGGTTCAAAAATTCAGAGGATCCAGCTATGAGTAGCGGACGTATCGTTCAAATCATCGGCGCCGTCATCGACGTGGAATTCCCACGTGATGCCGTGCCGAGTGTTTACAACGCGCTGAAAGTACAAGGCGCGGAAACCACCCTGGAAGTTCAGCAGCAGCTGGGCGACGGCGTGGTTCGTACCATTGCGATGGGCTCGACCGAAGGTCTGAAGCGCGGTCTGGATGTCGTTGACACCAAGGCTGCCATCTCGGTACCTGTCGGCAAGGCAACCCTGGGCCGTATCATGGACGTCCTGGGCAACCCGATCGACGAAGCCGGTCCAATCGGCGAAGAAGAGCGTCGCGGTATCCACCAGCCAGCGCCTTCGTTCTCCGACCAGGCAGGCGGCAACGACCTGCTGGAAACCGGCATCAAGGTTATCGACCTGGTCTGCCCGTTCGCCAAGGGCGGTAAGGTTGGCCTGTTCGGTGGTGCCGGCGTCGGCAAGACCGTGAACATGATGGAACTGATCCGTAACATCGCCATGGAACACAGCGGTTACTCCGTGTTCGCTGGTGTGGGTGAGCGTACTCGTGAGGGTAACGACTTCTACCACGAGATGAAGGACTCCAACGTTCTCGACAAGGTAGCGCTGGTCTACGGTCAGATGAACGAGCCACCAGGAAACCGTCTGCGCGTAGCGCTGACCGGCCTGACCATGGCTGAGAAGTTCCGTGACGAAGGTAACGACGTTCTGCTGTTCGTCGACAACATCTATCGTTACACCCTGGCCGGTACCGAAGTATCCGCACTGCTGGGCCGTATGCCTTCGGCAGTAGGTTACCAGCCGACCCTGGCCGAAGAGATGGGCGTTCTGCAAGAGCGCATCACTTCGACCAAAGAAGGTTCGATCACCTCCGTCCAGGCCGTATACGTACCTGCGGACGACCTGACCGACCCGTCGCCAGCGACTACCTTCGCCCACTTGGACGCCACCGTCGTTCTGTCCCGTGACATCGCTTCCCTGGGTATCTACCCAGCGGTCGACCCACTGGACTCGACTTCGCGCCAGCTGGACCCGAACGTGATCGGTACCGAGCACTACGAGACCGCTCGTGGCGTTCAGTATGTTCTGCAGCGCTACAAAGAGCTGAAGGACATCATCGCGATCCTGGGTATGGACGAACTGTCCGAAGCCGACAAGCAACTGGTTGCCCGCGCTCGTAAGATCCAGCGCTTCCTGTCGCAGCCGTTCTTCGTGGCCGAAGTCTTCACCGGCTCGCCAGGCAAGTACGTTTCGCTCAAGGACACCATCGCTGGCTTCAGCGGCATCCTCAAAGGTGACTACGACCACCTGCCAGAACAAGCGTTCTACATGGTCGGCAGCATCGACGAAGCGATCGAGAAAGCCAAGAAACTGTAATCCCGGCGCCCCGCAAGGGGCGCTAATCAGGTTGAGGCAAGCAGATGGCTATGACAGTCCATTGCGATATCGTCAGCGCGGAAGGAGAGATCTTCTCCGGCCTGGTCGAGATGGTAGTAGCGCACGGCAACCTGGGCGATCTGGGTATCGCTCCAGGCCACGCGCCGCTGATCACCAATCTCAAGCCGGGTCCGATCACGCTGACCAAGCAAGGTGGCGATCGTGAGGTGTTCTACATCTCCGGTGGCTTCCTCGAAGTGCAGCCGAACATGGTCAAGGTTCTCGCCGACACCGTGCAGCGTGCTGCCGACCTGGACGAAGCTCAGGCTCAGGAAGCCCTCAAGGCTGCCGAGAACGCCCTGAACGCGAAAAGCTCGGACTTCGACTACGGTGCTGCTGCCGCACGTCTGGCCGAGGCTGCAGCTCAGCTGCGTACTGTCCAGCAATTGCGCAAAGGCAAGTAATCCGGCCCTGGCCGCTTACTGTCGCTGCGATTGAGTTAAAGGGTAGCCTCGGCTACCCTTTTTCTTTTCCGCAATTTCCCTTTTGGTCATATCCCTGACCGCCCAGGATTGGTAGCCAGTCAATGTCCCTCGATATCGTCATTCTCGCCGCCGGCCAAGGCACCCGCATGCGTTCGGCGCTGCCCAAGGTCCTGCACCCGGTCGCCGGCAATTCCATGCTCGGCCACGTTATCCACAGCGCGCGCCAGTTGCAGCCCAGCGGTATTCACGTGGTGATCGGCCATGGCGCGGAGCAGGTGCGCGAGCGCCTGGCCGCCGACGATCTCAACTTCGTCATGCAGGACAAGCAACTGGGCACCGGCCATGCCGTGGCGCAGGCGCTGCCGGCAATCACGGCCGACACCGTGCTGGTGCTGTATGGCGACGTCCCGCTGATCGAAGTCGAGACCCTGCAGCGGCTGCTGGCCAAGGTCAGCGACAGTCAGCTGGGCCTGTTGACCGTCGACCTGGCGGATCCGACCGGCTACGGTCGCATCGTCCGCGACGCCCGTGGCCAGGTGACTGCTATCGTCGAGCACAAGGACGCCAGTGCAACGCAAAAGGCCATCAAGGAAGGCAACACCGGCATCCTCGCCATGCCCGCCGCGCGCCTGGCCGATTGGATGGGCCGTCTGTCCAACAACAACGCCCAGGGTGAGTACTACCTCACCGATGTGATCGCCATGGCCGTGGCCGATGGCCTGGTGGTTGCCACCGAACAACCCCACGACCCGATGGAAGTGCAGGGCGCCAATGACCGGCGCCAGCTGTCGGAGCTCGAGCGTCACTATCAGTTGCGTGAAGGCCGTCGCCTGATGGCCCTGGGCGTGACCCTGCGTGATCCGGCGCGCTTCGATGTGCGCGGTGAGGTGAGCGTGGGGCGTGACGTGCTGATCGATGTCAACGTGATCCTCGAAGGCCGGGTGGTAATCGAGGACGATGTGCAGATCGGCCCGAATTGCGTGATCAAGGACAGTACCTTGCGCAAGGGCGTGGTGATCAAGGCCAACAGCCATATCGAAGGCGCGGTGATGGGCGAGGGCAGCGATGCCGGCCCGTTTGCTCGCCTGCGCCCCGGCAGCGTGCTGGATGCCCGCGCCCATGTGGGTAACTTCGTCGAGTTGAAGAATGCGCACCTGGGCGAAGGCGCCAAGGCGGGTCACCTGACCTACCTCGGCGACGCCGAGATTGGCGCGCGCAGCAACATCGGCGCCGGTACCATCACCTGCAACTACGACGGTGCCAACAAGTTCCGCACGGTCATGGGTGAGGACGTGTTCATCGGCTCCAACAACTCGCTGGTGGCGCCTGTGGAAATCCAGGCTGGTGCCACCACTGCGGCGGGTTCGACCATCACCCAGACGGTCGAAGCGGGGCAGTTGGGTGTGGCCCGGGCGCGCCAGCGCAATATCGAAGGCTGGAAACGGCCGGAGAAGATCAAGAAGAGCTGAGTTATCCACAGCGCTTTTTGCACAGGCCGGCTTATGTGAATAAGCCGGCCATTTTATTGGTGCCGCATCGCGGTCCCCTGTAGGACCGCGTCAGGGCAGAGGAAAACTATCCACAGCACAGCGGCAACTTGACGAATCGTGATTCTTAGGTTTTGATTGCAACACTTATCTTTCGAATCGAAACTTAAAGCCGACATGTCGAAACGAAATACCCCCCAGCGTCGCCACAACATCCTGGCCTTGCTCAACGAGCAGGGTGAGGTCAGCGTCGACGCCTTGGCCAAGCGTTTCGAAACCTCCGAAGTGACCATCCGCAAGGACCTGGCCGCCCTGGAAGCCAACGGCCTGCTGTTGCGCCGCTATGGTGGCGCGGTGACCATGCCCCAGGAACTGCTCGGTGACGCGGTCCAGCCGGTGTCGCTGTACAAACAGGCCATCGCCCGCGTGGCGGTGGAGCGCATCCGCGAGCACGCGCGCATCATCATCGACAGTGGCAGCACCACTGCGGCAATGATCCCGCAACTCGGGCGCCAGCCGGGCCTGGTGGTGATGACCAACTCGCTCAACGTGGCCCGGGCCATCAGCGAGCAAGAGCACGAGCCGGTGCTGCTGATGACCGGCGGCACCTGGGACCCGCACTCGGAGTCGTTCCAGGGCCAGGTCGCCGAGCAGGTACTACGCTCTTACGACTTCGACCAGCTGTTCATCGGTGCCGACGGCATCGACCTGGAGCGTGGCACCACCACCTTCAACGAGCTGCTGGGATTGAGCCGGGTCATGGCGGAAGTGGCCCGCGAGGTGATCGTCATGGTCGAGTCCGACAAGGTCGGCCGCAAGATCCCCAACCTCGAGCTGCCCTGGGGCAGCGTCAACACCCTGATTACTGATGATCGCCTGCCCGCCGAGGCACGCGACCGGATTCAAGCCCGCGGCATCAACCTTATTTGCGCCGCTATCAGCTAGGAGCAACATCTATGTGTGGAATCGTTGGTGCCGTTGCCGAGCGCAATATCACAGCCATCCTCATCGAAGGCCTCAAGCGTCTGGAATACCGTGGTTACGACAGTGCCGGCCTCGCGGTCTTCACCCAGCAGGGCGAACTGCAGCGTCGTCGTCGCATCGGCAAGGTCAGCGAGCTGGAGGCCGCAGTCGGCGCCGAGCCGCTGGCCGGGCAACTGGGCATCGCCCATACCCGCTGGGCCACTCATGGCGCGCCGACCGAGGGCAATGCCCACCCGCACTTTTCCGGGCATGAAGTGGCGGTGGTGCACAACGGCATCATCGAGAACCACGAAGCGCTGCGCGAAGAGCTGAAGGGCCTGGGTTATGTCTTCGTCTCGCAGACCGACACCGAAGTGATCGTCCACCTGATCCACCACCTGCTCAAAAGCGTTCCCGACCTGACCGACGCCCTCAAGGCCGCGGTCAAGCGCCTGCACGGTGCCTATGGCCTGGCAGTGATCAGCGCCAGCCAGCCGGACCGCCTGGTTGCCGCCCGCAGCGGCAGCCCGCTGGTGATTGGCCTGGGCCATGGCGAGAACTTCCTGGCATCGGACCAATTGGCCCTGCGCCAGGTCACCGACCGCTTCATGTACCTGGAAGAGGGCGATATCGCCGAGATTCGCCGTGACCAGGTGCAGATCTGGGATCAGGCCGGTCATCCGGTCCAGCGCGAAACCGTGCAGTACCACGAAGGGGCCGAAGCCGCCGAGAAGGGCAACTACCGCCACTTCATGCTCAAGGAAATCCACGAGCAACCCAGCGTGGTGCAGCGCACCCTCGAAGGACGCCTGGGCAACGACCATGTGATGGTGCAAGCCTTCGGCCCGCAGGCTGCCGAGTTGTTCGCCAAGGTGCGCAATGTGCAGATCGTCGCCTGTGGCACCAGTTATCACGCGGGCATGGTCGCCCGTTACTGGCTGGAAAGCCTGGCCGGCATTCCGTGCCAGGTGGAAGTGGCCAGCGAGTTCCGCTACCGCAAGGTGGTGGTACAGCCGGATACCCTGTTCGTCTCGATTTCGCAGTCCGGTGAAACCGCCGACACCCTGGCGGCCCTGCGCAATGCCAAGGAGCTGGGCTTCCTCGGCAGCCTGGCGATCTGCAACAAGGGTATCAGCTCGCTGGTGCGCGAGTCCGACCTCACCCTGCTGACCCTGGCCGGTCCGGAAATCGGTGTGGCCTCCACCAAGGCGTTCACCACCCAACTGGTCTCGCTGATGCTGCTGACCCTGGCCCTGGGCCAGGTGCGCGGCACACTCGAAGCCGGCGTGGAAGCCGAGCTGGTCGAGGAACTGCGGCGCCTGCCGGCGCGCCTTAGCGAGGCGCTGGCGATGGATGGCGTGGTCGAGAAGATCGCCGAACTGTTCGCCGACAAGCACCACACCCTGTTCCTTGGTCGTGGCGCGCAATACCCGGTGGCGATGGAAGGTGCGCTCAAGCTCAAGGAGATCTCCTACATCCACGCCGAAGCCTATCCGGCTGGCGAGCTCAAGCACGGCCCGCTGGCCCTGGTGGACAACGACATGCCGGTGGTCACCGTGGCGCCGAACAACGAGCTGCTGGAGAAGCTCAAGTCGAACCTGCAGGAAGTGCGCGCCCGTGGCGGTGAGCTGGTGGTGTTCGCCGACGAGCAGGCCGGCATGCGCAATGGCGAGGGCACCCATGTGATCAACGTGCCGCACATCAACGATGCGCTGGCGCCGATCCTCTACACCATCCCGCTGCAGTTGCTGTCGTACTACGTCGCCGTGCTCAAGGGCACCGACGTCGACCAACCGCGCAACCTGGCGAAGTCGGTGACTGTCGAGTGATCAAACGCTGGGTTTGACGTGGATGGTTCCAGAGACCTGGAACTGTCCCACACGAGGGAGCCGCCTCCGGCTCCCTCCATCCAGATGCATCTCCCCCAGCGGCGCGACGCCGATATCTCCTAATCTGGAGCCGAACCTCTTCCTTCTCGGCTCTTGCCTACTCCGTCGTTTCTTTTTTCCGCAAGATGGCCTGGCCGATCACGCCAGCTATTGCGCGAATATTTGACGTGGTAGCAATATTTGCAGGCGAAGACTACCGCCTTGGCCTAGGGCCGCAGTAACCTGCCCAGCGCCTGGCGATCGCCTTTGCGCCGATGGGACCACGGGCTTGTGGCCCTGCAAGGCAGCGACACACTGATCGACCAGGAACGGACGATCCGATAACAAAAACAAGGAAGTCATCGACATGGATGTGAGATGTGATCAGCTCAAGACGCTGACGGGCACCCTGTGCCTGGCGTTTGCCAGCGCGTTGCCGCTGTCGGCCATGGCGGCCTACCAGGAAACCGGTCGCGTAGGCGATCCCGCCAGTTGGCGTTCGGCCGAATACCAGCAGGACTGGGGCCTGGAGCGCATGCGAGCGAACGAGGCCTATGCCGCCGGGATCACCGGCGCCGGCATCAGTATCGGTGCCCTGGACTCGGGGTTCGATGCTGCCCACCCTGAGGCCAGCCCTGGACGTTTCCACGCGGTCACCGCCACAGGCCAATACCTGGATGGCACGCCATTCAGTGTCTCCGGGGTGCTCAATGGCAACAACGACAGCCATGGTACCCATGTCACCGGCACCATGGGCGCGGCCCGGGATGGCCTGGGCATGCATGGTGTGGCCTTCAATGCCCAGGTGTACGTGGGCAACACCAACAAGAACGACAAGTTCCTGTTCGGCACCGACCCCGATCCGCGCTACTTCAAGGCGGTCTACGGTGCCTTGGTGGATGCCGGGGTGCGCGCCATCAACAACAGCTGGGGCAGCCAGCCCAAGGATGTCAGTTACCAGACCCTGGGCGACCTGCGCGCCGCCTATGCCCAGCATTTCCAGCAGGACACCTGGCTCGACGCCGCCGGCGAGGTCGCGCGCCGTGGCGTGATCAACGTGTTCAGCGCCGGCAATAGCGGTTATGCCAATGCCAGCGTGCGCTCGGCGCTGCCGTACTTCCAGCCGGAGCTGGAAGGCCACTGGCTGGCGGTGTCGGGCCTGGACAAGAACAACCAGCAGAAATACAACCAATGCGGCGTCGCCAAATACTGGTGCCTGGCGACCCCGGGCGCGGCCATCACCAGTACCGTGCCCGGTGGCGGCTACGCCACCTACAACGGCACCTCGATGGCCGCGCCCCATGCTACCGGGGCCTTGGCGCTGGTCATGGAGCGTTATCCCTACCTGAACAACCAGCAGGCCTTGCAAGTGCTGCTGACCACTTCGCGCCAGCTCGATGGCTCGCCGACCCAGGGCCCCAGCGAGCGGGTGGGCTGGGGCGTTCCGGACCTGGGCCGGGCGCTGCACGGCCCCGGCCAGTTGCTCGGCGAGTTCGACGTCAACCTGGGGCGCGGGCAGGGCGATGTGTGGAGCAACGGTATTTCCGACCAGGCCCTGGTGCAGCGCCAGGCCGAGGATGCGGCGGAGCGCCAGGCCTGGCAGCAAACCCTCAAGGACCGTGGATGGGAGCAGGGCTTGGCCGCGGGCGCCAGCCAGCAGGATCGCAGCGACTATGCCCTGGGCATGGCCCGCGATGCAGCTGCCGCGCAGCGGGTCTATCAAGGTAGCCTGGTCAAGTCCGGGGCGGGTTGGCTGGTGCTCAGCGGTGACAGCAGCTACCGCGGCCCGACCCGGGTCGATGGCGGCTTGCTGGCGGTCAATGGCAGCCTGCAATCGGCGGTCACGGTCAACGCAGGCGGTACCTTGGGCGGCAATGGCCAGGTCGCGACCCTGACCGCCCGCGCCGGTGGCGTAGTAGCCCCGGGCAACTCCATCGGTACCTTGAATGTTGCCGGCAACCTGGACCTGCAAGCGGGCTCGACTTATCGGGTGGAGCTGTCGCCCACGGCCAGTGACCGCCTTGTGGTGGGTGGCCAGGCCAGTGTCGCGGGCGCCAACCTGAGCCTGGTGCCTCAAGCTCAACCCAACCTGTTGGCCGGTGGCCCGGTACCCAGCCTGGTCGGGCGCCGGTTCGACATCCTGCAGGCGGCGGCTGGCGTCGACGGGCGCTTCGCCCAGGTCCAGCCCGGCTACTTGTTTCTGGGGACCTTGCTCGATTACTCGGCCACTGGCGTGCAGCTGGATGTGACACGCAGTGGCACGACGTTCGCCAGTGTCGGTGACACGGCCAACCAGCGTGCCAGCGGCGGTGCCGTGGAGCGCTTGGGGCCGGGTAATCCGGTGTATGAAAGCCTGCTGCTCTCGACCTCGGTGGACCAGGCCCGTGACGGCCTGCGTCAATTGTCCGGGGAGATCTACCCGGCGCTGGACTCGATGCTGCTCAGCCAGGGGGCGGTCTTGCGCGATGCCTTGGGCGAGCGCGTGCAAGGTGCGGCGCTCGATGCCGGCGAGCCAGGCTCAAATCAGCTCTGGCTCAAGGCCCTGGGCAGCTGGGGGCGTATCGAGGGCGTGCAGGGCAGCGAGTCCTATACCAGTTCCCTGGGCGGCATGCTGCTGGGCCTGGACCGTGATTTCGACGAGCAGACCCGCGCCGGCCTGGCCGCAGGCTACAGCGACAGTTCCCTGGGCATGGGCGGCAGCCACTCGCGGGCCACGGTCGACAGCTACCACCTGGGTACCTATGTCCGTCACGACGTCGACCAACTGCGCTTGAGCCTGGGGGCCAGCTACAGCTGGCACCGTGCCGAGGTTCGCCGCGACCTGGCCTATGCCGAGGTGTCCGGTCGCCAGCGCGCGCGGGTCGATGCCCGCAGCCAGCAGCTGTTCGCCGAGGCGGCCTATCGCCTGGCCATGCCGGCACTGCAACTGGAGCCCTTCGCCAACCTGACCTACCAGCACCTGGACCGTGATGGCTTCCATGAAAAGGGCGATGCGGCGGCGCTGCATGCCGATGACGAGCAGCGCGATGCCTGGCTCAGTACTTTGGGCCTGCGGGGGCGCCAGCAATGGCAACTGGGCCCGCAACAGAACCTGCAACTGGCGGCCAGCCTGGGCTGGCAGCACCGTCTGAGTGGGACCCAGGACAGCGAACACCTGGCCTTCGCCGGTAGCGACCAGGCGTTTCGGGTGCACACCGCGCCGGCCTTGCGCGATGCCGCGCTGGTGGGGCTGCAGGCACGGGTGGGGTTGGCCCGCGACCTGGACCTGAGCCTGGACTACCAGGGGCGCCTGGCCAGTCGTGAGCAGCAGCATGGCGCGGGACTCAACCTGCAATGGCGGTTCTGAAGCGCCCTGGCACAGGTTGGGTCGGGCGTTGCAATACGGAGTGTGACCAACGCGGTTCTTCATCAATACAACTAAGGAAGGTCGTAGTGAAGCAAGTCAGAAAGGATGACAGCGCACTCGCGCAGGGCTGGGCCCTGGCCCCACTGGGGCGGGCATTGGTCGGTTGGGCGGCACTGATGGGCACGGCCCAGGCCGCGCCCTATGTCGAGACTGGACGCCTGGGTGACGCCAGCAGCTGGCGCAGCAGCGAGTTCAAGGCCGACTGGGGGCTGGGGGCGATCCATGCCGACAGCGCCTATGCCGCCGGCTACAGCGGCAAGGGCGTGAAGCTTGGGATCTTCGACCAGCCGGTCTATGCCCAGCACCCTGAGTTCGCCGGCAAGGACAAGATCGTGACCCTGGTCACCAGCGGCATCCGCCAGTACACCGACCCCTACATCCCGGTGAAGGCCGGCGATACGTTCCGTTATGACGGCAGCCCGTCGGTGGGTTCGGACGGCAAGCTCGGCTCCCACGGCACCCACGTCGGCGGGATTGCCGCCGGCAACCGTGATGGCGTACAGATGCACGGCGTGGCGTTCGATGCGCAGATCATCAGCGCCGACAACGGTGACCCCGGCCCCGAGGATGGCATCGTCCTGGGCAACGATGGCGCGGTGTACAAGGCCGGTTGGGACAGCCTGGTGGCCAGCGGCGCACGGATCATCAACAACAGCTGGGGCATCGGTATCACCGATCGCTTCGCCAAGGGGGGGCGCAATCCGGACTTTCCACATTTCACCGTGGACGATGCCCGGGCGCAGTTCGCGCAGATCCAGCCACTGCTGGGCACGTTGCCTGGTGGTGCCTATGACGGCGCCATTGCCGCCGCGCGCAGCGGAGTCCTGACCATCTTCGCCGCCGGCAACGACTACAACCTGAATAACCCCGATGCGATTGCCGGGCTGGGCTATTTCGTCCCCGAGATCGCGCCCAACTGGATGACCGTGGCGGCGTTGCAGCAAAACCCCGACACCAGCAGCACCAACCCTTATGTCATCAGCACGTTCTCGTCCCGCTGCGGCTACACCGCGAGTTTCTGCGTGTCGGCCCCCGGCACCCGGATCTACAGTGCGGTGATTGGCGGCACCAGCCTGGAGGACCTGACCCAGGGCTACGCCAACAAGAACGGTACGTCCATGGCCGCACCCCATGCCGCTGGCGCGGCGGCGGTGCTGATGGAGCGCTTCCCCTACATGAGCGGTGCCCAGATCGCCAGCGTATTGCGCACCACCGCCACCGATATGGGCGCGCCGGGCATCGATGCCTTGTACGGCTGGGGCATGATCAACCTGGACAAGGGGATCCGCGGCCCGGGCATGCTGGTCACCGAACAGGACATTCCCGAGGAATTCCGCATCGCCGGTGGCTACGGCCCGAGCCAGTTCGTGGTCGACCTGCCGGGTGTCGGCGCCTTGGTCGACGCCGGCAGGCCGACCCAACGGCGCTGCAATGACCTGAGCTGCGTGCTCGACCTGTGGAGCAACGATATCTCCGGCCATGGCGGCCTGACCAAGCAGGGTATCGGTACCCTGGTGCTCAGCGGTAACAACACCTATTCCGGCCCGACCCTGGTCAACCAAGGGCGCCTGGCGGTCAATGGCTCGCTGCAATCGACGGTAACGGTCAACGACGGCGGTGTGCTTGGCGGCAATGGCCGCATCGGCGCGCTGGTGGTCACCCGTGGCGGCGTGGTGGCGCCAGGCAACTCCATCGGCACCTTGCGCGTCAGTAACGATGTGACCTTCCAGCCGGGCTCGACCTATGCAGTGGAGGTGGACAGCACTGGCAGCGACCGCCTGGTCAGTGATGGCCAGGTGGCCGTGGGCGGCGCCAACCTGGCGCTGGACTTGCAGAA
Organism: Pseudomonas xantholysinigenes; assembly: GCF_014268885.2. NCBI lineage: Bacteria > Pseudomonadati > Pseudomonadota > Gammaproteobacteria > Pseudomonadales > Pseudomonadaceae > Pseudomonas > Pseudomonas xantholysinigenes. The sequence goes on along the minus strand of NZ_CP077095.1, from coordinate 5,581,537 downwards.
CCCCGGGGTTTCGTTGCAGTCCCGGCAAGCCACCAGCCTGGTGGGGCGACAGTTCGATATCTTGAATGCCGCTGGCGGCGTGCAGGGCAGTTTCGCCGATGTGCAGTCCAACTCGCTGTTCCTCGGTGGTGGCTTGGCCTACAGCGGCAGCGGGGTGCGGCTGGCGGTGCAGCGTAACGCCACGTCCTTCGCCAGTGTCGGCCTGACCGCCAACCAGCGTTCGGTGGCCGCAGCCGCTGATCGACTCGGTGCGGGCAACCCGGTCTACGAGAGCCTGCTGTTGTCGTCCAACGCCGCCAGCGCCCAGCAGGCGTTCGATCAACTGTCCGGGGAAATACACCCGGCAGTGGGCAACCTGCTGCTCAACGACAGCCGCCAGTTGCGCGATGCCGTGGGTGAGCGGACCCGTCAGCAGGGCGTCGCCGCCACACCGGGCGTAACCGGCCAGGACAGTGGCCTGTGGGTCAAGGCCCTGGGTGCCTGGGGCAAGGCCGAGGGCGATTCGGGACGGGCGCGCTACAGCAGCTCCATCGGTGGCCTGCTGCTGGGCATCGACGGGCAGATGAGCGAGGACACTCGCGTCGGCGTCTTCACCGGCTACAGCGACAGTTCGCTGAGCATGGGGGATGGGCGTCATTCCTCGGCCAGTGTCGATAGCTACCACCTGGGCGCCTATGCCGGCAAGGAACTGGAACAGATGCGCCTGAGCGCGGGCGTCAGCCACAGCTGGCACCGCATCGAGACCAAGCGCGAGCTGCAGTACAACGAAGTCAGCGATCGCCAGAAGAGCAAGCGCGACGCGCAGAGCACCCAGGTGTTCGGCGAGGCCGCCTGGAAGGTCGCGTTGCCGAGCGTGGCGCTGGAGCCGTTCGCCAACCTGGCCTATGTGCATATCGCCAGCGACAGCTTCAAGGAACATGGTGGCGCGGCCGCGCTCAAGGGTGGCCAGGATAACCGTGACGCCTGGCTCTCGACCCTGGGCATGCGCGCCGGCAAGCAGCTGCAGTTGTCCAGCGGCCAGGCAGTGGAGCTGTCCGCCAGCCTGGGCTGGCAGCACAACCTGAGCGCCACCGGATCTGATCAGCACCTGGCCTTCGCGGGCCAGGGCGATACCTACAAGGTCCAGGCGCTGTCGCTGGATCGTGATGCGGCGGTAGTCGGTGCGCGGGCGGGGATCGCCCTGGGCCGCCAGGCGCGGGTCAATCTGGACTACAACGGCCTGCTGGGCAGCCGCGACAAGAGCCACGGGGTCGGCCTGAGCTTGGACTGGGCGTTCTGATAGGTCGGCAACACGCCCCGATATGAGAGGTGTGACGCTATGGCCCCTGGTTCGCCAGGGGCTTTTTCCAGGTTTGGCTGCATGTGGCAACCTGCCTTTGTGATGTCTATTGCACGTTTGTCGTTATCGGAAATTTCTGTAGTCCGTATCCGGCATGGATCAATGTTTTCCCCAGGTGTTTGCCCTAACGTCCCCCGACCCATCAGTCATCAAGGACGACAGGAAATGCAGACGCTGCTACGAAAACACGATATCCAACCGCTGGAAGGCGCTGAAATGACCCTGCTGGTCAATGGCCTGCCGGCGGTGGCCAGCGCGGGGGAAACAGTCCTCAGCGTGCTCAACGCGGTCGGCCTGCGCCAGGTCGCGCGCAACGACCACGGCCAGCTCAGTGGTGCCTACTGCGGCATGGGTGTCTGCCATTGCTGCCTGGTCCAGATCGATGGCCGGCCCAAGCGTCGCGCCTGCCAGACCGTGGTTCGCCCCGGCATGCGCATCGAAACCGAGGTCAATCGCGTGCAAGAGGAGGCCCAGTCATGAGCCTGCGTCCGGTGATCGTCGGCGGAGGTTCGGCCGGCATGGGGGCCGCCATCGAGCTGGCCGCACAGGGTGTGGATTGCCTGTTGTTCGACGAGGCTTCGCGCCCTGGTGGGGTGGTCTACCGTGGCCCGCTGCGCGCTGGTGTCGACCTGGGCTATCTGGGCCCACGCTACACTAAGGCCCTGACCAAGCTGCACGAAGATTTCGCCGCCAGCGCCCAGCACGTCGACCTGCGCCTGAACCACCGTGTGGTCGGTGGTGACGATCAACGACTGATGGTGCTGGATGCCGACGAGCGCCTGCATGAAATCGAATACTCGCACCTGCTGCTGGCTGCCGGTTGCCACGAGCGTAACGTGCCATTCCCCGGCTGGACCCTGCCAGGGGTGATCCTGCTCGGCGGCCTGCAGTTGCAGATCAAGAGCGGCGTGGTCAAGCCGCTGGGCAGCACCTTGATTGCCGGTACCGGGCCGCTGTTGCCATTGGTGGCCTGCCAACTGCACGCCGCTGGCGCCAAGGTCGCCGGGGTCTACGAGGCGTGCTCGTTCAACCGTATCGCCAAGGAAAGCCTGGCGCTGATGAACAAGCCACAGTTGTTCCTCGATGGCTTGAGCATGCTCGCCTACATGAAGCTCAACGGCATCCCCATGCACTACGGCTGGGGCGTGGTCGGCGCCAGCGGGGAAGACGAGCTGCAGGAAGTCAGCGTGGCGCCCTACACCCAGGACTGGCAGCCGGATCTGTCCCGCGTCCAGCGCGAGCAGGTGCGCACCCTGGCGGTCGGCTACGGTTTCATCCCGCGTACCCAGCTCAGCCAGCAGCTGGGCCTGGACCATGGCTTCAGCGCAGACGGCTACCTGCGTGCCGAGTGCAATGTCTGGCAGCAGAGTAGCCGGCCGAACATCCACCTGGCCGGCGACATGGCCGGGATTCGCGGTGGCGAGGCGGCGATGCTGACCGGGCGCATCGCCGCAGTGTCGATGCTCCAGCAGATGGGCAAGCTCGACGCCGAGCAGGCCATCGAGCGGCGTGAGCGCTACCTGGGCAAGCTGGCGGCGATCAAGCGCTTCCGTTCCGGGGTGGAGCGCTACACCGCCCGCGGCGCCGCGCAGATCGAGCTGCCGCAGGCCGACACGGTGATCTGCCGTTGCGAGCATGTCACCCGTGAGCAGATCGACCTGGCCCTGGAGCAGGGCGTCGAGGACATGGCCAGCCTGAAGATGCGCACCCGGGTGAGCATGGGCGATTGTCAGGGCCGCATGTGCGTCGGCTATTGCAGCGATCGCCTGCGTAGTGCCACCGGGCACAAGGACGTCGGTTGGCTGCGCCCGCGCTTCCCGGTCGACCCGATTCCATTCTCCGCATTCGAACACCTGGGCACGGAGGCCTGAGCATGAACAAGACTTACGACATCATCATCGCCGGCGGCGGCGTGATCGGCGCGTCCTGCGCCTACCAGCTGTCCAAGCGCGGCAACCTGAAGATCGCCCTGATCGACTGCAAGCGCCCTGGCAATGCCACCCGCGCCTCGGCGGGCGGCCTGTGGGCCATCGGCGAATCGGTGGGGCTGGGTTGCGGGGTGATCTTCTTTCGCATGATGTCTTCGCGCAGCAAGCGCGAAGCCAATGGCGCGGCGGTGGTGGTCGACTCGAGCACGCCGCATATCCTGCCGGAATGCTTCTTTGACTTCGCCTTGCAGTCCAACGCGATTTATCCACAGCTGCACCAAGAGCTGATCGAGCGCCACGGCATGGACTTCAAGTTCGAGCGCACCGGGCTCAAGTACATCATCCAGGACGAAGAGGACCAGTTGTACGCCGAACATATCGTCAAGCAGATCCCGCACCTGGCCGACCAGGTGCGCTGGCTCGACCGTGATGCGCTGCGTGCGTCGGAGCCGGCGGTGACCCTCAAGGCCAACGGCGCGCTGGAGTTCCTCTGCGATCACCAGGTCAGCCCGTTCCGCCTGGGCGATGCCTACATGGAAGCGGCGCGGCAGAACGGCGTCGACCTGTACCCGAACGTGAACATCACCGGGGTGCTGCACGAAGGTTCGCGGATCAAGGGCGTGCGCACCGCCGAGGCCGGTGAGTTCCACTGCCAGACGCTGATCAACGCAGGCGGCGCCTGGGCCGCGGAACTGAGCGAATGGGCGACAGGGGAGAGCATCCCGGTCAAGCCGGTGAAGGGCCAGATCGTGTTGACCGAGCGCCTGCCCAAGCTGCTCGATGGCTGCATCACCACCAGTGACTGCTACATGGCGCAGAAGGACAACGGCGAGATCCTGATCGGCAGCACCACCGAGGAGAAGGGCTTCGATGTCAGCAACACCTTCCCGGAGATCAACGGCCTGGTGCAGGGGGCGATTCGTTGCGTGCCGCAGCTGGCGCAGGTGAACCTGAAGCGCACCTGGGCTGGCTTGCGCCCGGGCTCGCCGGATGAGCTGCCGATTCTCGGGCCTGTGGATAATGTCGCTGGCTATTTCAACGCCTGTGGACATTTCCGTACCGGGATTCTCACTTCGGCGATTACCGGGGTGTTGCTGGACAAGGTTGTCCACAATGAGGCGTTGCCGCTGGATATCACCCCGTTCCTGGCGTCGCGCTTCCGCGAGGGTGTGGATAAACAGCGAGCCCACGGCTAGGTCGAGCACTCGTGGGAGCGGGCTTGCCCACACAGCAAGCACCGCGCAGGGTGGCACGGGCTTCGCCCGTGTTCGCGGGGCAAGCCCGCTCCCACAGGTGCGGTGCATGCCCTGAGGTCGGCGCGGTCCCTGTGGGAGCGGCTTCAGCCGCGAACACCGGCATAGCCGGTGCCAGGCGCCGCGTCGCTTGCTTCGCGGGTAAACCCGCTCCCACACGGTCTAACGCAAGGCTTTGCGTCAAATCTGCATCGCTTTCCCATCCACATTCATCGCCGCCTGGCGCAGGGCCTCGGAGCGGGTCGGGTGCGGGTGGCAAGTAAGGGCGATGTCTTCGGCCGAGGCCGAGAACTCCATGGCCACGCAGAACTCACCGATCATTTCGCTGACGCTTGGGCCGACCAGGTGCACGCCCAGCACTTCATCAGTATTGGCGTCGGCGATGACCTTGGCGAAACCTTCGGTCTCGTGGTTGATCTTGGCGCGGCTGTTGGCGCTGAAGGGGAACTTGCCAACCTTGTAGGCACGGCCTTCGGCCTTGAGCTGCTCTTCGGTCTTGCCCACGCTGGCCAGTTCCGGGCGGGTATAGATGACGCCTGGAATGAGGTTGTAGTTGACCTCGTGGGGCTTGCCGGCGATGCGCTCGATACACGACACCGCTTCATCTTCGGCCTTGTGCGCCAGCATCGGGCCCGAGGTGACGTCGCCGATCACCCAGATGCCCGGCACGCTGCTGCGGTGATGATCGTTGGCGAGCATGCCACGCTTGTCGGTCGCCAGCCCGGCGCTTTCCAGGTTAAGGCCTTGGGTGTACGGGCGACGCCCGATGGCCACCAGCACGTAGTCGGCCTGCAAGGTCTCTGCGGCACCGCCGGCGGCCGGTTCCAGGCTCAGGCTGACGCCGTCGGCCGAGGCCGTGGCCTGGGTCACCTTGCTGCCCAGCTTGAAGCGCATGCCTTGCTTGGCCAGGGCCTTCTGCAGGGTCTTGGCGGTTTCTTCGTCGGTGCCTGGGCAGATGCGGTCCAGATACTCGATCACCGTCACTTCGGCGCCCAGGCGGCGCCACACCGAACCCAGCTCCAGGCCGATCACGCCGGCACCAATCACGATCAGGTGCTTGGGCACCTGTGGCAGCGACAGGGCGCCGGTGGAGTCGATGATGCGCTGATTATCGAGGGTTACCCCTGGCAGAGGCGTGGGCTCTGAGCCGGTGGCGATGACGATGTCCTTGGCCTGCAGGGTGGTCTCGCTGCCGTCCTCGGCCTTGACGATGACCTTGCCTACGCCGTCCAGGCGGCCCCAGCCCTTGACCCAGTCGACCTTGTTCTTGCGGAACAGATACTCGATGCCCTTGGTCAGGCCGGTCACGCTTTCGTCCTTCTGCTTCATCATCTGGGCCAGGTTCAGGTTCGGCTTGACCTCGATACCCAGGTGGGCGAATTCCTCGCCGCTGGCCGCCTCGTACAGCTCGGAAGCGTGCAGCATTGCCTTGGACGGCATGCAGCCGACGTTCAGGCAGGTGCCGCCGAGGGTCGAGCGCCCCTCGACGCAGGCCACGCTCAGGCCCAGCTGGCCGGCGCGAATCGCCGCGTTGTAGCCGCCGGGGCCGCCGCCGATGATCACCACGTCATAGGATTTCATGGGTTTTACTCCGAGAGTGTGAGGAAGCGAAGAGGGCACAAGGTTAATCTGCGCGCCGAAGATTGTATACAATCTGTTGGCTGTCCCGATCCACAGCGGCTCGACCATAGTCGTGTTTCACGGAAACTTCCTACGAATGAACTACCCTGATCCGGTGGCGTCCGACAAAAGAGGTGTGACGCCCGGTATCAACGAAAGGGAGGGTCATGAATGCTTGCGCAACTTCCACCCGCGTTGCAGAGCTTGCACTTACCTTTGCGCGTCAAGCTGTGGGACGGCAACCAGTTCGATCTCGGGCCTAGCCCGCAGGTCACCATCCTGGTCAAGGAGCCCCAGCTGATCACCCAGCTCACCCACCCCAATCTGAATGAGCTCGGTTCGGCCTTCGTCGAAGGCAAGCTGGAACTGGAAGGCGATATCGGTGAGGTCATTCGCGTCTGCGACGAGTTGAGCGAGGCCTTGCTCAGCGACGAAGACGATACGCAGCCGGCCCGCACTGCCCATGACAAGGCCACGGACGCCGAAGCCATCTCCTACCACTACGACCTGTCCAACGAGTTCTACCAACTGTGGCTCGATCCGGACATGGCCTACTCCTGCGCCTACTTCAAGGAGCCGGACAACACCCTGGCCCAGGCCCAGCAGGACAAGTTCGACCACCTGTGCCGCAAGCTGCGTTTGCAGGCCGGTGACTACCTGCTCGATGTCGGCTGCGGCTGGGGCGGCCTGGCGCGGTTTGCCGCCCGCGAGTACGGGGCCAAGGTGTTCGGCATCACCCTGAGCAAGGAGCAGCTCAAGCTCGGCCGCCAGCGGGTCAAGGAGGAGGGCCTGGCCGACAAGGTCGACCTGCAGATCCTCGACTACCGCGACCTGCCCCAGGATGGCCGCTTCGACAAGGTGGTCAGTGTCGGCATGTTCGAACACGTCGGCCACGCCAACCTTGAGCTGTATTGCCAGCGGTTGTTCGGCGCGGTGCGTGAAGGCGGCCTGGTGATGAACCACGGCATCACCGCCAAGCATGTCGACGGTCGTCCGGTCGGCCGTGGCGCCGGTGATTTCATCGACCGCTATGTGTTCCCCCATGGCGAGCTGCCGCATATCTCGATGATCAGCGCGCGCATCTGCGAAGCGGGCCTGGAGGTGGTCGACGTCGAGAGCCTGCGCCTGCACTACGCCAAGACCCTCAACCACTGGAGCGAGAACCTGGAGAACCAGCTGCACCGCGCCGCCGCGCTGGTGCCGGAAAAGACCCTGCGCATCTGGCGGCTGTACCTGGCCGGTTGCGCCTATGCCTTCTCCAAGGGCTGGATCAACCTGCACCAGATCCTCGCCGTGAAACCTTATGCCGATGGCCACCACGACCTGCCGTGGACCCGTGAGGACCTCTACCGCTGAGCGTTACAGGATCGGTGAAATCAGCCGTGCGATGCGCATCCCCAGTTGTTGCAGGCGGTGCGTGTCACGGCTGTCCTCGGCGGTGATCTCGCGGGCCTGCTCGAAATCGCGCTCAAGCATCTGCTCGACCTGATCGGCGAAGGCACGGTCCACGGTCAGCAGGGTGATCTCGAAATTCAGGCGGAACGAGCGGTTGTCCAAATTGGCGCTGCCGATGGCGCTGATCTCATCGTCCACCAGCACCACCTTCTGGTGCAGGAAGCCCGGTTGATACCTGAACATGCGCACCCCGGCGCGGACCGCCTCGAAGGCGAACAGGCTGGAGGCGGCGTAGACGATACGGTGATCAGGGCGTGACGGGATCAGGATGCGCACATCCACGCCGCGCAGCACCGCCAGGCGCAGGGCGGCGAAGATGGCCTCGTCGGGGATGAAGTAGGGGCTGGTGATCCAGACCCGGCGGGTTGCCGAATGAATCGCCTCGAGGAAGAACAGCGCGCAGGTTTCCTGCGGGTCGGCCGGGCCGCTGGCCAGGGCCTGGCACAGCACGCCGTCCTCGGGGTAGGTGTCTGGCAGGATCAACGGTGGTAGCTGGCGCGTGGCCCAGTACCAGTCCTCGGCGAACGACTCCTGCAGACAGGCCAGCACCGGACCGCTGACCTGCACATGGGTGTCGCGCCATGGCGAGAGCTTCGGATGCGCACCAAGGTATTCGTCACCGACGTTATGCCCGCCCAGGAACCCGAGCAGGCCATCGACCACCACGATCTTGCGGTGGTTGCGGAAGTTGACTTGAAAGCGATTGAACAAGCCCCGGCGCGTGGCGAAGGCCTGGATCTGTACACCACCATCGCGTAGCGCTTGGCTGTAGCTGGCCGGCAGGGCATGGCTGCCGACCCGGTCATACAGCACGAACACCCGCACGCCTTCGGCGGCCTTGCTCAGCAGCAGCTGTTGCAGCTCTCGGCCCAGGGCGTCGTCGTGGATGATGAAAAACTGCACCAGCACGGCATCGCGCGCGGCGCGGATTGCCGAGAAGATTGCATCGAAGGTGGCCTCGCCATCGATCAGCAACTTCACTTCGTTGTTGGCCAGGCACGGCATCCGCCCCAGCTTGGGCATCGCGCGCAGGGCCGCGTAGCTGTCTGACTCACGGGCGGTGAGCGCTTCCTCCACCCAGGGACGCCAGTTCAGGTTGGCCATGGCCACGTGCATTTCCTGGTTGGCCTGGCGCCGCGCCTGGATGTAGGCATAGAAGGAGCGGGCTCCGAATACCAGGTAGGGGATCAGGGTGAGGTAGGGAATGAACAGCAAGGACATGGCCCAGGCGATCGCACCCTGGGCGGTGCGCACGGTGAACACCGCGTGTAGCGCGGCGGCGATGCCGAGCAGATGAATCAGGCCGAGCACGTAACCGAAGAAGTAGGGGCTGTGGTAATCCATACGCATCCTGCTTGCCGAGAGCACTGCCGCTAACAGATCACGTTCCAGGGGTCGCCTGCAACCCGCAGGCGATTTTGGCGTCTAAGGGCTAGTCCGGCCAGAGCCGGTATTTTTTGGAGTTTTGACCCATGAAGATTCGCCTGCCACTGATTGCCCTGCTGCTCGGCCTGGGTAGCCCGCTGGTTCACGCGCAGATGTTGCAACCCGGTCTGTGGGAGCTGACCACCAGCAACATGCAGGTCGATGGCAAGCCATTGCCGGACATGGCGTTCATGCTGGGGCAATTGAAGAACTTGCCACCTGAGCAACGGGCGATGATGGAGGGCGCCTTGGCCAAGCAGGGCATCACCGTGGGCGGCAAGGGCGTGCGCTCGTGCCTGACGCCGGAGCAGGTCAAGACCGACGACATTCCGCTGCAAGACCCGCAGTCGGGATGCACGCAGAAAATCACCGAGCGCACTGGCAATGTCTGGAAATTCCAGTTCAGCTGCCCGAAGGCTCAAGGTCAGGGGCAGGCCACCTTCCTCAGCGACCGTGAATTCCTGACCAAGGTCAACGGCACCTTCAATGCCTCCGGGGTGCAGCAGCAGGGCAGCATGGATACCCGGGCCGTGTGGCTGGGCAACGATTGTGGAACCGTCAAACCCCGCAGTTGATCGCTCAACCGCGGGTCGGCCAATGGTGACGACTCTCCGCTACCGCGTCGTGGGCATGCAGGCTCTCTGCATGTTCCACGCGCACGTTGAATCCCGCCACCCAGTCCAGTCGATGCAAGGCCTGATGCAGGCGCCGCGCGGCATCCTCGCAGAACATCAGGTTCTGACCATTGGCCAGGGCGAAGGCTTGTTCATCGGCACGTTTCACCGCAGTCTGCACCGCCGTTCCCAAGGCCGCCTCGGCCGCGTCGATCAGTTCGCCCAGCCGGATGTCGCCATCTGCAAGGCGCACTCGCAACTTCGCTAGGCTGCGCTGGCTATGCGGTGTGGCGACAATACCAGCGCTACTGCCGAGCCATTGGCGAACCTCGTCACGGGTCAGCGGCTTATCGGCAAAGTCCTTGTCGAACTGCCCCTGGATCAGCTGCCGGGCCAGCGCGGCCGAGCAAGGGCAGGTCGAGGAGTAGGGGATATGCACCGATAGTTCCACGTGGAACATTTCATTTTCCAGCCTGGCATCCAGGCTTACCGGGTAGCGCTTCCAGCCCGCCAAGGGGCTGATCAGCGCCGGGCGCTTGAGCAGGTGATCGAACGTCAGGCGCAGGTAGGCCCTGGTCGACAGTTCGGCATGGCTGGCCAGGAACTGGCCCAGCGTGTCATGCAGCAGTTGGAGGCTCAGCGTTTGTTGCTCGAACGTCTCCAGCGCCAGGTACAGCCGCGACATATGAATCCCCCGCGAGGTGCCGTCGTCGAGACTCACACCGGCATCGGCGTAGGCGGCCACGTTGCGGCCCTCGATCAGCAACGGCAGGGCGATGCCGCACATGCCGACCCAGTCCAGCGGCAGGGTTTGTTGGTTGCCCTGGGCGGCGATGTCGGGAAGGGTAAGGCTGGTCATGGCGACCTCCTGTGGCTGGCTCACTGGCAGCCGCCGATGAGGCTGCAGTGCAGATTGAAGCGTGCGCCGCTGGAACTGGAAACGCGGTTGCGGGTGGTCCAGCCGATACGTTGGCTGTAGCCGACCCAGGCCTCGCCATCGCTGGCCAATCCGGTGAAGAAGGTCAGGGCGCCATAGCGGCTGTTGGTTTGTGCCCAAAGGCGCTTACTCGCCACTTCATAGCCACGCAGATAGAAGGTGCTGCCTTCGGTGCGCACGCTGTAGTAGTTGCCCTTGCTGTCCTGGCACGCGAGCAGGGTTGCACTGCGGGTGCACAACGCCAGGTCGTTGCGTGGCATGGCAATGAGCGGTGTGGGGATTACGAGCAACAGCAAGGCGACGATGCCAGCTAGTTTCATGACACTCTCCAGTCGACCGTTCGGCAACACGGCTTGGCGAAATTGTATTGTTATAATATAACATTATGCAATGCATCACTTCGAATGCGCCCGCCCGATGAGGTCCATCATGCCCAACCGTCTTCCTGTCACCGTACTGTCCGGCTTCCTCGGCGCCGGCAAGAGCACGCTGCTCAACCATGTGCTGCGCAACCGCGACAATTTGCGTGTCGCGGTGATCGTCAACGACATGAGCGAAATCAACATCGATGCCAGCGAGGTGCAGCGCAATGTCAGCCTCAACCGTGCGGAAGAAAAACTGGTGGAGATGAGCAACGGCTGCATTTGCTGCACCCTGCGCGAAGACCTGCTGGAAGAAGTCGCGCGCTTGGCCGAGGAAGGCCGGTTCGACTACCTGCTGATCGAGTCGACCGGCATCTCCGAACCCTTGCCGGTGGCCGAGACTTTTACCTTCCGTGACGAGCAGGGCCGCAGCCTCAGTGACATGGCTCGGCTGGACACCATGGTCACGGTGGTCGATGGTCTCAATTTCCTGCGCGACTACCAGGCCGCCGAAAGCCTCGCCAGCCGTGGCGAGACCTTGGGTGAGGCGGATGAACGCTCGATCAGCGATCTGCTGATCGAGCAGGTCGAGTTTGCCGATGTGCTGCTGCTGAGCAAGATCGACCTGATCAGCCAGGCTGAGCGCGACGAGCTGCTTGCCATCTTGCGCAGCCTCAACGCCCGCGCGCAGATCGTGCCGATGGTGATGGGCCAGGTGGCGCTGTCGCGGATCCTCGACACCGGGTTGTTCGATTTCGACCAGGCGGCCCAGGCGCCAGGCTGGTTGCAGGAGCTGCGCGGCGAGCACGTGCCCGAAACCGAGGAATATGGCATCGCCGCGACCACCTGGCAGGCCCGCCGTCCCTTCCATCCGCAGCGTTTCTTTGATTTTGTCCACAGACCCTGGAGCAACGGTCGGCTGCTGCGCTCCAAGGGTTTTTTCTGGCTGGCCAGCAAGTTCCAGGAGGCCGGCAGCTGGTCCCAGGCCGGCGGCATGATGCGCCATGGCTTGGCCGGGCGCTGGTGGCGGTTCGTGCCGCGCGAGCAATGGCCGCAGGATGAAGAGAATACCGCGGCGATCCTCAAGCAGTGGACGGTGGAGGCCGGCGATTGCCGGCAGGAGTTGGTATTCATTGGCCAGAACATCGATTTTGCGCAGTTATCCACAGAGCTGGAGGCATGCTTGCTGACCGATGAGGAAATGGAGCTGGGGCCGATGGGCTGGCTGCGCCTGGCTGACCCATTCGGAGCCTGGCACGAGGACGCGGCGGCATGAGCCCTGTGGATATCCGCCAGGTGTTCGCCGATTCGCCGCGGGTGCTGACTGAGATCCTGGCGGATGACGTCAACCTTGCGATCTGGCGGCGGCGCCTGCCGGCCCAGGTGGAGGACTTTGCCGGGCTGGTGCTGGGTCTGGGCTCGCTATTGGCCGACGAGCGGGTGGTTGAGGTGGACGAGCACCAGGCGCCGGTGCTGCCCGGGCTGCTCAGGGAGGCGTCGGACCTTCATGGCTACGAGGGGTTCGTTGCCGATGTGGTGTGGTTGGTCGAAGCCTTCACCTGCCTGCTGGGCGCGCGACGCATAGGCTTGCGTTTGCGCGTGCTGGAGGGGGCGATGTGCCCGCGCTTTCACGTGGATCACGTGCCGCTGCGGCTGCTGACTACCTATGCCGGGGCCGGTAGCGAGTGGTTGGAAGAGGGGCGGCTGGATCGCGCGCGATTGCAGGTCGAGCACGCGCCTGTGGATAACATCCGTCGGCTTTCAGCGGGAGAGGTGGCGGTGCTCAAGGGGGAGAAATGGTTGGGCAACGAGGGGCGGGGTCTTATCCACAGGTCGCCGCTGACGCCTGCCGGCGAGCGACGGCTGTTGCTCAGCCTGGATTGGCTGGCGTGAGGCGCATCGCTGCTTCGAACCCGACGCAGGCACGTTAGACTGACGCCAACCTCACCGCCGATATCGAGCCATGCTTCGAAACATCCCCACCCATGTGATCGCAGGCCCTTTGGGCGCCGGCAAGACCAGCCTGGTGCGCCACCTGCTCGGCCAGCGCCCGGCCAACGAGCGTTGGGCCGTGCTGGTCAACGAGTTCGGCCAGATCGGCCTGGATGCCGCGCTGCTCAGCCGTGACGACGCGGGCATCGCCATTGGCGAGGTGGCAGGCGGCTGCCTGTGCTGCGTCAATGGCGCGCCATTTCAGGTCGGCCTGACGCGCCTGTTGCGCAAGGCCCGCCCGGACCGCCTGATTATCGAGCCGTCCGGCCTCGGTCACCCACTGCAACTGCTGGAGCAACTGCGTCAGGTGCCATGGACCGGAGTGCTGGCGGTACAGCCGTTGCTGATGGTGCTGGATGGCGCGGCGCTGGCGCGTGGAGAGGTTGTGCCGCTCGCCCAGCAGCAGGCATTGGAGCGCGCGACGCTGCTGGTTATCAACAAGGCGGATACCCTGGATGAACAACAGCGCTTGTTGATAACTTCCCGGCTGCCCGATGTTCCGGCGATCTGGACCGAGTACGGCGCGCTTTCTCTCGCGGATTTACCGGCGTCGATGGCTGGACCTTCAACAGCGCCGGCCACCCTGCCTGTGGACAAGGGCACGACACCGTTACCTGCCTTGTGGACAGATCCGCGTCAGCCAATCTGCCTTTCGCAACAGGGTGACGGTGGCTGGAGCGTTGGCTGGCGCTGGCATCCCAGCCAACGCTTCGATGCCGCGGCACTGGGCAGCATGCTTGAGCAATGGCCGTGGCGCCGGGCCAAAGGGGTTATCCACAGCACCGAGGGGTGGCTGTCGTTCAATGGCCTGGAGAGGGCAGCGCTGGACTGGCGGACCAGCGAATGGCGCAAAGACTCGCGCATCGAGCTGATCTTTGCCCAGCCACAGCCTTTGCCGGCCTTGCAGGCCGCGATCGAGGCCTGTCGGCGGGAGGGGTGATCAGTTGCGCCAGCGGTTATGTTCCTGGCGCCACTGCTGCATTTCGATGACATTGTCGGTGCGGGGCGGTGTCTTGATCTCGAAGGGGTAGGGCGCCAGTTCGATCTGCAGGGTATGGGCACCGAACTGGGTGACGGTGCCGGGGTGGCGCTGTTCGCCGGTAACGGTGAACTCGAAGTTGTAGATGCGCGCCAGGCGCTTGCGGCCGTTGGCGTCGCGAACAAAGCCGATGCGCTTGAGCGCCACGGCGTCGTCGAGCAGTTCCAGGTCGAGCTTGGCGCAGTGCTGCTTGACCCGCGCCAGGGCCTTTTCGCGCAGCCCGTGGTTGTGCCACAGCCAGGCGCCCGCAGTCGCCAGCAGCAGCAGGACGAAGAGGTTTTCCAGGGTCAGCATTTGCGTAAGCTCCAGACAGGTCGATCCAGCTTAACTGCGTCTCTGGCCTGTCGTACAGATGGCAATCGGGTTCATACTGCGGGCCGCACACTTATTCACACTGTTTCGGAATTGTCCTGCATGAAACGTACGCCGCACTTGCTCGCCATTCAGTCCCATGTGGTCTTCGGACACGCCGGCAACAGCGCCGCTGTGTTTCCCATGCAGCGGGTCGGGGTCAATGTCTGGCCGCTCAATACCGTGCAGTTCTCCAACCACACTCAGTATGGACAGTGGGCCGGGGAAGTGCTTGCCCCGGCGCAAATTCCAGCGTTGGTGGAAGGCATTTCCAACATTGGCGAGCTGGGCCACTGCGATGCGGTGCTGTCGGGCTACCTGGGTAGCGCTGAGCAAGGCCGGGCGATCCTGGCTGGTGTCGAGCGGATCAAGGCAGTGAACCCCAAGGCCCTGTACCTGTGCGACCCGGTCATGGGGCATGCCGAGAAAGGCTGCATCGTGCCGGCCGAGGTCAGTACGTTTCTACTCGAAGAGGCGGTGGCCAGGGCCGACATACTCTGCCCCAACCAGCTCGAGCTGGACAGCTTCTGTGGTCGGCGTGCCGAGTCCCTCGAAGACTGCGTGGGCATGGCCCGTGGCTTGCTGGCGCGTGGGCCGCGCGTGGTGCTGGTCAAGCACCTGAACTACCCAGGACGCGACGCCGACGCCTTCGAAATGCTGCTGGTGACGCGCGAGGAGAGCTGGCACCTGCGCCGGCCGCTGCTGGCCTTCCCACGCCAGCCAGTCGGAGTGGGCGACCTGACCTCGGGGTTGTTCCTGGCCCGGTTGCTGCTGGGAGACAGCGATGTACAGGCGTTCGAGTTCGCGGCGGCAGCGGTGCACGAAGTGCTGCTGGAAACCCAAGCCTGCGCCAGCTACGAACTGCAACTGGTGCGGGCCCAGGATCGCATTGCCCATCCGCGCGTGCGCTTCGAGGCGCAGCGAATCCCGCAGGTGTAACGCATGACCTGAGTCCGCGCGATCCCTGTGGGTTTCTCGCCAGCTAGGCTGGCCCTACGGGAAGAGCAACAAGCCAGGGTCAGATCGAATCGGCCTTGAGGTTCTGGTAGCGCTGCTCCAGCTCCTGGCGAATCTGACGGCGTTGCTGGCCCTGGAGAAAACGACGCTTCTCTTCGCTGCTCTGTGGCTGGCGTGGCGGCACTTTTACCGGGCGGCGGTCGTCGTCCACCGCGACCATGGTGAAGAAGCAGCTGTTGGAATGGCGCACCGAGCGTTCGCGAATGTTCTCGGTGACCACCTTGATGCCCACTTCCATCGAGGTGTTGCCGGTGTAGTTGACCGAGGCCAGGAAGGTGACCAGTTCACCGACATGCACCGGTTCGCGGAAGATCACCTGGTCCACCGACAGGGTCACCACGTAGGTGCCGGCGTAACGGCTGGCGCAGGCATAGGCGACCTCGTCGAGGTACTTGAGCAGCGTGCCGCCGTGTACGTTGCCAGAGAAGTTGGCCATGTCCGGTGTCATCAGGACGGTCATGGTCAGCTGGGCGTTTCCAGGTTCCATAGAGAGCTCACGGTGAATTTGCACTGAATCGGGGCGGGTATCTGCTGACACTTCTGTTCCCCTCTTTGAGGTTTCCCATCCTGGTACGGGACGTCGGCTGACGCTCCATCGTCACGCTGATCTTGCCATCGGCGGTGCCGAATATGCCGATCTGTTTCTACTTATTGCATTAGCAATTTGTAGCAAGGCGCGATGTTAACCTGACGGGGCCCACGCAATGTGGGCTTTGTGCGTCTATCACGACAGTATGTGCCTGCTCCGCGCCCCGGGCCTTTCCAGGGGAGGAACGGTTCGCCCCCTGCACCCAATACAAGGAGTACCACGCCATGCATGCCATCAGCTTCATCCAGGATCTGGCGGTGATCATGCTGGTCGCCGGGGTGGTCACCATCCTCTTTCACCGGCTCAAGCAACCGGTGGTGCTGGGCTACATCGTCGCCGGCTTCATCATCGGCCCGCATACGCCGCCGTTCGGCCTGATCCACGACGAAGACACCATCAAGACCCTCGCCGAACTGGGGGTGATCTTCCTGATGTTCTGCCTGGGCCTGGAATTCAGCCTGCGCAAGCTGTTCAAGGTCGGCGCCACGGCGTTCATCGCCGCCTTCCTGGAAATCGTCCTGATGATCTGGATCGGCTTCGAGATCGGTCGCTGGTTCGGCTGGAATACCATGGACTCGCTGTTTCTCGGCGCGATCCTGGCGATCTCCTCGACCACCATCATCGTCAAGGCGCTCAATGACCTGAAGATGAAGAACGAGCGCTTCGCCCAGCTGATCTTCGGTGTACTGATCGTCGAGGACATTCTTGGCATCGGCATCATCGCCCTGCTCTCGGGCATCGCCGTCAGCGGCACGGTGAGTTCCGGCGAGGTGTTCTCGACAGTGGGCAAGCTGTCGCTGTTCATGATCGTCGCGCTGGTCGTCGGCATTCTGCTGGTGCCGCGGCTACTGGCCTACGTGGCCAAGTTCGAAAGCAACGAGATGCTGCTGATCACCGTGCTGGGGCTGTGCTTCGGTTTCTGCCTGCTGGTGGTCAAGCTGGAGTACAGCATGGTGCTGGGCGCCTTCCTGATCGGCGCGATCATGGCCGAATCGCGGCAGCTGCTGAAGATCGAGCGCCTGATCGAACCGGTGCGCGACTTGTTCAGCGCGATCTTCTTCGTCGCCATTGGCCTGATGATCGATCCGTCGATCCTGCTCGAATATGCCTGGCCGATCGTGGTGATCACCCTGGCGGTTGTACTGGGCAAGATGCTGTCGTGTGGCATGGGCGCGTTCATCGCCGGCAATGATGGGCGCACGTCGCTGCGAGTGGGCATGGGCCTTTCGCAGATTGGCGAGTTCTCTTTCATCATCGCCGCCCTGGGCATGACCTTGCAGGTTACCAGTGACTTCCTCTATCCAGTGGCGGTGGCGGTATCGGCCATCACTACCTTGCTCACGCCTTACCTGATCCGCGCCGCAGATCCGCTGTCGCTGAAGCTGGGCAAGGTGGTGCCCAGTCGCCTGGCACGGGTGCTATCGCTGTATGGCGAGTGGTTGCGCAGCATCCAGCCCCAGGGCGAAGGCGCCATGCTGGCGGCGATGATCCGGCGCATTTTGCTGCAGGTGGGGGTCAACCTGGCGCTGGTCATTGCGATCTTCTTCAGTGGTGGCTACTTCGCCGGACGTATCGGCACCTGGCTCAGCGAGTGGGTCGGTGATGTTGGCCAACAGAAGGCATTGATCTGGGGCGCCGCCTTGCTGCTGTCGCTGCCGTTCCTGATCGCGGCCTATCGCAAGCTCAAGGCGCTGTCGATGCTGCTGGCGGAGATGGGGGTCAAGCCGGAGATGGCCGGGCGGCACACCCAGCGGGTGCGGCGGGTGATTGCCGAGGTGATTCCGCTGCTGTCGCTGCTGGTGATCTTCCTGCTGCTGTCGGCCTTGTCGGCGAGCATCCTGCCGACCAGCGAGCTGTTGCTGATCATCGCGGTGGTGGCGGCGGTGGTGGTGGCTGTACTGTGGCGCTGGCTGATTCGTGTGCATACACGTATGCAGGTGGCCTTGCTGGAAACCCTGGAAAACAATCGCGAGCCGCATTGAGCGGGAATCGCTTTCTGCGCGAGTTTTCACCGTCGTCCGAGGGGATGGAGCGGTAGCGATGTCGCCAGGCGCAGAAAGCCTGGCGATATTAGGCGCTTTAATGGCTATAAGCCATTATTTTTCCTGTGTTTATTCTGCCCATGACATGCCATTACACAGGCGCGCAAGGGTCAGCTTTCCAGCCAGACATCCCGCGCCCAATGCCACACCGATTCCCAGCTTTCCTCGGTGACGATCTCCTCTTCGCCGGACCACAGCACCACGGTGCCGTCTTCTTCCACGCAGTAGTAGTCGTCGCCGTCCTGGCAGATCGGGATCAGGTCGCGGGGCACGCCGGAATCCCAGGCGTTGGCCGCCACTTCCGGCAGGTAGGTGTGGGACTGCGGATCGGTGACGGTCACCGGCTCCAGGCTGCCGTATACCACGTCGCTGACGGTCAGCAGATATTCCTTGAACACGAAGGGGATGTTGATGAACAGCTGTTCCTCGATCTCCACCAGTTGATCTTCGTCCGGCAGTTCCAGCGGCACCGGCACCGGCTCGTTGGCTTCACGGAGTTGTTCGATCACTTCTTCCACGGTTCACATCCTCTGACCTTATGACAACGCTGCGCGTTATACCCTAGTAGGCCGCTCTGGCAAAAGCAAAAACCCCGGGACAGGCCCGGGGTTTTTTGTGCAACGTGCGGCGGTTAACCGTTTTGGCGGATACCGGCCAGCAGCCACGGCTGGTTTTCGCCATGGGCGCGAACCATGTGCCAGCTTTCGCTGAACACTTCGCCCTGGTCGAAGCGCGAGGTCTTCGACACGCCACGGAAGGTCAGGGTGGCGTCGGTTTGGTCGGCGCGCTCGTCGACGCCATCCAGTTGCACATCGAGGTCGTCGATGTAGGTGGACTGGAAGCCTTCACCTTGCTCAGCGCGTTCGCGCTTGAGGAAGTCGAGCATCTGCGGGGTGACGAACTCGGCGATCTTGTCCATCTCGTTGGCGTCCCAGTGCTGCTGCAGCGACTGGAAGTGCGAACGGGCGGCGGCCAGGAAGCTGGCTTCGTTGAACCAGGCCGGGGCGTTGATCACCGGCGCGGCAGCCGGTGCGGCGGAGCCACCGAAGATCGATTGCGGTGCGGCCTGCGGTTGCGCTTCGCGCTGGTACGGGGCGTGGCCGGCGGCAGCGTGTTGCGGCTGCTGCTGGCGACGGCGCGCGGCGATGAAGCGGAAGACCAGGAAGGCGATCAGGCCCATGATCAGGAAGTCGAGGATCTGCATGCCCTGGAAGCCGTCGCCCATGAACATGGAGGCCAGCAGGCCACCGGCGGCGATGCCGGCCAATGGGCCCAGCCAGCGCGAAGCACCGCTGGCGGCGGCCGGTGCGCGGCCTGGCGCGGTCGGCGCGGCAGCAGGCGTGGTCGGGGTGGCCTGGCGGGTCTGGTGGATTGGCGCGGAGCCCGAGCTCTTGCCGCCACCGAAGCGCTTGGCGTTGGCGTCGAGGCTCAGCGTCAGGCCGACGCAGAGCGCCAGAGCGATGCTAAGAAAACGTTGCATAAATGGGGATTCCCGTTTGTGTGGATTGCACGCGCGTCATGGTGCACATGAACTGTCAGACATAGCCAGCGACAAGATGTTTCGAGCTTTTGCCTGATCGTAAGGATGGTCAGGGTCGTGTGGCAGCGGGTTTACCCGCGAAGAAGGCGACGCGGCGTCTGGCACGGGCTCCGCCCGTGTTCGCGGGTAAACTCGCTCCCACAGGGGCCGCAAGGCCTGTGGGAGCGGCAGTCATATAGCTTCCAGCTTGGCGTAACCAAGCATCAGCCACTTGCTACCCTCGGAGAAGTTCACCTGCACCCGCGCCTGGGCGCCGGAGCCTTCGAAGTTGAGGATCACGCCTTCGCCGAACACCGCATGCTGCACCCGCTGGCCCAGGCTGAAGGCGGTCTGCGGGATGCTGGCATTGGCGAACAGGCTGCTGGCGGGCGTCTTGGCGCCGCCGAACGGGCGGCTGACGGTATTCGACAGGCGTACTTCCTGCACCAGCCCGGCCGGGATTTCGCGGACGAAACGCGACACCTTGTTGTAGGTCTCGCTGCCATACAGGCGGCGGGTTTCGGCATAGGTCATGACCAGCTGGCGCATGGCCCGGGTGATGCCGACATAGGCCAGGCGGCGTTCTTCCTCGAGGCGGCCGGGTTCTTCCAGGCTCATCTTGTGCGGGAATAGCCCTTCCTCCATGCCCACCAGGAATACGTAGGGGAATTCCAGGCCCTTGGCACTGTGCAGGGTCATCAGCTGGATGCTGTCTTCGTGCTCGTCGGCCTGGGTGTCGCCGGCCTCCAGCGACGCGTGGCCGAGGAAGGCCGACAGCGGCGACAGGTCGCCGTCTTCGTCGCTGCTCTCGAAGTTGCGCGCGGCGCTGACCAGTTCCTCAAGGTTCTCCACCCGGGCCTGGCCTTTCTCGCCCTTTTCTTCCTGGTGATAGATGATCAGCCCGGACTGCTCGATGACGGTCTGGGTCATCAGGTGCAGCGGCATGTCCAGGACCTTGGCGGCCAGGTTCTCGAGCAGTTCGATGAACGCGCCCAGGGCGCTGGCGGCACGGCCCTTCAGGGCCTTGGCGGCGAGTAGCTGGCACATTGCGTCCCACATCGACAGCTGACCGTGGCGGGCGTGTTCGCGGATCGCCTCGACGGTCTTCTCGCCGATGCCGCGCGGCGGCACGTTGATCACCCGCTCCAGCGCCGCGTCATTGCCGCGGCCTTCGAGCAGGCGCAGGTAGGCCATGGCGTTCTTGATCTCGGCGCGTTCGAAGAAGCGCTGGCCGCCATAGATGCGGTAGGGCACGCGCTCGCGCAGCAGGGCTTCTTCCAGCACCCGCGACTGGGCGTTGGAGCGGTACAGGATGGCGATTTCATTGCGCGCACTACCCTGCTTGATGATGCTCTCGATGGTCTCGACCACGTAGCGCGCTTCGTCGTGCTCGTTGTAGGCGGCGTACAGCGTGATCGGCTCGCCTTCGCCCATGTCGGTCCACAGCTCCTTGCCCAGACGCCCGCTGTTGTTGGCGATCAAGGCGTTGGCGGCCTTGAGGATGCCGCCGGTGGAGCGGTAGTTCTGCTCCAGGCGGATCAGCTCGGCGTCGGGGAAGTCGGCGGTGTACTGGTGGATGTTCTCGATTTTCGCGCCGCGCCAGCCGTAGATCGACTGGTCGTCGTCGCCCACCGCCATCAGGCTGTCGCCGCCGGAGGCGAGCAGGCGCAGCCAGGCGTACTGCACGGCGTTGGTGTCCTGGAACTCATCCACCAGGATATGCCGGAAGCGGCGCTGGTAATGGCGCAGCAGGTCTGGCTGGTCGCGCCAAAGGTCGAGGGCGCGCAGCAGCAGCTCGGAGAAGTCGATGACCCCGGCGCGGTCGCAGGCCTGCTCATAGGCCACATAGATGTCGCGCATGGTGGCCAGGAACAGGTCGCCGCTGGCCTGGATGTGCCGTGGGCGCAGGCCTTCGTCCTTCTGCCCGTTGATGAACCACTGCACCTGGCGCGCTGGCCACTTCTGCTCGTCCAGGCCCATCTCGCGGATCACTCGCTTGATCAGGCGCTGCTGGTCGTCGCTGTCGAGGATCTGGAAGTTCTGCGCCAACCCCGCTTCCTGCCAGTGCGCGCGCAGCAAGCGGTGCGCCAGGCCGTGGAAGGTGCCTACCCACATGCCGGCCGGGTTGATACCCAGCAGTTGCTCGATACGCTGGCGCATTTCCGCCGCGGCCTTGTTGGTGAAGGTCACCGACAGGATCGAATGCGGCGAGGCCTGTTCGACCTGGATCAGCCAGGCGATACGGTGCACCAGTACCCGGGTCTTGCCCGAGCCGGCGCCGGCCAATACCAGTTGGCGCCCCAGCGAGGCGGCTACGGCCTGGCGTTGGGCGTCGTTGAGGGAGTTCAGCAGGAGGGAGAGGTCATCATTGTGCATCCGGGCATTCTATGGCCGCGCGCAGGCAGGGGCAAACGCCTGCGGCGCAAATCGCCATGCGAGTATTCAACCGTTCATCGGAGTCGCTGGCCAGAGCGCGTGGTTGAGCGGTCGCAGTTAGACGGACGGGACATTTTCGAAATCATGACGCAGAGCAGTTTGGTCCGGGGCGACGCTTGTGTATGCTCGCTGCACATTTGCGGTCAGCCATAACAAGAACACAACAAGAATCCAGCCATATGACCCAGGATTGCATGGCGATCGGAGTATCGCCGCAGACGACACGGAGCGTTCGCAGGCAATTCGCCACACAGTTGTCGATCGAGCGTACCCGCCTGCTTTATCAGGGCTCTCTGTTGCCCACCCTGTTCATGCTGCTCAACGGCCTGCTATGCGCCTGGTTGCTGTGGAGCCCTGCGCGCTACCTGCTGGTGGGCGTGTGGCTGGCCTGGCTGGTGGCGCTGGTGGCGTTGCGGGTGATCCAGGTGGCAGCCTTCGAGGCTGCTTCCCCGGCGCGCCAGGCCAAGCCGGCCTGGCGGCGGATGTTCCTGCTCGGCTCGGCCTTCAGCGGCCTGACCCTGGCCTGCGCGGCGATCGCCCTGGCGCCAGTGGACAATTTCGTGCAGCAGGCCTGGGTGTTCGGCCTGCTCGGCGCGGCGGCGCTGTCGGCCAGCGTCGCCTATGCCGTCAGCCTGCCGGCGTTTCTCAGTTTCGCCCTGCCTTGCCTGTTGCCGCCGATCGCCTTCCTGTTCGTCTACGACGCCGGCCAACTGCGTGGCTGGGGCTGGCTCGGCTTGATCCTGCTGGCGGCGTTCGTGGTGGTCGCCTGGCAGGTCAACCGTCTGATC
This sequence comes from Pseudomonas xantholysinigenes, assembly GCF_014268885.2. NCBI lineage: Bacteria > Pseudomonadati > Pseudomonadota > Gammaproteobacteria > Pseudomonadales > Pseudomonadaceae > Pseudomonas > Pseudomonas xantholysinigenes. The sequence continues at coordinate 5,558,831 of NZ_CP077095.1, read as the reverse complement.
GAACGCGGCCTGCTGCGGCGTTTCCAGAACCAGGCGCTGATCGAGCATCTGCAAAGTGCCCAACGGCACGGCGAGGACCTCAACCACCAGCTCAGTGCCGAGGTGCGCCAACGTCGCCAGGCCGAGGACGAGTTGCGTCAGGCCCAGGCCGGTCTCGAACAGCGGGTGGTCCAGCGCAGCCTGGAGCTGGACCTGGCCAACCAGGCCCTGAGCAAGAGCGAGCAACGTCTGGCCCTGGCGCTGCAGGCCAGTGAACTGGGCCTGTGGGACTGGAACCTGGAGACCGACGAGGTTCACCACACCCAGTTGCACGCGTTGTTCGGCCTGGACGCGGAGCAGGTGCGCACAGTGGCCGCCGACCTCAAGCCGCGCCTGCACCCCGATGACCTACCGCTACTGCGGCGCACGCTGGTCGAACACCTCAAGGGGCGCACCGAGGATTACCGGGTCGAGTACCGCGTGCGTCACGCCCAGGGCCGCTGGTGCTGGATCGAGGACCGCGGCCGGGCGGTGGAAACCGACGCCGAGGGTAAGGTCCTGCGCATGCTGGGCACCCGTCGTGACATCACCGCGCAAAAGGAGCAGGAGGAACAACAGCGCCTGGCCGCCACGGTGTTCGAGGCGGCCAGCGAGGGCATCGCCATCCTCGATGCCGATTTCCAGCTGCTGGCGGTCAACCAGGCGTTTTGCGACGTCACCGGCCATGGCCGCGCCGAGCTGATAGGCCGTAACGCGCTGGAGTTACCCAGCAGCCGCGATGCGCGGCGCCACAGCCAGGCCATCGACCAGGCCCTGGAGCAGCAGGGCCGCTGGCAGGGTGAGTTGGTCGAGGCGCGCAAGAGCGGCGAGCTTTATCCACAGTGGCTGCAGCTCAACAGCGTGCGCGATGGTCGAGGCGGAACCGTCAATATCGTGGGGTTCTATACCGACCTATCGGCGCGTCGCGAGTCCGAAGAGCGCCTGCGCTACCTGGCCCATTACGACGAACTTACCGGCCTGGCCAACCGCGCGCTGTTCCGCATGCGCTTGCACGAGGCGGCGCAGCGCATTCGCTTGAACGGCCGTAGCCTGGCGTTGCTGCATGTCGACCTAGACCGCTTCAAGCTGCTCAATGAAAGCCTGGGCCACGAGCTGGCCGACCAGTTGCTGAAGAAGATGGCCCAGCGCCTGGCCAATGCGGTACCCGAGGCCGACACCGTCGCACGGTTGTCCGGTGATGAGTTCGCGGTGCTGTTCGATGGCTACACCAACTTGTCCAGCCTGGTGCGTGTCACCACGCGTTTGCTGGACAAGTTGCGGGTGCCCCAGCGGGTGGGTGGTCATGAGGTGGTCATCAGCGCTTCGGTGGGTATCAGCCTGCTGTCCGATGCCAGCTTCGACCTGAACGCACTGGTCAGCCAGGCCGACATGGCCAAGCAACATGCCAAGCACCTGGGCGGCGACAGTTTCCAGTTCTACACCGAGAGCCTGCGTGCCAGCACCCTGGAGCGGCTGCAGCTGGAGAACCAGCTGCGCAAGGCGATCGACGAGGGCCAGTTGCTGGTCTACTACCAGCCCAAGCTGTGTCTGCGCACTGGCCAGTTGCATGCGGCCGAGGCGTTGGTGCGCTGGCAGCACCCGGAGTGGGGCATGGTGCCACCCAGCGAGTTCATCGGCCTGGCCGAGGAAACCGGGTTGATCGCGCCGATGGGAGAATTCGTCCTGCGCCAGGCGTGCTGGCAAGCCTGCGAATGGCTGCGCCAAGGCATGGAGGTACGGGTTTCGGTCAACCTGTCGGTATACCAGCTGCGCCAGGGCAAGCTGGTCAGCCTGGTGCGCCAGGTCCTGCAGGAGTCAGGGCTGGCGCCACACCTGCTGGAGTTGGAGCTGACCGAGAGCCAGCTGATCGACAGCGTCGAGCACATCATCGTCACCTTCGAGCAGTTGCACGCGCTGGGGGTGAAACTGGCGATCGATGATTTTGGCACCGGTTATTCGTCGTTGAGCTACCTCAAGCGCTTCCCGGTGGACTACGTGAAGATCGACCAGGCATTCATCCGCGGTTTGCTCGAAGGCAGCCAGGATGCAGCGATCACGCGGGCGATCATCGCCATGGCCAAGAGCCTGCAACTGAAGGTGGTGGCCGAAGGGGTCGAAACCCTGGAGCAACTGGCATTCCTGCGTGAACACGGATGCGATGAAGTCCAGGGCTACCTGATCAGTCGGCCAGTGGACGCCGGTGCGTTCAAGGCCTTGTTGCAGCGGCCGCATGCGCATCTCAAGGCATGAGTATCGGTCGCTGCGTCTTGATCAGTGGGTGACGATGACGTCGGTGATACGGGTGATCAGCTCGCCCTCGTGGAAGATATCCACTGCTGGAATGAAGCCGTGAACACCAGGCAGCTCGAAGCGTACAGGCTTGTCAGTGACTACCTGCAGGACGGAGCCTTCGATCTGCTGCAGGTTGAGTTCCAGTGCCAGGGCGAAGGATTTGTCCTGTACGGCGCGTACGCGCAGCACCGGCTGGATGCCTGGATGGGCGACGGTCACGGTGCCGAAAACGCGCAGGGCGCTGTTGCCTGGCATCTTGTCGTTGCGGGCGGTCCAGTCTTTGGATTGGATGTACATGGTGCTTCCTTGTCTACCGGGCGACGCGGAATGCGTCGCTAAGGACCTAAGAATGCCCAGGCCAGGACGTCACCGGCAGCGGGAAGGCGTTCAGCTATGCCAATGAGTGCCCTGGCGCGCCAGCAAGCTGTTGGCCTGCTCCGGGCCATTGCTGCCGGCGGGGTAGGGGCGTGGTGCCTGGAAGTGTTCCGCCCAGCCCTGCAGGATCGGATCGACCCAGGCCCAGGCGGCCTCGACTTCGTCGCGGCGCATGAATAGCGTCGAATCGCCTTCCAGTACATCCAGCAACAGGCGTTCGTAGGCTTCCCAGCGGCGGGTCTGGGCGAACGCCTGGGCCAGGTTGAGGTCCAGCTCGACTGGTGCCAGGCGCATGCCCTTGCCTGGGCTCTTGGTCATCATGCGCAGGCTGATGTGCTCGTCCGGCTGCAGCTGGATCAGCAACTGGTTGACCTGGCCACCGCTGAACAGCTCGTGGGGCACGGGCTTGAACTGGATGACGATCTGCGACGAGCGCCGTGCCATGCGCTTGCCGGTGCGCAGGTAGAACGGCACGCCGGCCCAACGCCAGTTCTCGACATGCGCCTGGACCGCGACGAAGGTCTCGGTATCGCTGTCGTTATCCACATCCTTTTCGAAGTAGTAGGCCGGGACTTCCTGGCCGCCGATCTTGCCGGCGCCGTATTGGCCGCGCACGGTGGTGTCCTGCACGTCCTGGCCGGTGATGGGCCTGAGCGCGCGGAGGATCTTCACTTTCTCGTCACGCACCGCTTCGGCTTCGAACTGCGCCGGCGGCTCCATCGCCACCAGGCACAGCAACTGCAGCAGGTGGTTCTGCAGCATGTCGCGGGTGGCGCCGGCCCGGTCGTAATAGGCACCGCGGTTTTCCACGCCGAGGGTCTCGCACACGCTGATCTGCACATGGTCGACCTGGCTGTTGCGCCACACGGGCTCCAGCAGGGCATTGGCGAAGCGCAGGGCCATGAGGTTCTGCACGGTTTCCTTGCCCAGGTAGTGGTCGATGCGAAATACGTGGGACTCGGCGAACACCTCGCCGATCGCCTCGTTGATGGCGGTGGCGGACGCCAGCGAATGGCCGATCGGCTTTTCCAGCACGATGCGCGCCTCGCTGTCGGCAAGGCCAGCGATGCGCAGGTGATTGGCGATGGGCACGAACAGCTTGGGCGCAGTGGCCAGGTAGTAGATGCGGGTCAAGCCGCCGGGTTCGCCCAGGTAGCGGGCCAGGCGGCCGAAGTCGGCGCTCTGCGCGGCGTCCATGGGGAAGTAGTCGAGCCGTGCCGAGAAGCGCTGCCAGACGTCCTCGTCGAAGTCCTGGCGGGCGATCTGCGCTCGGCAATGGCGCTCGGCGAGCTTGACGTAGTCGTTGCGCGACAGGTGGCGCCGGGCCAGGGAAATGATCCGCACGGCATTGTGCAGGCGGGCCTCGCGATACAGGTGGTAGAGCGCCGGCAGCAGCTTGTGCAGGGCCAGGTCGCCAGTGCCGCCGAAAACCAGGATGTCGCAAGGAATCGTCAAACCACCACTCTCCACGTTCGATTAGCTGGGCGGGTTGGCAAGCATGTAGTATAACTACAAGAAAGCTACATCCCGGCACGCCGATCATAACCGAGTCCAGCCCGTGAATCTGTTGCAACATATCGACCAATCGCGCCACCTGCTGCGCAAATCGGAACTCAAAGTGGCCGACCACGTGCTGCTCGATCCGGCTGCCGTCATGCACAGCTCGATGGCCGACCTGGCGCACAGCGTGGGAATCAGCGAGCCGACCATCGTGCGCTTCTGCCGGGCGATCGGTTGTTCGGGCTTCCAGGACCTCAAGCTCAAGCTGGCGCAAAGCCTGGCCGCGGGTGCCAGTTTTGGCCAGTTCGCCATCCATGAAGACGATTCGGTCGCCGACTACAGCCTGAAAATCTTCGACACAACCCTGCATACGCTGATGGAGGTGCGCGAGCACCTTGACCCGCAAGCCTTGCAGCAGGCGGTGACGGCCATGGCCCAGGCCCAGCGCGTGGAGTTCTATGGCTTTGGCGCCTCCGGCGCGGTGGCGGCTGATGCCCAGCACAAGTTCTTCCGTCTGCTGCTCAGCGCCGCGGCCTACTCCGACCCGCACATGCAGGCGATGTCGGCGGTCACCTTGAAGCCGGGTGACGTGGCCGTGTGCATTTCGCAGTCGGGGCGTTCGAAGGACTTGCTGATCACCGCCAACCTGGTGCGCGAGAGCGGTGCCAACCTGATCACCCTGTGCCCGAGCCAGACGCCACTGGCGGAGTTGTCGACGGTCAACCTGGCCATCGATGTACACGAAGACACCGAAATCTACACGCCGCTGACCTCGCGTATCGCCCACCTGGTGGTGATCGACGTGCTGGCCATGGGCGTGGCCATGGCCCGTGGACCGAGCCTGGTCAACCATCTCAAGAGCGTGAAGCGCAGCTTGCGCAGCCTGCGGTTGTCGCCCAAGTCGATCAAGGCGACTGACGACTGATCGCCCGTTCGAGCCTTTTCGCGGGTAAACCCGCTCCCACAGATGTATTGCCTTGCTTGCAGTCGGCGGCGAACCAGTGGGAGCGGGTTTACCCGCGAAAGGGCTGAAAGAATTCATCGATCTGTCACCCTTTGGCAGCGAAACGGCAAAACAAGCTTGCCAGTCTGAAACTCCCGCACCCTATCTGGGAGACAGGCAATGGCACATGATCACGCAAGTGTGTACCAACCCAACGCCAAGGCTCGCAAGCAGCAGGAAAAGGACCAGCGGCGCATGGAGTTCCGTCGCGCGATAGAGAGCTACTGCGACCAGCGCCAGCTGCTGCGCGATATCGCCGATTACCCCGACCTGCAAGAGATCACGGTGTGGCAGGTATCGGCGGCAGCTTCCCCGAGAAACGCTCCACAAGCCCGCTGATCTGCGCACGTTCGCCGCGAATGAACGCTTGGAACGCCAGCGCCACCGGTGACTGGCGCTTGCTTTTGGATTGCACCAGGCACCAGCTGCGGTACAGCGGCAGTTCCTCGACCGGCAGCTCGCGGAGCACGCCGGTGGCCAGCTCCAGGTTCACCGCATGGCGAGTCAGCAAGGCGATGCCCAGCCCGGCGACCACGCACTCGCGCTGCGAATCGGTGGAAGCCACCTCGAGGGTCTGGCTGAAATGCACGCGCTTGTCCTTGAAAAACTCCTCGCAGGCCTTGCGCGTGCCCGAACCCTGTTCGCGGACCAACAGGGTATGAGGCTCGAGATCTTGCAAGCGCAGTTGCTCGAGCAGGCACAGCGGATGATCCGGCGGCGCCACGGCGACGATCGGGTTGTTGAGGAAGGGCAGGAACTCAAGCCCCATGTCCTGGGGCACCATGGACATGATCACCAGGTCGTCGCGGTTGTCCGACAGCCTGCGAATTGCCTGGGCCCGATTGACCACGGTCAGGGTCAGGTTGACCTCCGGGTGGCGCTGCTTGAAGGCGGCGAACAGGTGTGGCACGAAGTACTTGGCGCTGGACTCGATTGCCAGTTTCAGCTGACCCTGCAGTGAGCCCTGCATGTCCGAAAGCTGCATGTCGAGGTTTTCCAGGCGCCCGAAAATGTCGCGGCTGGCGCGTTGCAGCGCCTCGGCGGCTTCGGTCAGGTAGAGCTTCTTGCCGACGTACTCGAACAAAGGCTGGCCGACCAGTTCCTCGAGCTGACGGATCTGTAGACTAACGGCGGGTTGCGTCAGCGCCATCTCCTCGGCCGCCCGGCTGTAGGAACGCAGATCACAGACTTCGTTGAAGATCTGAAGCTGACGTAAAGTCATACGCATCAAGGACTTACGCATTTATTGCGGGGCTCCGGCAAAACCTTGTTACCTCACTATAAGCTTTTGCTAATACTGCCTCTAACAATTATTGATTTTTGTTTATCGTCCTTCAGCGCTAGGGTGATTGTGCGACTGGCCAGCGACATCTGGTCACGCGCCGACCGGTAGAACCGGATCGTCTGTTCCTACGGCTTTGGGAAGAATCCAGTGATAAAAAAAATCCTGATCGCCAACCGGGGTGAAATCGCAGTTCGGATCGTGCGTGCCTGCGCCGAAATGGGCATTCGCTCCGTGGCGATCTACGCCGACGCCGACCGTCACGCCTTGCACGTCAAGCGCGCCGACGAGGCCTACAGCATCGGGGCCGAGCCGCTGGCCGGCTACCTGAACCCGCGCAAGCTGGTGAACCTTGCTGTGGAAACCGGCTGTGACGCCCTGCACCCGGGCTACGGTTTCCTGTCGGAAAATGCCGAGCTGGCGGAGATCTGCGCTGAACGCGGGATCAAGTTCATAGGCCCTTCCGCTGAGGTCATCCGCCGCATGGGCGACAAGACCGAAGCGCGCCGCACCATGATCGCGGCGGGGGTGCCGGTCACGCCGGGCACCGAAGGCAACGTCGCCGATATCCACGAAGCCCTGCGCGAAGGCGACCGCATCGGTTACCCGGTGATGCTCAAGGCCACCTCCGGTGGTGGCGGGCGCGGCATTCGCCGTTGCAACAGCCGTGAGGAACTGGAGCAGAACTTCCCCCGGGTGATCTCCGAGGCCACCAAGGCCTTCGGCTCCGCGGAAGTGTTCCTGGAAAAATGCATCGTCAACCCCAAGCACATCGAGGCGCAGATCCTCGGTGACAGCTTCGGCAACGTCGTGCACCTGTTCGAGCGCGACTGCTCGATCCAGCGTCGCAACCAGAAGCTCATCGAGATCGCCCCGAGCCCGCAGTTGACGCCTGAGCAGCGCGCCTACATCGGCGACCTCGCGGTGCGCGCGGCCAAGGCGGTGAACTACGAGAACGCCGGTACCGTGGAGTTCCTGCTCGCCGAAGGCGAGGTGTACTTCATGGAAATGAACACCCGGGTGCAGGTGGAACACACCATTACCGAGGAAATCACCGGCATCGACATCGTCCGCGAGCAGATTCGCATTGCCTCGGGCCTGCCGCTGTCGATCAAGCAGGAAGACATCCAGCACCGCGGCTACGCCCTGCAGTTCCGTATCAATGCCGAGGACCCGAAGAACAACTTCCTCCCCAGCTTCGGCAAGATCACCCGCTACTACGCCCCGGGCGGCCCGGGCGTGCGCACCGACACGGCCATCTATACCGGCTACACCATCCCGCCGTTCTACGACTCCATGTGCCTGAAACTGGTGGTCTGGGCGCTGACCTGGGAAGAAGCCATGGACCGCGGCCTGCGGGCCCTGGACGACATGCGCGTGCAAGGGGTGAAGACCACCGCCGCGTACTACCAGGAAATCCTGCGCAATCCGGAATTCCGTAGCGGCCAGTTCAATACCAGCTTCGTCGAAAGCCACCCCGAACTGACCAACTACTCGATCAAGCGCAAACCCGAAGAGCTGGCCCTGGCCATCGCCGCCGCCATCGCCGCCCACGCAGGCCTATGAATGCAGCTGCAAGCTGTAAGCGGCAAGCCGCAAGTAAAGCAGGTCAGCTTTTTCTTGCGGCTTGTAGCTTGAAACTTGCCGCTACGAGGAGATAACAATGTCCAAGAAAATTCACGTAACCGACACGATCCTGCGCGACGCCCACCAGTCCCTGCTGGCCACCCGCATGCGTACCGAAGACATGCTGCCGATCTGCGACAAGCTCGACAAGGTCGGCTACTGGTCGCTGGAAGTCTGGGGCGGCGCCACCTTCGACGCCTGCGTGCGCTTCCTGAAGGAAGACCCTTGGGAGCGCCTGCGCAAGTTGCGCAATGCCTTGCCCAACACTCGGCTGCAGATGCTCCTGCGTGGCCAGAACCTGCTCGGCTACCGCCACTACAGCGACGACGTGGTCAAGGCCTTCGTCGCCAAGGCCGCGGTCAACGGCATCGATGTGTTCCGCATCTTCGACGCCATGAACGACGTGCGTAACCTGCGCGTGGCCATCGAGGCGGTGAAAGCCGCCGGCAAGCACGCCCAGGGCACCATCGCCTACACCACCAGCCCGGTGCACACCATCGACGCCTTCGTGAAGCAGGCCAAGCAGATGGAAGCGATGGGTTGCGACTCGGTGGCGATCAAGGACATGGCCGGCCTGCTGACCCCGTTCGCCACCGGCGAGCTGGTCAAGGCACTGAAGGCCGAGCAATCGCTGCCGGTGTTCATCCACTCCCACGACACCGCCGGCCTGGCCGCCATGTGCCAGCTCAAGGCGGTGGAAAACGGCGCCGATCATATCGACACCGCCATCTCCAGCTTCGCCTGGGGCACCAGCCACCCAGGCACCGAGTCGATGGTCGCCGCGCTCAAGGGCAGCGAGTTCGACACCGGCCTGGACCTGGAGCTGCTGCAGGAGATCGGCCTGTACTTCTACGCCGTGCGCAAGAAGTACCACCAGTTCGAGAGTGAGTTCACCGCCGTGGACACCCGCGTGCAGGTCAACCAGGTGCCGGGTGGGATGATTTCCAACCTGGCCAACCAGCTCAAGGAGCAGGGTGCTCTCAACCGCATGAACGAAGTGCTGGCGGAGATCCCGCGGGTGCGCGAAGACCTCGGTTTCCCGCCGCTGGTCACGCCGACCTCGCAGATCGTCGGCACCCAGGCGTTCTTCAACGTGCTGGCCGGCGAGCGCTACAAGACCATCACCAACGAGGTGAAGCTGTACCTGCAGGGCGGCTACGGCAAGGCCCCGGGCGTGGTCAACGAGCAGTTGCGTCGCCAGGCCATCGGCAGCGAGGACGTGATCGACGTACGCCCGGCCGACCTGCTCAAACCGGAAATGGCCAAGTTGCGTGCCGATATCGGCGCCTTGGCCCAGAACGAAGAGGATGTGCTGACCTTCGCTATGTTCCCGGACATCGGGCGCAAGTTCCTCGAGGAGCGTGCCGCCGGCACCCTGACCCCTGAAGTGCTGCTGCCAATTCCGGAAGCCGGCGCCGTGGCGTCGGTAGGCGGCGAGGGCGTGCCGACCGAGTTCGTCATCGATGTGCACGGTGAGACCTACCGCGTCGACATCACCGGTGTCGGCGTCAAGGCCGAAGGCAAGCGTCACTTCTACCTGTCCATCGATGGCATGCCGGAAGAGGTGGTGTTCGAGCCGCTCAACGAGTTCGTCGGTGGTGGCGGCAGCAAGCGCAAGCAGGCCAGCGCGCCGGGCCATGTCAGCACCAGCATGCCGGGCAACATCGTCGATGTGCTGGTCAAGGAGGGCGATGTGGTCAAGGCCGGCCAGGCGGTGCTGATCACCGAGGCAATGAAGATGGAGACCGAAGTGCAGGCGGCTATCGCCGGCAAGGTCGTGGCCATCCACGTGGCCAAGGGCGACCGGGTCACCCCGGGCGAAATCCTGATCGAGATCGAAGGCTGACAGACGCCTTCATCTGCAAGTGGTTAACCTCTGGGGAGCGAAGGCTCCCCTTTTTTTGTGCTGGGTTTTCTGGCCCTTTCGCGGGTAAACCCGCTCCCACAGAGGCTGCGTTGACCTCAGGGCATGCACCACACCTGTGGGAGCGGGTTTACCCGCGAAGGGGCCGGTGAGGTTTGAGCAAGGCTCAGCCCTGACGGCATTTCTCCAAGGTTCGCACCTGGCCTTCGGGCTGCTGGTTCTCCACGCTCAACCAGCGCTCGAACCCTGCCGCCACCGCTGGCCATTCGGTATCGGTGATCGCATACCACGCCGTGTCCCGATTGCGATCCTTGACCACCATGTGGTTGCGGAACACGCCCTCGAAGGCGAAGCCAAACCGCTCGGCCGCGCGCTTGGAGCGAGCATTGGCGTTGTTGCACTTCCACTCCAGCCGCCGATTGCCCAGCTCGAAGCCCAGCTTGCCCAGCAGGTACACGGCTTCGGTGCCCTTTGGCGTGCGCTGCATGGCGGCGCCGAAGGCGATATGGCCGATTTCGAAACGCCCTTGTTCCGGGACGATCGACATGTAGCTGAGAATGCCTTGGACCTGGCCGTTGAATCGGTCGATGACGCTGTAGAACAGCGGATCGCGACTGGCGGCGTTAGCCTCCAGCCAACGGTCGAAGCTGGCGCGTTCATGGAATGGCCCATAAGGCAGGTAGTCCCACAGTACCGGGTCCGAGCCCGGCCCTTGCAGCACGTCCCAAAGATCATCGCCATGACGCCCCGGGTCGAGCTTTTCCAGGCGGATGAAGCGGCCTTCGATGGGTTCGGCCTTGGGCGTGCCGGCGGGTGTCCAGTTCAATACGTCGCTCATGGTCGGCCTATAGTGCCTTGCGAAATTGGATGAAGCCCGGGCGCTCGGCGACCTGCTCGTAAAGGCCGATGGCGGTGGCGTTGGTCTCATGGGTCAGCCAGTGCACCTTGCTGCAGCCTGCGGCCTTGGCCGTGGCGTACACATGCTCGATCAGCTGGCGGCCAATGCCCAGGCCGCGGACTTCGCTGTTCACATAAAGGTCCTGCAGGTAGCAGGAATTCTCGATGCTCCAGTTGGAGCGATGGTAGATGAAGTTGACCATGCCCACTGCCTTGCCATCGACCCAGGCGAGTGTCGAGTGGGTCGGCTCGTTGGGATCGAGCAGGCGTTGCCAGGTATTGGCGCTGACGCTGTCGGCCAGTTCGGTCTGGTAGAAGCGCAGGTAGGCCTGCCAGAGAGGCAGCCAGGCAGTGTGGTCGTCGGCGCCGACCGGGCGCAAGGTAACGTGGGTCATTGGGCGTTTCCTTCAGAGATTGCGCATCTGCGCGGCGAGTTGGCTATCGAGAAAATCAGCGCTGGCGCCCAGGCCCTCGCGCACGCCGGCGATATCCTGCTGGGAGCGGTTCTGGCTGAGCTTGCGTGCACCTTGCAGGCGGGTGATGGGCAGGCGGATGCCGACAATGGCGCGGAGCATGCCTTCCAGGTAGTCAGCGGGGGCATCGGCCACTTGCCAGGGGCGGTCGCGGCCCTGTTCGTGGCGATCGGTCAGGCGGCTGACGATATCCAGCAGCGGCGCGGCCTGGTGAATCACCTCGACCGGGCCATAGGCGTGCACGGCGGTGTAGTTCCAGGTCGGTACCACGCGGGGGTTGTCGTGCTTGCTCGGGTAGTAGCCCGGGCTGACATAGGCATCGACGCCGGGGAATACCAGCAGCGCCTCGCCGCCTTGCTCCAGGTCGTGCCACTGCGGGTTGGCCCGGGCCAGATGGCCGTAGACGGTGCCGAACTCGCCTTCCTCTGGGGCGACCAGCACTGGCAGATGGGTGGCCAGCAGGCCCTGTTCGCCGTGGCTGACCAGCAGGGCCAGGCGGGTCTGCTGCATGTGCAGGTGCAGCCGGCAGAGGTCGTGTTCCTGGTGCGGTTTGCTGTTGTACATGGGGCAGGGTCCTTGTCGAATGGCTCCATGCTAGGCAGGCTATTGGTTCTGTGTAAGAGCCATTAATGGTCATTTTCATAGGTCCAATGCCATGCGTGAGCTGTCCCATGCGTTGCCGTTCGATCCCGCCGGTATCGTCCTCGATCGACGGCGTGGCTTAAGCCAGCAGCTTTACCAGGCCTTGCGCGCCCGGGTGCTCGATGGTCGCCTGGGCAGCGGCACGCGCTTGCCTGCCACGCGCGACCTGGCTGCCATCCTGGCGCTGTCGCGCAATAGCGTGATGCGGGCCTATGACCAGTTGTATGCCGAGGGTTTCATTGAAAGCCGGGTCGGGGATGGCACCTATGTGAGCCAGCTACCGAAACTATCCACACAACTGTCCACAGGGTTATCCCTGGGTTTATCAACAGGGTTATCCACATTTTCGCCTTCTGATACTGAGGATTTATCCAGCTTCGCAGTGCCCAGCGAGCCGTTTCGGCGCCTGGAAAATCATCATCTGCCACCGCCCAAAAGTGGTCCTCCTCGGGCCTTCCGAGTGGGCGTGCCGGCGTACGATCTGTTTCCTTTCGAGACCTGGGCCAAGCTGCACGCGGGTTTATGGCGTAACCCCGACCCTGCGTTGCTGGGTTATGGAGACCCGGCAGGGGAGCTGTCGTTGCGCACGCTGATCGCAACCTACTTGCGTCGCTCACGCGGGCTTTCCTGCATGGCTGAACAAATTGTGATCACCAGTGGCGCGCAGGAGGCCATCAGCCTTTGTGCACAGTTGCTGTTGCAGCCGGGTGATGGCGTGGCTGTGGAAAACCCTGGGTACCGGGCGGCCGGGCATGCCTTTGCCATGACCGGGGCGCAACCCAGGGGCATGCCGGTGGACGCCGAAGGCATGGACTGCACGAACCTGGCAGGTTGCCGCCTGGCCTATGTCACGCCGGCCCACCAGTACCCGACCGGGGTCACCATGAGCCTGGCGCGGCGTCTGGCGCTGCTGGCCTGGGCCGAGCGGGAGGATGCCTGGATCATCGAGGACGACTACGACGGCGAGTACCGCTACAGCGGCGCGCCATTGGCTCCGCTGGCCACGCTGGACCGGCACGGCCGGGTGCTGTACGTCGGTACTTTCGGCAAGATCGCCTTCCCTGCGATGCGCCTGGGTTACCTGGTGCTGCCACCGCGGCTGGTGCAGGGGTTCAGCCAGGCGCGGGCACTGGCGGTGCGGCACTCGGAGGTGGGCACTCAGTGGGTCATGGCGCAGTTCATGGCCCAGGGACATTTCCAGCGGCACATCCGACGCATGCGGCGAGCGGCATTGGCGCGGCGCAATGTGCTGATGGCTGGCTGGCCGGTGGATGTGCCGGGGCTGGGGGCGATGCCGGAGGTGGCGGCGGGGCTGCATGTGAAAGTGGCTGTGGATAACCTTGCTAGAGAGCAGGAGCTGCTGGCCTTGGCGGAGGCGGTCGGGGTCGAGATGAATCCGCTGAGTTCGTTTTGGCTGGAGGACAGCAGCGTGCCTGTGGATAAGCGGGCCGGGCTGGTGCTGGGGTTCGCCGCAGTGCCGGAAGCCCAGATCGCGGCCGCGCTGATGCGCCTGCGCAAGGTGTGGAAGCGCTGAGTTCGGGGCTGCGGGGCAGCCCCGAATCCATCAGGTACCCGACTTGATCCTGGTCCAGGCACGGGTGCGCGCGCGCTCGGCGTCACGTGGCAGCGGTTTCAAGGTGTACAGCTTGGCCATCGCCTGTGCCGTGGGGTACAGGTTCGGGTTGTCGCGGATCGCCGGGCTGACTTTGTCGGTGGCATCCTTGTTCGGGTTGGGATAACCGACGAAGTCGCTGATAGGTGCTATCACCTCGGGCCTGAGCAGGTAGTTGATGAACGCGTGGGCATCGTCCGGGTTCGCGGCATTCTTCGGAATCGCCAGCATGTCGAACCAGATAGGCGCGCCCTCCTTGGGCAGGCGCATGTCCACCACCACGCCATTGTTCGCTTCGCGGGCGCGGTTGGCCGCCTGGGAGAAGCTGCCCGAGTAGCCCACCGCCACGCAGATATCGCCGTTGGCGATGTCGGCCATGTACTTGGAGGAGTGGAAGTAGGTGATGGACGGGCGAATCTTCAGCAGCAGGTCCTGGGCCTTCTGGTAGTCGGCCGGCTTGCCGCTATTGGGGTCCAGGCCCAGGTACGCCAAGGCCAGCGGCAGGATCTCCGACGGCGAGTCGAGCAGCGCGACGCCGCATTGCTTGAGCTTGGCGATGTTCTCGGGCTTGAAGATCAGGTCCCAGCTATCCACCGGCGCGTTGTCGCCGAGCGCGGCCTTGACCTTGGCCGGGTTGAAGCCGATCAGCACGGTGCCGTACATGTAGGGCACCGCATGCCGGTTGCCAGGGTCGTTGGCCTCGATCAGCTTCATCAGCGCCGGGTCCAGATGCTGCCAGTTGGGCAGCTTGGCGCGGTCCAGGGGCTGGAATACGCCGGCCTCGATCTGCTTGGCGAGAAACACGTTGGACGGTACCACCACGTCGTAGCCGGAATTGCCGGTGAGCAGCTTGGCCTCCAATGCCTCGTTGGTATCGAAGATGTCGTACACCAGCTTCACGCCGCTGTCCTGCTGGAACCCGCTGAGGGTCTGTGGGGTGATGTAGTCGAACCAGTTGAAGACCCGCAGGGTGCGCTGTTCGGCATGGGCCGGGAGCAACCCGGCGAGCAGGCCGGCAGTGATGAGCGGGGTGAGCAGTTGCTTGAGTCGGATCATGTTCAGGCTCCTGGCTGGATACGTTGGAAGCCTTCCAGCACGTTGACCGCGTTGATGCCGATTTCCGCCACGGCGTAGCCACCTTCCATCACGAACAGGGTCGGCTTGCCGAGCCGGCCAATGCGCTCGCCCATGGCCAGGTAGTCGGGGCTGTCCAGCTTGAACTGGGAGATCGGGTCGTCCTTGAAGGTATCCACGCCCAGGGAGATCACCAGCACGTCGGCGTCATAGGCGGCGATGCGTTGACAGGCGTCCTCCAGTGCGGCGCTCCAGACACGCCAGTCGCTGCCGGCGGGCAGGGGGTAGTTGACGTTGCAACCTTCGCCCGCGCCTTCACCGACCTCGTCGGCATAGCCCAGGAAAAACGGAAACTCGTCCTGTGGATCGCCGTGGATCGAGGCGAAGAACACATCGTCGCGGCTGTAGAAGATGTCCTGCGTGCCGTTGCCGTGGTGGTAATCGACATCGAGGATCGCCACCTTGCGCTGCCCCTGGTCGAGGAAGGCCTGGGCGGCGATGGCGGCGTTGTTCAGGTAGCAGTAGCCGCCCATCACGTTGGCGGCGGCGTGGTGCCCTGGCGGGCGGCACAGGGCGAAGGCCGAGTGGGCGCCCTGTTGGATCGCGGCCTGGGCGGTCAGGGCCACTTGCGCTGAGCTGTAGGCGGCCTGCCAGGTGCCGGCGGTGATTGGCGCGCCGGCGTCGAAGCTGTAGTAGCCGAGCTCGCCGTGCAAACCGCTGGGCTTGACCTTTCGCAGGGTGCGAGCCGGCCAGGTGAACGGCAGCAGGTCGCCGTCCTGGCCGAGGGCTGCCCAGCGTGCCCAGGCGCCTTCGAAGAAGTCCAGGTAGTCGGCGCCGTGGATGCGCTGCAGCGGCGCGCGGCCGAAGTCGCTGGGGGCTTGCACCGGGCCAAGGTTGCGCTGCTGCACGCGTTGCAGAACGTGATCTGCACGGGAGGGCATTTCGAAGCACGGCATCAGCTTGCCATCGATCAGCTCGCAGCGTCCGTGGTGCAGGCGGTGGTCATCGGAATAGATCGTCAGCATTTATTGTTCTCCGGGAGTCACTGGCGTGGGGCCATTCTGGTGCGCGGCCAAGTGGGGGAGAACGATGCAAACGGCCAAAAGGGGATCGATGTGGCCAAGTGCGGCCTGGCCCCTTCGCGGGCAAGCCCGCTCCCACAGGGTTGCGCAAAATCTCAGGCTTGCGCTGTACCTGTGGGAGCGGGTTTACCCGCGAAAATGACTGGGCGCCACGCCGCTCCAACGCTGGAAGGCATGGCGGAAGCTCGCGGTCTCGCTGAATCCCAGGGTCTCGGCGATGCGGTAGATCGGCATCTGGTCCTCGGCCAGCAATTGCTTGGCCCGCTCGAAGCGCAGCTCGTCCAGCAACTGTTGATAACTGCTGCCCAGCGCCTGCAGGTGCCGCCGCAACGTGCGCGACGAGCAGTTCATCTGCCGTGCCAACCCCTCCAGCCCGGGCGTCGCATCCAGTTGCTGGAGCAGCAGGTGGCGAATCCGCCCCAGCCAGGCCTGGCGTCCGGTGAACTCCAGGTTCAGGCGTCGGCAGCGTTCGCTCATCGCCTTATGGGTGATCGGGTCGGCTAACGGCAGCGGCATGTCCAGCCAACGGCGCTCGAAGGCGAACGCGTTGTCCTGCGCCGAAAACCCCAACGGGCATTGGAAAGCATCGTCGTAGAGCGGGTGATAATGGGGGCGAGAGTGTTCGAAGCGCGCCGCCAGCAAGGGCAGCGGACGGCCCAGCAGGTCGTCGCAGATCACCTTGAGCGAGCCCAGACAGAACTCGGCGTTGAACGCGGCCAGGCCCGGTGCGTCGTAATGCTCGCTGGCGCTGAGCCAGATTCGCTGGCCATCGTCCACCAGGCGCAGTTGGAAGACTGTTCCCAGCAGTGCCGGAAAGCGTAGCGCCAGGCGCAGGGCGTCACCCAAAGTGGCACTGGAGAGCAGGGCGTAGCCGAGCATGCCGTAGCACGACACATGCATGCGCCGGCCCAGCTCCAGGCCTATGTCCTCACGGCGGGCCACGGCATTGGCGCACACCTGCAGCTCCTGCTGGGTGGTGATGCGCGCATCGGCGTGGCCCAGGTCTGCCGGGCTTATACCGCTGCCGGCGAGCATCTGCTGGGGAGCGACGCCGGCCTCCTGGAACACCTGGAGGATCAGCGAAACCGCGTTGAGGGTGGTGAGGTGGCTGTGCAGCATGCTCGGCGTCCCGTTGGGCTGAGAAGCTTTAGCGAGCAAGTTGTATGCCGCTCCTACAGGGATGGCGCAGGGCTTGAAGCGCAGACATAAAAAAAGGGCCCGGAGCGTGCGCTCGGGCCCTTGAAAGGTTGAGAGGTGTCTAGTCCCTCGACCTGGTGAGACGTGTTGCGATCGTCGGATTACGCCTTCAGCGGTACCAGACGGGGAGCGATCATGTTTTCCGGACGCAGGATGTCGTTGAGCATCGCTTCGTCCAGCAGCTTCTCCTCGCGCACCAGTTCCAGCACGCCGCGGCCGGTTTCCAGGGCGACGCGGGCGATACGGGTGGCGTTTTCGTAGCCGATGTACGGGTTCAGGGCGGTGACCAGGCCGATCGAGTGCTCGACCAGTTCACGGCAGCGCTGTTCGTTGGCGGTGATGCCGACGATGCAGTGCTCGCGCAGCATGTCCATGGCGCGTTGCAGCAGGCGGATCGAGTCGAAGATCTTGTAGGCGATCAGCGGTTCCATCACGTTCAGCTGCAGTTGGCCACCTTCGGCGGCGACGGTCAGGGCCAGGTCGTTGCCCATGATGGCGAAGGCCACTTGGTTGACGGCTTCCGGGATTACCGGGTTGACCTTGCCTGGCATGATCGAGCTGCCTGGCTGGCGCGCCGGCAGGTTGATCTCGTTGATGCCGGTACGCGGGCCGCTGGACAGCAGGCGCAGGTCGTTGCAGATCTTCGACAGCTTGACCGCGGTGCGCTTGAGCATGCCGGAGAACAGCACGAAGGCGCCCATGTCGGAGGTGGCTTCGATCAGGTCGGCGGCCGGGACCAGCGGTTGGCCGCTGATGGTCGCCAGGCGCTGCACGGCCAGGGCCTGGTAGCCCGGGTCGGCGTTGATGCCGGTACCGATGGCAGTGCCGCCCAGGTTGATTTCGGTCAGCAGCTCAGGAGCCAGCGAGCGCAGGCGCTGCAGGTCTTCGGTCATGGTGGTGGCGAAGGCGCGGAATTCCTGGCCCAGGGTCATGGGCACGGCGTCTTGCAGCTGGGTGCGACCCATCTTCAGGACGTGGTCGAACTCTTTGCCTTTGGCGGCGAAGGCCTGGATCAGGCTGTCGAGGCTGGCCAGCAGGGCGTCGTGGCCCAGCAGCAGACCCAGACGGATCGCGGTCGGGTAGGCGTCGTTGGTCGACTGCGCCATGTTCACGTCGTTGTTCGGGTGCAGGTACTGGTACTCACCTTTCTGGTGGCCCATGTGCTCCAGCGCAACGTTGGCGATGACTTCGTTGGCGTTCATGTTGGTGGAGGTGCCAGCACCGCCTTGAATCATGTCCACGACGAACTGATCGTGGAAGTCGCCCTTGATCAGTCGGGCGCAGGCTGCGCTGATGGCAGCGTGCTTGGCATCGCTCAGGTGCCCCAGCTCACGGTT
Organism: Pseudomonas xantholysinigenes; assembly: GCF_014268885.2. NCBI lineage: Bacteria > Pseudomonadati > Pseudomonadota > Gammaproteobacteria > Pseudomonadales > Pseudomonadaceae > Pseudomonas > Pseudomonas xantholysinigenes. The sequence goes on along the minus strand of NZ_CP077095.1, from coordinate 5,540,557 downwards.
GGCGTCAGCAGCGGCCTGCTTGACCATCGCCAGGCCGACTACCAGTTTCGGGTAGTGCGACAGCGGAACGCCGGAGAGGTGGAAGTTGTTGGCAGCGCGCAGGGTCTGGATGCCGTAGTAGGCATCGGCAGGGACTTCAAGGGTACCAAGCAGATCTTTTTCGACGCGGAACGATGCAGCGGAGGACATGATGGATATCATCTCGATTTTGACCCGGCACCTGCCGGAATGGCGCCAATCCTAGGGCTGCCCGGATTTTGCGGCCAATGCTGTTGCACGCTAACCTATGCGCAAACGGCATACGGTTTGATGTGACGCCGATTGACAATCGAGCGTGTTCCATTTTGGTGCACGCGTTGCGGAGTAGTCGATGAACCTCGAAAGCAAGTGGCTGGAAGACTTCAGTGCCCTGGCCTCCACCCGTAGTTTTTCGCAGGCGGCCGAGCGCCGCTTCGTCACCCAACCGGCCTTCAGTCGGCGCATCCGCAGCCTGGAGGCGGCGCTGGGATTGACCTTGGTGAATCGTTCCCGCACCCCGATTGAGTTGACCGAAGCCGGGCAGCTGTTTCTCGTCACCGCGCGCACCGTTGTCGACCAGTTGAGCGAAGTGCTTCGCCACTTGCATCACCTCGAAGGTGGCCAGGGTGAGGTGATCCAGGTGGCGGCGGCGCACTCGCTGGCCTCGGGCTTTTTCCCCCGTTGGGTGGCGCAGCTGCGCAACGATGGCCTGAACATCGCCACCCGCCTGGTTGCGACTAACGTCGGAGATGCCGTGCACGCTCTGCGCGAAGGTGGCTGTGACCTGATGCTGGCCTTCTACGACCCGGACGCGGCGCTGCAGATGGACGCCGAAATCTTCCCCTCCTTACATATGGGCAACACCGAAATGCTCCCGGTGTGCGCCGTGGGCGCCGATGGCAAGCCGTTGTTCGACCTGGAAGGCGAGGGCAGCGTGCCGCTCTTGGCCTACAGTGCCGGCGCCTTCCTTGGCCGTTCGGTCAACCTGCTGCTGCGCCAGCGCAACCTGCGCTATACCACTGTTTATGAAACGGCCATGGCCGACAGTCTCAAGAGCATGGCCCTCGAAGGCATGGGTATCGCCTGGGTGCCGAAGCTGTCGATGCGCGGCGAGCTGGAGCGTGGCGAACTGGTGATCTGTGGCGCCAGCCAGTGGCATGTGCCCCTGGAGATTCGCCTGTACCGCTGCGCCCTGGTGCGCAAGGCCAACGTGCGCTTGCTGTGGCGCAAGCTGGAGGGCGGTTCAGTTGACCCAAAAGTCAGCCAAACCCCCGAAAAATAAGGCCGACAGTTGGTCGCCGGGGGTGCCGTGATCGCCCTTCGTTACGCTATACTGCGCGGCCCCTCGACCGGATAGATCCGGTCATGATCAGCAAACAAGCCACGCCGGTCGTCCCGCGTGGCTTGTTGTTTTTTGACGCGCCTGCGGGCGCACAAGCGAAGAGGCTCGACGATGAGTGCACTGGTTGGCGTGATCATGGGCTCCAAGTCCGATTGGTCCACCCTTAGCCACACCGCCGATATGCTGGAAAAACTCGGCATTCCCTACGAAGTGAAGGTGGTGTCCGCCCACCGCACGCCGGACCTGCTGTTCCAGTACGCCGAGGAGGCCGAGGGCCGCGGCATCGAGGTGATCATCGCCGGTGCCGGTGGCGCCGCTCACCTGCCAGGCATGTGCGCCGCCAAGACCCACCTGCCGGTGCTCGGCGTGCCGGTGCAGTCGTCGATGCTGTCGGGCGTCGACTCGCTGCTGTCGATCGTGCAGATGCCGGCGGGTGTCCCCGTGGCTACCCTGGCCATCGGCAAGGCCGGCGCGATCAATGCCGCGCTGCTGTCGGCGAGCATCCTGGGCGCCAAGTACCCGCAGTTCCATGCGGCGCTCAAGCAGTTCCGCACCGAGCAGACCGACACCGTGCTGGACAATCCAGATCCGCGCCAGGCTTGAGGGTGACGCTATGAAGATCGGTGTAATCGGTGGCGGCCAGCTGGGCCGCATGCTGGCCCTGGCGGGCACCCCGCTGGGCATGAACTTCGCCTTCCTCGACCCGGCGCCGGACGCTTGCGCCGCGCCGTTGGGCGAGCACCTGCGCGCCGACTACGGCGATCAGGATCACCTGCGCCAACTGGCCGACGAAGTCGACCTGGTGACCTTCGAGTTCGAGAGCGTGCCGGCCGAGACCGTCGCCTTCCTCTCGCAGTTCGTGCCGGTCTACCCGAGCGCCGAGGCCCTGCGCATTGCCCGCGACCGCCTGTTCGAGAAGAGCATGTTCCGCGACCTGGGCATCCCGACCCCGGCCTTCGCCGACATCCTGTCCCAGGCCGACCTCGACGCCGCCGTGGCCAGCATCGGCCTGCCGGCCGTGCTCAAGACCCGCACCCTGGGGTATGACGGCAAGGGCCAGAAGGTCCTGCGCAAGCCTGAAGACGTGATCGACACCTTCGCCGAGCTGGGCAGCGTGCCGTGCCTGCTGGAAGGCTTCGTGCCGTTCACCGGTGAAGTCTCGCTGGTGGCCGTGCGTGCCCGCGATGGCGAAACCCGTTTCTACCCGCTGGTGCACAACACCCACGACAGCGGCATTCTGAAACTGTCGGTGGCCAGCGAGGCGCATCCGCTGCAGGCCCTGGCCGAGGACTATGTCGGCCGGGTGTTGCAGAAGCTGGACTATGTCGGCGTGATGGCGTTCGAGTTCTTCGAGGTTGACGGCGGCCTGAAGGCCAACGAGATCGCCCCGCGCGTGCACAACTCCGGGCACTGGACCATCGAAGGCAGCGAGTGCAGCCAGTTCGAGAACCACCTGCGTGCCGTGGCCGGCCTGCCGCTGGGCTCGACCGCCAAGGTCGGCGAGAGTGCCATGCTCAACTTCATCGGCGAAGTGCCGGCGGTGGACAAGGTCGTCGCCATCGATGACTGCCACCTGCATCACTACGGCAAGGCCTTCAAGGCCGGACGCAAGGTTGGCCACGCCACCCTGCGTTGCGCCGACATGGCCACCCTCAAGGCCAAGATTGCCGAAGTAGAGGCGTTGATCGCCGGCTGAGCGAACTTCTGCAGGGCAACACCGCTCTGAAATGGCAACAAGCCAAAGCGCTGTCTAGGCTTTGGCTTGTTGCATTTTTCACCACAGAGGGTTTGCCATGGGCATCATTGGAACCATTTTCGTCGGCCTGATCGTTGGCCTGCTGGCGCGTTTCCTGAAACCGGGGGACGACAGCATGGGCTGGATCATGACCATCCTCCTCGGCATTGCCGGCTCCCTGGCCGCCACCTATGGCGGGCAAGCCCTTGGCATCTACCAGGCAGGCCAGGCGGCGGGCTTCTTCGGCGCACTGGTGGGCGCGATCATCCTCCTGGTGATCTACGGCTTCATCAAGAAGAACTGAACACAGGCTAGAATGCCCGGCAATTCAATCCTCGAGTTGCCGAGCATTCCCATGCGTGCGTTATTCCTCGTTCCCCTGCTGCTGGCCAGTGCCCTGGCCCATGCCGAACTGCCCGAGACCGACTGGCTGGAGCTGATGCCCAAGTCGGACCAGAAAGCCCTCGAGCAGATGCCCGAGATCGATCACAACTCCCCGGAAGCCCAAGGAACCTTCACCGCCAAGGGCGGCCTGAAGCAAAGCAAGGGCCTGCCGGCGGTGATGTATTCGACCAAGACAGTGGCCGCGATGAACGGCAAGCAGATCCGCCTGGGCGGCTATCCGGTGCCGCTGGAAAGCGATGCCAAGGGCAACAGCACACTGTTCTTCCTGGTGCCGTACCCAGGGGCGTGCATCCATGTGCCGCCGCCGCCGCCGAACCAGCTGGTGCTGGTGCGTTATCCGAAAGGGTTGAAGATCGACGACATCTACACGCCGTTGTGGGTGACCGGCACGCTGAAGGTGGAGACGGTCAGCAATGACCTGGCGGATGCGGCGTATGCGCTGGAGGCGGGGCAGGTGAGGGTGGTGGAAGACGCCGACCTCTGAGTTGGTTGTGCCGGCCTCTTCGCGGGTAAACCCGCTCCCACAGGCATTTCACTGACCTTGAGAACAGTGGAGTGCCTGTGGGAGCGGGCTTGCCCGCGAAAGGGCCGGCCCTGACCCTGAAACCTTCAGATCAGAGCGCTTCGCTACCGATCGCCACGCTCATCGCATGGCTCGCCCCAGGCTTGAGCACCACCACATCATCCAGCACATTCGCTGTCTCGATGCACAGCATGCGCTGCCAGCCATCGTCGGCCATGTCCGGCAGTTCGCGGGCGCGCTCGCTCCAGGGGTTCCAGATCACCGCGGTGCGTGAGCCGCCAGCCTGCAAGGTGATGCGTCGGTTCCAGTGCGGATCGACGATCGCCAGGCGCTCGGGGGCATTCACGTAGATGCGGTCGGTCTCGCCGGCGAAGCCCAGGTTGCCCTGCTGCTGGCGTTGCTCCCAGTTGGCCAGGGTTTCGATATAGGCCAACCCATCCACACCTTCCACCTGCACCTGGCGCACGTCGCTCACGGCAAAGTAGCTGTGCAGGGCCTGGCTCAGGGTGACATCGGTGTTGCCAAGGTTATAGCTGGTGAGGGTCAGCTTCAGTTGTTGGCCCAACTCCACCACGAGCTTGAGTTCGACTTCGTGCGGCCAGCCCGGCAGATCGCCCAGGGCTTCGGGTAGGGCGAACTCGATGCGCAAGGTGTCGCCGGCCTCCTCGACGCCCAGCAACTGCCAGTCGCGCCCGCGCACCAGGCCGTGGGCCGGTGCTTGCCCACCTTTGAACATGGCTTTGACCGAATCGGGGTTGCGCTCGAAGATGCCGAACCAGGGCCAGCACACCGGAGCGCCGGCACGCACCGACTTGCCCTGGCGGAAAATGGCCTGGTCGCTCAGCCACAGCAGCGGCGGTTCGCCGATCCGCTGGTAGCTGAGGACCTGCGCGCCCTGCTGGGCGATCAGTAGTTCGGCGTGGTCGCTGGTGATGCGCCAGCAGTTGAGTTCGCCGTGTTGCTCGGTGTCGACCTGGAAGTTAGCCATTGCGCTCGTCTCATTGGTTGCCTGTCGGGCCGTTGGACCCGGTGACGTGCAATGAGTTTAACGCCCGCGTGGCTCAGCGACGAGGCACCGAGCGGGTGCGACCGCTGCCGTCGATGGCGACGAACACGAACACGGCTTCGGTGACCTTGCGCCATTCGCTGGACAGCGGGTCGTCGCTCCACACTTCGACCATCATTTGGATCGAGCTGCGGCCAATTTCCAGGGTCTGGGTATAGAAGGACAACTGCGCGCCCACGGCCACTGGCACCAGGAAGGCCATGCGGTCGATGGCCACCGTGGCCACCCGGCCACCGGCGACGCGGCTGGCCATGGCGGTGCCGGCCAGGTCCATCTGGGCGACCAGCCAGCCGCCGAAGATATCGCCGAAACCGTTGGTTTCGCGCGGCAGCGCGGTGATCTGCAAGGCCAGGTCGCCCTGCGGGATAGGATCTTCTTGTTCGAGCTCAATCATGCCGTGGGGCCTCTGACCCGTGACGCTTCGTTGGTGGCGCAGTAGTGGACGCCGTAAAAACGATTCAGCAACACGCATACTACGCTGATTTCGCTTCAGGAGGCGGCCGAAGGGAGACTCTGCGAAACAGTCCGACGATACTGACCGACGTTTTCGCACAATATCCCTTGGCAGAAGCAGTCTTTTCCTACGAGCGAGCAGTATATATACCCGCACAGCCAGCGACGACCGCACATTCATGAATATCTGTATGGATTTTGTACCGCTATGAGCGCGGCTCGGCAATTTGCTATCTTCCCTGCCTGACCTCCGAGAAGCCGCATGCCAAGCGGTCCGCAGACCTATAAGAGAAACAACAGCGATGACCTCCGTGCAGACCCGTATCGAGCAGCCATCCCGGCCGCTGTCCCGCAGTGACTACAAGACTCTCTCGCTGTCCGCTCTGGGTGGCGCCCTGGAGTTCTACGACTTCATCATCTTCGTGTTCTTCGCCACGGTGGTGGGCAAGTTGTTCTTCCCAGCCGACATGCCCGAGTGGTTGCGCCTGATGCAGACCTTCGGCATTTTCGCCGCCGGCTACCTGGCGCGGCCCCTGGGCGGCATCGTCATGGCCCACTTCGGCGACCTGCTCGGGCGCAAGAAGATGTTCACCCTGAGCATCTTCCTGATGGCCGTGCCGACCCTGGTGATGGGCCTGCTGCCGACCTACGCGCAGATCGGCCTGTGGGCGCCGATCCTGCTGCTGCTGATGCGGGTGATCCAGGGCGCGGCCATCGGTGGCGAGGTGCCGGGCGCCTGGGTGTTCGTCTCCGAGCACGTGCCGGCGCGCAACACCGGTTATGCCTGCGGCACCCTGACCGCCGGCCTGACCTCGGGCATCCTGCTCGGCTCGCTGGTGGCGACGCTGATCAACACGCTCTACAGCCCCGAGGAAGTGGCGGACTACGCCTGGCGTATTCCGTTCCTGCTCGGTGGGGTGTTCGGCTTCTTCGCGGTCTACCTGCGCCGCTGGCTGCATGAAACCCCGGTGTTCGCCGAGATGCAGGCGCGCAAGGCGCTGGCCGAGGAGCTGCCGCTGCGCGCGGTGCTGCGCGACCACCGCGGCGCGATCATCCTGTCGATGCTGCTGACCTGGCTGCTGTCGGCCGGCATCGTGGTGGTGATCCTGATGACCCCGGCGTTGCTGCAGAGCCTGTACCACGTCAGCCCCACCGACTCGCTCAAGGCCAACAGCCTGGCCATCGTCCTGCTCAGCATCGGCTGCATTGGCGCCGGTAGCCTGGCCGATCGCTTCGGTGCCGGGCGCGTGTTCATCGTCGGCAGCCTGGCCTTGCTGGCGTCGTCCTGGGCCTTCTACCACAGCTTGCCGACCCGTCCGGACCTGCTGTTCCCGCTGTACGCGCTGACCGGCCTGTGCGTCGGTATCGTTGGCGCGGTGCCTTATGTGATGGTCAAGGCGTTTCCACCGGTGGTGCGTTTCAGTGGCCTGTCGTTCTCCTACAACCTGGCCTATGCCATTTTCGGCGGTTTGACGCCGATGGTGGTGACCGCGCTGCTCAAGTTCAGCCCGATGGCACCGGCCTATTACGTGGCTTGCCTGTGTGCCGTTGGTCTGCTGGTGGGTACCTATCTGCTCGTCAACAAGCGCTGAGCCGAGCAATTCACGCGGACCTGTAGGAGCGGCCTTGTGTCGCGATAGGGCTGCGAAGCAGCCCCAGGATCTGCGCATCATGCAAAACTGCCGGGGCTGCTATGCAGCCCTATCGCGACACAAGGCCGCTACTACAGAGTGCGCGGTGTACTTCAGAGCCTGACTCTCCGCGTGAAAGCGCAGCCCTAAGGGCCAGGTAATCCCTTCCGAAATATCCTGAAAAGACCATCCCCGACTACGGGTGATGGCCTTTCATCCAATTGTCATATTCGAGTCATAGAGTGTTCATGCGGCCTGCAGATACTTGGGCCCGTTCCATCACAAACCCCACGATATTCCTGCTAGGAGCAAGGCATGAAACTGAAGCGTTTGATGGCGGCCCTGACCTTTGCCGCCGCTGGCGTCGCTGCCGCCAATGCGGTCGCCGCTGTCGATCCTGCAATCCCGACCTACACCAAGACCACCGGTGTATCGGGCAACCTCTCCAGCGTCGGTTCCGACACCCTCGCGAACCTGATGACCCTGTGGGCCGAGGCCTACAAGAAGGAATATCCGAACGTAAACATCCAGATCCAGGCTGCTGGCTCCTCGACCGCGCCACCCGCGCTGACCGAAGGCACCGCCAACCTGGGCCCGATGAGCCGCAAGATGAAAGACGTCGAGCTGCAGGCCTTCGAGCAGAAGTACGGCTACAAGCCAACCGCCATCCCGGTTGCCGTCGACGCCCTGGCCGTGTTCGTGCACAAGGACAACCCGATCAAGGGCCTGACCATGGCTCAGGTCGACGCCATCTTCTCCTCCACCCGCCTGTGCGGTGGCAAGAGCGAGATCAAGACCTGGGGTGACGTCGGCGTGACCGGCGACCTGGCCAACAAGCCAATCCAGCTGTTCGGCCGCAACTCGGTATCGGGCACCTACGGCTACTTCAAGGAAGAAGCCCTGTGCAAAGGCGACTTCAAGCCTAACGTCAACGAACAGCCTGGCTCGGCCTCGGTGGTGCAGTCGATCAGCTCCTCGCTGAACGGCATCGGCTACTCGGGCATCGGCTACAAGACCGCCAGCGTCAAGACCGTGGCCCTGGCCAAGAAAGAAGGCGGCGCCTTCGTCGAAGACAACGAAGCCAACGCCCTGAACGGCACCTACCCGCTGTCGCGCTTCCTGTACGTCTACGTCAACAAGGCGCCGAACAAGCCTCTGGCCCCGCTGGAAGCCGAGTTCGTCAAGCTGGTCCTGTCCCAGGCCGGCCAGCAAGTTGTCGTGAAGGACGGCTACATCCCGCTGCCGGCCAAGGTGGTCGACAAGACCCTGGCTGACCTGGGCCTGTCCCACGCTGGCAACGTTGCAAAGAAGTAATTAGGCAGTAACCGGAAGAGGCCGACGGCGAATGCATCGGCCTCTTTCCACGAATTCGTCAGTCCGAGGCCAGGGCTCCTGCGCGTCGGGCTTTGTTGCGTCACTGCACTGTCATGTTTTTGTCATACGGGACCGCTAGGGTGTGCGCATGAATGATCTGGCCAACTCCACCATGACCCAAAATTCCCCTCCCGTGCGGATTGATTTCAATACGCCCGAGTTGCAACGCAAGCGCCGCCTGCGCGCGCTCAAGGATCGCCTGACCCGCTGGTACGTCCTGGTGGGCGGGCTCGCCGTGCTGGCGGCGATCACGCTGATCTTCTTCTACCTGGCCTACGTGGTGCTGCCGCTGTTCCAGGGCGCCGAGTTGACCAGCAAGAAAGCCTTGGAGCCGACCTGGCTGCAACAGGATGCCGGCAAGCCGCTGATGATCGCCCTCGAGGAGCAGAACCTCGTGGGCATGCGCGTTTCCGACAAGGGCCAGGCGCTGTTCTTCGACACCAAGACCGGTGGCGAACTCAAGCGCGTCGACCTTCCGCTGCCCGCCGGTACCCAGGTCAGCTCGATCAGCACCGACCAGCCCGGCAGCCCGCTGGTGGTGCTGGGCCTGTCCAACGGCCAGGCGCTGGTGTTCCACCACACCTACAAGATCACCTACCCGGACAACAAGAAGACCATCGAGGCCGGTATCGACTACCCCTATGGTCAGGACCTGTTCACCCTGGATGACCAGGGCCGTGCGCTGGAGCACGTGAGCGTCAACGTCAATGGCGACACGCTGCTGCTGGCCGGTTCCACCGGTGCCCACCTGCAGGTGATCGAGCTGTCGCGCACCGAGAACATGATGACCGACGAGGTCACGGTCGAGCAGAACCGCATCGAGCTGCCGCAGATGACCGAGACGGTGAAGAACATCTTCATCGACCCGCGTCAGCAGTGGCTGTATGTGGTCAACGGCCGCGCCACCGCCGACGTGTTCAGCCTGCGCGACAAGAGCCTGAACGGCCGCTACAAGCTGCTGGAAGACGGCAACGCCGAAATCACCGCGACCGCCCAGCTGGTTGGTGGTATTTCGCTGATCTTCGGTGACTCCAAGGGCGGCCTGAGCCAGTGGTTCATGGCCCGCGATCCGGACGGCGAGTCGCGCCTGAAACTGATCCGCAGCTTCCAGCTGGGCAAGGCGCCGGTGGTGCAGATCGACGCCGAAGAGCGCCGCAAGGGCTTCATTGCCCTGGACAGCGACGGCAAGCTTGGCGTGTTCCACAGCACCGCGCACCGGACCCTGCTGGTCGAGCCGGTGGCCGAAGGCGCGGGCATCCTCGCCCTGTCGCCGCGGGCCAACCGCATCATCATCGAGGAAGGCGGCAAGCTGCTGCCCCTGAGCCTGCGCAACCCGCACCCGGAGATTTCCGTCAGCGCGCTGTGGGGCAAGGTCTGGTACGAGAACTACGACGAGCCTAAATACGTCTGGCAGTCGACCGCCTCGAACACTGACTTCGAGCCCAAGCTGAGCCTGTCGCCGCTGACCTTCGGTACCCTCAAGGCCGCGTTCTACGCGATGATCCTGGCGGCGCCGCTGGCCATCGCCGCTGCCATCTACACCGCCTACTTCATGGCCCCGGGCATGCGCCGCAAGGTCAAGCCGGTGATCGAACTGATGGAAGCGATGCCGACGGTGATCCTCGGCTTCTTCGCCGGCCTGTTCCTCGCGCCGTACCTGGAAGGCCACCTGCCAGGCGTGTTCAGCCTGTTCGTGATCATGCCCATCGGCATCCTGGTCGCCGGCTTCAGCTGGAGCCGCCTGCCGGAGTCGATTCGCCTGCGCATCCCGGATGGTTGGGAAGCCGCCATCCTGATTCCGGTGATCCTGGCGATCGGCTGGTTCGCCCTGGCGATGAGCCCATTCCTCGAGAGCTGGTTCTTCCAGGGTGACATGCGCCTGTGGATCACTCACGAGCTGAACATCACCTACGACCAGCGCAACGCCCTGGTGGTCGGTATCGCCATGGGCTTCGCGGTCATCCCGAACATCTATTCCATCGCCGAAGACGCCGTGTTCAGCGTGCCGCGCAGCCTGACCCTGGGTTCCCTGGCCCTGGGCGCCACGCCCTGGCAGACCCTGACCCGCGTGGTCATCCTCACCGCCAGCCCGGGCATCTTCTCGGCGCTGATGATCGGCATGGGTCGTGCGGTGGGCGAGACCATGATCGTGCTGATGGCCACCGGCAACACCCCGGTGATGGAGATGAACCTGTTCGAGGGCATGCGCACCCTGGCCGCCAACGTGGCCGTGGAAATGCCCGAATCGGAAGTCGGCGGCAGCCACTATCGTGTGCTGTTCCTCGCCGCCCTCGTGCTGCTGTTGTTCACCTTCGTGATGAACACCCTGGCCGAGCTGATTCGCCAGCGCCTGCGCAAGAAATACTCGTCGCTTTGATAGAAAGGTAGAGATCCGTGAAAAAGGATTCCCTCAAAGGCTGGTTCAAGAGCGGCGCCCCAGGCGTCTGGATCAGTGGTGGCGCGGTCGCCATGGCGGTGATCATGACCGTCGGCCTGCTGGCCGTGATCGCTGTGCGCGGCCTGGGCCACTTCTGGCCGGCCGACCTGATCCAGGCCACCTACAAGGTGCCGGGCCAGGCCGACCATGTGATCATCGGTGAAGTGGTGCAGAAGGAAGAGGTCCCCCGCGAGCGCCTCAAAGGGGCCGGCCTGCCGGTTCCTGAGCAGGGCCCGGAGTTCATGACCCGCGAACTGGTCAAGATCGGCAACCGCGACCTCAACGGCAGCGACTTCACCTGGCTGGTCGGCGACTGGCTGGTGGACCAGCAAAAGCCGGCGGACCTGATCGCCCTGGAGCGCCGCGAATGGGGCAACTTCTACGGCTACCTGGTCAGCGTCAAGGAAGAAGGTCGCGTGGTCGCCCAGGGCCCTGAGGCCTGGAACGAGTTGCAGGCGCGCCTCAAGCGGGCCAGCCAGCTCAACGACCAGTTGGTGCAGCTGGAGAAGAAGGACATCGGTGCCATCAACCATGGCCTCGAGCGCCTGCGTCTGCATGGTCGCAAGCTGGAGCTGAACGGCAAGCTGGATGCCGCCGCCCAGGCCGACATGGACGCCGAGCGCGCCGAGCTGAACAACCGCTACAAGGCGATCGAAGAGCGCCTGACCGGCCTGCACCAGGCCTTCGCTCGCGACAGCTTGGTGGCCCGCGACGGCAACGGCCGCGAAGTGGAGATCAACCTGAGCAAGGTGGTCCACGCCATCCAGCCGAACGCCATGTCCGGCCTGACCAAGATGGGCGCCTACTTCAGCAAGGTGTGGGAGTTCCTCAGCGACGACCCGCGTGAGGCCAACACCGAAGGCGGTATCTTCCCGGCCATCTTCGGCACCGTGATGATGACCCTGATCATGGCCGTGATCGTCACCCCGTTCGGTGTGCTGGCCGCGGTGTACCTGCGCGAATATGCCAAGCAGGGCCCGGTGACCCGGCTGATCCGCATCGCGGTGAACAACCTGGCGGGCGTTCCGGCGATCGTCTACGGCGTGTTCGGCCTTGGCTTCTTCGTCTATGTGCTGGGTGGCTCGATCGACCGGCTGTTCTTCCCCGAATCGTTGCCGGCGCCGACCCTGGGCACCCCGGGCCTGTTGTGGGCCTCGCTGACCCTGGCGCTGCTGGCGGTACCGGTGGTGATCGTGGCCACCGAGGAAGGTCTGGCGCGGATTCCGCGCACCGTGCGCGAGGGCTCGCTGGCCCTGGGCGCGACCAAGGCCGAGACCCTGTGGAAGATTGTCCTGCCGATGGCCAGCCCGGCCATGATGACCGGCATGATCCTCGCCGTGGCCCGTGCCGCCGGCGAAGTGGCCCCGTTGATGCTGGTGGGCGTGGTGAAGCTGGCGCCGTCGTTGCCGCTGGATGGCAACTACCCGTACCTGCACCTGGACCAGAAGATCATGCACCTGGGCTTCCACATCTACGACGTCGGCTTCCAGAGCCCCAACGTCGAGGCCGCGCGGCCGCTGGTGTACGCCACCGCACTGCTGCTGGTGCTGGTGATCGCCATCCTCAACCTCTCGGCGGTGTGGATCCGTAACCACCTGCGCGAGAAGTACAAGGCCCTCGACCACTGATTTCCAAGCCTTAAGCCACAAGCGGCAAGCGCCAAGCTGCTCGCCGCTTTGCTCAAACTTGCAGCTTGCAGCTGATAGCTTGCAGCTACAAAAGGAGTAAGAACATGCAACACGAAGCTCATACCCACGGTATCGACATGTCGGCCCTGGGCCGCGACAAGCAGAGCCTGCGCCTGGCCGAAGAGACCGTGGCCATCGAAGTACCCGGGCTGTCCCTGTTCTACGGCGACAAGCAAGCGCTGTTCGATGTCAGCATGAACATCCCCAAGCAGCGCGTGACGGCCTTCATCGGCCCGTCCGGCTGCGGTAAGTCGACCCTGCTGCGCACCTTCAACCGCATGAACGACCTGGTTGACGGCTGCCGTGTCGAGGGCGCCATCAACCTGTATGGCAACAACATCTACCGCAAGGGCGAGGACGTGGCCGAGCTGCGCCGCCGTGTGGGCATGGTGTTCCAGAAGCCCAACCCATTCCCCAAGACCATCTACGAGAACGTGGTCTATGGCCTGCGCATCCAGGGCATCAACAAGAAGCGCGTGCTCGACGAAGCTGTCGAGTGGGCGCTCAAGGGCGCGGCGCTGTGGGATGAGGTGAAGGACCGCCTGCACGACTCGGCCCTGGGCCTGTCCGGTGGCCAGCAGCAGCGTCTGGTGATCGCCCGCACCATCGCCGTGGAGCCGGAAGTACTGCTGCTCGACGAGCCATGCTCGGCGCTGGACCCGATCTCGACGCTGAAGGTCGAAGAGCTGATCTACGAACTGAAATCCAAGTACACCATCGTTATCGTGACCCACAACATGCAGCAGGCGGCCCGGGTTTCGGACTACACCGCGTTCATGTACATGGGCAAACTGATCGAGTTCGGTGATACCGATACCCTGTTCACTAACCCGGCGAAGAAGCAGACCGAAGACTACATCACCGGTCGCTACGGTTAACGGCGCCTTTGGCGCAGCTGCAAGCTTCAAGCTACAAGCCTCAAGAAAGAGCGGTTAGCGCGGAGCCGGAGAACGACACGAACTACTTGAAGCTTGCGGCTTGAAGCTTGCAACTTCGCGGAGCGAACGATGATCAACAAAGAAAGCCTTACCCACCACATCTCCCAGCAGTTCAACGCCGAACTCGAGGAGGTGCGCAGCCACCTGCTGGCCATGGGCGGGCTGGTCGAGAAACAGGTGAACGACGCCGTCACCGCGCTGATCGAGGCCGACTCGGGCCTGGCCCAGCAGGTGCGCGAGGTCGACGAACAGATCAACCAGATGGAGCGCAACATCGACGAGGAGTGCGTGCGCATCCTCGCCCGTCGCCAGCCGGCGGCCTCCGACCTGCGGCTGATCATCAGCATCTCCAAGTCGGTGATCGACCTTGAGCGGATCGGCGACGAGTCCACCAAGATCGCCCGCCGCGCCATCCAACTGTGCGAGGAAGGCGAGTCGCCGCGCGGCTATGTCGAGGTGCGCCACATCGGCGACCAGGTGCGCAACATGGTCCGCGACGCGCTGGACGCCTTCGCCCGCTTCGACGCCGACCTGGCATTGTCGGTGGCGCAGTACGACAAGACCATCGACCGTGAGTACAAGACCGCGCTGCGCGAGCTGGTCACCTACATGATGGAAGATCCACGCTCGATCTCCCGCGTGCTCAGCGTGATCTGGGCCCTGCGTTCGCTGGAGCGCATCGGCGACCACGCACGCAACATCTCGGAGCTGGTGATCTACCTGGTGCGCGGCACCGATGTGCGCCACATGGGCCTCAAGCGCATGAAAGCCGAGGTGCAGGGCGAGGCATTCGATGAGGGTGAAATCGCTAATGTTCCGGCTGAACCGGACGATAAATAGGATTGCTCCCGAGCATGAACGCCCGGCAACCGCCGGGCGTTTTCGTTTGCGGTCGAGCACCAGCAGGCACCCGCGAACCGTGTGAGAAGTCCCGGCGTGACCAGTGGTTTGGCAAATGGCCATCAGTCGGCGGTATGCTAGCCGGGATTCAAGAGGAGTATCGATGAGTAAAGTCAATGTACTGGTTGTGGATGACGCCCCGTTCATCCGCGACCTGGTGAGGAAGTGCCTGCGCAATGCCTTCCCGGGCATGGTGATCGAGGATGCGGTCAACGGCCGCAAAGCCATGGCCATGCTGAGCAAGGAACGTTTCGACCTGGTCCTGTGCGACTGGGAGATGCCGGAAATGTCCGGCCTCGAACTGCTGACCTGGTGCCGCCAGCAGGAAGAGATGAAGACCATGCAGTTCATCATGGTGACTAGCCGTGGTGACAAGGAGAACGTGATCCAGGCCATTCAGGCCGGCGTCTCCGACTTTGTCGGCAAGCCGTTCACCAACGAGCAGCTGCTGACCAAGGTAAAGAAATCCCTGACCAAGATCGGCAAGCTCGACAGCCTGGTGGCCAGCGCTCCGGCCCGGGTCAACTCGGCGTTCGCCAACGACTCGCTGAGTGCCCTGACCGGCGGCCGTCCGGACGCCGCCAAGGTTGCAGCCCCAGCCGTGGCCGCCGCGCCTGCGACCAAGCCGCTGATCAACGCACCGACGCCCAGGGCCGCCGCCGCCTCGGCGCCGAGCGGCCGTGGCCAAGGCCAGTTGCGCCTGGCCAGCGGCACCCAGCCGTGCGTGATCAAGGCCCTGAGCCTCAAAGAGGCGCTGCTGGTGGTGCGTCGCAGCGCTAACCTGCCGCAGGTGCTCGAAGGCGCGGTGCTTGACCTGGAGCAGGGCGAGAACGCCGAGACTGCGCGGCTGAACGGCTACCTGCACGCCATTGCGGCATTGGAGCCCAAGCCCGAGAGCGACTGGTTGCAACTGACCTTCAAGTTCGTCGACCAGGATGCGCAGAAGCTCGACTACCTGTCGCGGCTGATCGCCCGCGGCACCGCGCAGAAGCACTTCACGCCCGGGGCCTGATGGCCCCTGGATTGGGTAGGTGGGCGTGAACCCTGTGGGAGCAACTGTCTTGCTCAACTGCTAAAGCTAGCGCGGTCGCTGTGGGAGCGGCTTCAGCCGCGAACACCTGCGTAGCCGGTGCCAGACACCGCGTCGCTTGCTTCGCGGCGGTGCGGTGGTCCGACAAGCCCGCTCCCACAGGGATCAATGCTCTCTGCTTGATCCTCTGAAACTTCCGACCAACTGTCACAACTTGTCTTTATTCGGGCTGCTAGGCTTCGACAGAACACAACTGTCAAAAAGCCACCATCATGCCGCCCGCCCGCCTGCTGCTGTTCTGTGCCTTGCTCACGGCCTCGGCGTCGAGCCTGGGCATGACCATCTACAAGACCACCGACAATTTTGGCGTGGTTTCCTATTCCGACCGCCCCAGCCCCGGCGCCAAGGCCTTCGTGTTTCGCGAGCCGATGGTCGAGCGCCTAGACGGCCAGGTTCGCCTGCAAACTGAAGCATTTGCCGGCGGCGTGCGCTTTGTCGCGCGTAACGAGCTGTTCGTGGCGATGGAGGTGGAACTGCGGATCGAGCGCCTGGCCAACGCCCAGGGCGGCAATGCGCCACGTATCGTACGACGCCTGGTGCCCGCGCGTTCGACCCAGGTGCTCAGTGTGGTGCAGACCCGCCAGGGGGCCCGGCTGAAGTACGACACCAAGTTCCGTTATGCCATGGGCGATCCGGGCCAGCGCCCGCAGGGCTACCGCTACCCGTTTCCGTGGAAGGGCGGGCCGTTTCGCCTGAGCCAGGGGCCCAATGGCCGTTTCAGCCACTTCGGGCCAAAGGGCCGCTATGCCATGGACATCGCCATGCCCGAGGGCACACCGATCATTGCCGCCCGCGGCGGGGTGGTGGTGAAGATCGAGAACAACCAGAGCGGGCGTGGCACCAACCCGTCGGGTAATTTCGTGAGGATCCTGCACCCTGACGGCACCATGGGTGTGTACCTGCACCTGATGCGCGGGTCGGTGGTGGTGGGCGAGGGGCAACGGGTGGTCCAGGGGCAGGCGCTGGCCAAGTCGGGCAATACCGGCAACAGCAGCGGGCCGCACCTGCATTTCGTGGTGCAGCGCAATGTGGGGCTGGCGCTGGAGTCGATCCCGTATCAGTTCGACCGGCCGATTGGTGGGTTGCCGGATTTCACTGCCGGCAACCCTTGAGGCTTTTGCGGCCCGTTCGCGGCACAAGGCCGCTCCTACAGGGGAATGCGATCTACTGTAGGAGCGGCCTTGTGCCGCGAACGGCTGCAAAGCAGCCCCAGGGATATCAATCGAGCTTGAGCACCTTGGCCAGCACGATCTTCGGCCCTTTCATCTTCTTGATGATGATGCGCAGGCCTTCGACCTCCAGCACTTCCTCTTCCTCGGGCACCCGCTTGAGGGTCTCGTAGATCAACCCGGCGAGGGTCTCCGCCTCGATGTGGTCGAGGTCGATGCCCAGCAGGCGCTCGACCTTGAACAGCGGCGTATCGCCCCGCACCAGCAGCTTGCCGGGCTGGTAGGCGAGGATGCCGCGCTCGGTCTTGCGGTGTTCGTCCTGGATGTCGCCGACCAGGACTTCCAGCACGTCTTCCATGGTCAGGTAGCCGATGACCTTGCCGTCGGCTTCCTCGACCAGCACGAAGTGCGCGCCACCCTTGCGGAACTGCTCCAGCAGCTGGGACAGCGGCATGTGCCGGGAAACACGCTCCAGCGGGCGGGCCAGGTCTTCGAGGTCGATGGTCTCGGGCAAGTGATCCAGCTCGGCCAGCTCCAGCAGCAAGTCCTTGATGTGCAGCAGGCCGGTGAATTCCTCGCGCTCGGCGTCGTACACCGGGTAGCGGCTGAACTTGTGCCGGCGCAGCAGCGCGAGGATTTCCTTGAGCGGCGCGCGGGCATCGATGCTGACCATGTCCTCGCGCGAGTTGGCCCAGTCGACCACTTCCAGCTCGCCCATTTCCACCGCCGAGGCCAGCACGCGCATGCCCTGGTCGCTCGGATCTTGGCCGCGACTGGAGTGCAGGATCAGCTTGAGCTCCTCGCGGCTGTAGTGGTGCTCATGGTGCGGGCCCGGTTCACCTTGCCCGGCGATGCGCAGGATGGTGTTGGCGCTGGCGTTGAGCAGGTAGATCGCCGGGTACATCGCCCAGTAGAACAGGTACAGCGGCACGGCGGTCCACAGCGACAGCAGCTCGGGTTTGCGGATCGCCCAGGACTTGGGCGCCAGCTCGCCGACCACGATGTGCAAGTAGGAAATCACGAAGAAGGCGACGAAGAACGAGATGGCCTTGATCAGCTCGGGGGTGTCGACGCCGAAATAGGCCAGCAGCGGCTCGAGCAGGTGGGCGAACGCTGGCTCGCCAACCCAGCCCAGGCCCAGCGAGGCGAGGGTGATGCCCAGCTGGCAGGCCGAGAGATAGGCGTCGAGCTGGTTGTGCACCTTGCGCAGGATGCTGCCGCGCCAGCCATGCAGCTCGGCGATGGACTCGACGCGGGTGGCGCGCAGCTTGACCATGGCGAACTCGGCGGCAACGAAGAAGCCGTTGAGCAGCACCAGGAACAAGGCAAAGAGAATCATGCCGAAATCGGCGAACAACGAGGTGAGGCTGATACCAGGGGAAGGGTCCATGATGGGGTTTTTACGGGGTCCGTCTTTGAGAATGGGAGAAAAAAAGTGCCAGCGATGGCTGGCACAGGGGATCCAATGTAGCGGCTGAGGCCGTAAAAGCAAAGGGCTGCACAGCAGCCCCTGGGTTTCAGCCCTTGTTCGCCGCCAATTGTGCCGGGGCAAAATGACAGGTGAAGGTGCTGCCATGCCCCGGCACGCTGCTGATCTCCAGGCGCCCGCGATGGCGCATCAGCACGTGCTTGACGATTGCCAGGCCGAGCCCGGTACCGCCGGTGTTGGAGGCGCGGCTGGAGTCGACCCGGTAGAAGCGTTCGGTGAGACGCGGCAGGTGCTTGGCATCGATGCCCACCCCCGAGTCCTGCACGCTCAAGTGCGCGCCCTGTTCGTCGGCCCACCAGCGGATGCGAATGTTGCCCTCGTCCTGGGTGTATTTGACCGCGTTGAACACCAGGTTGGAAAACGCGCTGCGCAGCTCCGATTCGCTGCCCTTCAGGCGTATGCCGGGCGCGGCCTCCAGGGTGATGCGCTGGTTGCGCGGGCCGGACAGGGCCTGGGCGTCGTTCTTGATGGCGCCGAGCAAGGTGTCGACCAGCACCGGCTGGTTGTCCGACGGGTAGTCGGTGGCCTCGAGCTTGGCCAGCAGCAACAGGTCGTTGAGCAGGGTCTGCATGCGTGAACCTTGCGCGCTCATCTGTTGCAGGGCGCGGCCCCAACGCGGGTTCACGTCCTCGACGTTGTCCAGCAGGGTTTCCAAGTAGCCGGTGATCACCGTCAGCGGTGTGCGCAGCTCGTGGGAAACGTTGGCGACGAAGTCCTTGCGCATCTGCTCGAGCTGGTGGATGCGGGTGACATCGCGCACCAGCATCAGGTGCTCGTTGTTGCCGTAGCGGGTCAGGTGCAGTTGCACGCGCAGGCGGTCGTTGATCGGCGAGGGGATCTCCAGCGGCTCGGCGTAGTTCTCCGACTCGAAGTACTCCTTGAACCGAGGGTGGCGCACCAGGTTGGTCACCGGCTGGCCGCCGTCCTGCGGCGTCTTGAAGCCCAGCAGGGTCTCGGCGGCGCGGTTCCACCATTCCAGGTTGCCGTCGCTGTCGAGCATGATCACCGCGTCGCGCAGCGCTGCGGTGGACTCCTGGACCCGGTCGATCACCGCCTGCAGGCGGCCGCGCACACGCTGGTCGCGGCGCTGCAGGTGGTAGATGCTGTCGAACACTTCGCCCCACAGGCCGTAGCCATCGGGCGGGGCTTCATCGGGCTGGTGATTGCGCAGCCAGTCATGTAGGCGCAGCAGTTGCTTCAGCGTCCAGGCCAGGTAGAGCGCCAGGCCGATGGCCAGGCACCAGCCGTAGTAGCCGCTGACCAGCCCACCGATCAGGCAGGCGGTGATCAGCAGCAGCAGGTGGCGAATCAGGGTCGCGTGCCAGTTCTGGTTCAATTACGGATCCTTCGGGTCCAGCTGCAAGTTGCAAGCTTCAAGCTGCAAGTAGAAGCGGATCGGTGGTGCTGATAGTCCTTTGGCGAGCCTGACGCTACGAGCTTTTACTTGCAGCTTGCAGCTTGGGGCTAGCTCTTGGTCGAGAAGCGATAGCCGGTGCCGCGGACGGTTTGTACCAGATTTTCGTAGGCTTCACCCAGCGCCTTGCGCAGGCGCCGGATGTGCACGTCGACGGTGCGTTCCTCGACGTAGACGTTGCCGCCCCAGACCTGGTCGAGCAGTTGCCCACGGGTGTAGGCACGCTCCTGGTGGGTCATGAAGAACTGCAGCAGGCGATATTCGGTGGGGCCCATTTCGGCAGGCTTGCCGTCGATGGTCACGCGGTGGCTGATCGGGTCGAGCAGCAGGCCGCCGACTTCGATCGGTGCTTCGCTGTCGCTCGGGCCGGTGCGGCGCAGCACGGCCTTCAGGCGCGCGACCAGTTCGCGGGGCGAGAACGGCTTGGTGATGTAGTCGTCGGCACCGACTTCCAGGCCCTGGATCTTGTTGTCCTCTTCGCCCTTGGCGGTGAGCATGATGATCGGGATGTCGCCGGTCAGCTCGTCGCGCTTGAGGCGCCGGGCCAGCTCGATGCCCGAGGTGCCCGGCAGCATCCAGTCGAGCAGGATCAGGTCCGGCTTGCGGTCGACGATGATGGCGTGGGCCTGTTGCGAGTTCTCGGCCTCGAGGCAGTCATAGCCAGCCATTTCCAATGCAACGGCGATCATCTCGCGGATAGGCGCTTCGTCGTCGACGATCAGAATGTTTCTGCCAACCATGCTCAATTACCTCTCCCAGGAACGATGTCTTGGCCCGCATTAGATAACGGAATTATTGCAGCTGTGTGACAGGTCATGGGCGACTCTGGCGACATTGCGTGTCTGGACTAGGCTACAAAGGGCCGCCGCGGCGGCACTGCGAACTCTTCCACTCCCGAAACAATGGTGATTCCAATGACACGACATACGCTGAGCTGGATGGCCCTTTGCGCTGCGCTGGCAGTGCCGGGGGTGGCGTCGGCTCATCACGCCATGGAAAAAGATGGCATGTGGGTCGATCACGACGGCATGACCCTGTACACCTTCGACAAGGACGCCGGTGGCAAGTCCATGTGCAACGGCGAGTGCGCCAAGAACTGGCCACCGCTGATGGTCAAGAAGGACGACGAGGCACCGAAGGACAAATGGACCCATGTCACCCGCGACGATGGTTCGATGCAATGGGCCTACGACGGCAAGCCGCTGTACACCTTCGTCAAGGACAAGAAGGCCGGGGAGACCACCGGCGATGGCATGAAGGACGTCTGGCACGTGGCCAAGCCTTAGCCGTAGGCACCAAGCCTGTGGGAGCGGGTTCACCCGCGAAGGCGGTAGTGGCAGCACCAGCGCATTCGCGGGCAAGCCCGCTCCCACAGAGGCCATGCCAGCCTCAAGGCCGATGAGCTTCAGCGCAACGCGTAATCCAGCACCACGCCGATAAAGATCAGCATCCCCGCCCAATGGTTGTGCAGGAACGCCTTGAAGCAGGCGTCGCGGTCCAGCGTGCGCGTCGACCAGAACTCCCAGGCAAAGCACGCCAGCGCCGCCAGCAGCCCCAGGTGGAACCAGCCGCCCAGCTCGAAGCGATTGCCGGCCAGCAGCAGGCAGCCCAGCGACAGCAATTGCAAGGTCAGGATGATGACCCGGTCGGCCTCGCCGAACAGGATCGCCGTGGACTTCACGCCGATCTTCAGGTCGTCGTCGCGATCGACCATGGCGTAGTAGGTGTCGTAGCCCACCGTCCACAGCAGGTTGGCGATGTACAGCAGCCAGGCGCTGGCCGGCAGCTCGCCGCCTGCGGCGGTGAAGGCCATGGGGATGCCCCAGGAGTACGCGGCGCCCAGTACCACCTGCGGGTAGTAGGTATAGCGCTTCATGAACGGGTAGCAGAATGCCAGGGCCACGGCGCCGAACGACAGCCACACGGTCGTGGCGTTGGTGCACAGCACCAGCAGGAAGCTCACCCCCACCAACGCCGCGCACAAGGCCAGGGCTTCGCGCGGCCTGACCCGGCCACTGGCCAGGGGCCGGTCGGCGGTGCGCTTGACGTGGCCATCGACCTTGCGGTCGGCGAAGTCGTTGATGCAACAACCGGCGGCGCGCATCAGTACCACGCCGAGGGCGAAGATCAGCACGTTTTTCACGCTGGGTGCGCCGTTGCCGGCGATCCACACCGCCACCAGCGTCGGCCACAGCAGCAGGTAGATGCCGATGGGCCGGTCCATGCGGCTGAGCTGGATGAAGTCCCAGGCCCGGGGGTGCAGGCGATTGAGCGACTTGAGCAGGTTCAGGTACATCAGCGGTTCTCCTCCTTGGCCGCGTGCCACAAGGTGGGCAGGAACACCTCGGCCACCAGCAGGTCGAGGCCATCACGCTCAAAGCGCGAGCGCCGCCCCCAAAGCCCGGAATGGGCGGCCTCGGCGGGCAGCCAGGCCTGTGGATAACGGCACACCTCGATAGGGTGGCGGACGAATGCCTGGTCACAGAACAGCAGCTCGCCCAGCGAACGGCTGCCCAGGGTTTCCAGGTCCAGCCCGCCGCGCTCCAGCGCCGCGCGGCTGGCCACGCTGCGGGCGAATACCCACGGCTGGCCATGGCCACGCAGGTAGACCTCGCGCACCCAGCCTTGCGCGCCCGGCGCCAGTCCGAGAGCGGCGCATTCATCGGCACGCAGCCCTTGCCAGCCTTCGAACAGGGGCGTGACGCTGAAATGGTCGTGAGAGAGGCGGGTCAGGCGGCGGGTGAGGGAGCCTTCGTCGAACAGCCAGTCGAGAGTCGGCTGGTCGAGGGTGTTCGCCAGCTGTGGATACGGCAGCCACGCGACAGCGGCTGCTTGCGGGGTTTCGTACGGCACGTGGGTATGCTTGAGACAGGCCAGAGAGGCGGCGAGCTTAGCATGTTTGCCCTTGCTGCTTGCATCCTGCCAGCAGGGCCAGTAAAAAAGCCCCCACGAATTGCGCGGTGGCCCCTTCACGAGTATGGCTCGCGCCCCCTGTGGGAGCGGGCTTGCCCGCGAAAGGGCTATCAGCGACAACACAAAGCCTGAGCCTGTACCGAGGAAAAGAAGCGATGAAAAAGTGGCAATGTATTGTCTGCGGCCTGATCTACGACGAGGCCCAAGGCTGGCCGGACGACGGCATCGCCCCTGGCACCCGCTGGGAAGACGTACCGGAAGACTGGCTGTGCCCTGACTGCGGCGTGGGCAAGAGCGACTTCGAAATGATCGCCATCGGCTGATCGCACCCCCAAGTTCTGAAGAAGGAATGCACGACATGACGTCCCCTGTGGTGATCATTGGCACCGGCCTGGCCGGTTACAACCTGGCGCGGGAATTTCGCAAGCTCGATGGCGATACGCCGCTGCTGTTGATCACCGCCGACGATGGTCGCTCGTATTCCAAGCCCATGCTGTCCACCGGTTTTGCCAAGCAGAAGGACGCCGATGGCCTGTGCATGGCCGAGCCGGGAGCCATGGCCGAGCAGCTCAAGGCCGAGATCCGCACCCATACCCGCATCAGCGGCATCGATCCGGGCCACAAACGCCTGTGGATTGGTGAGGAAGCGGTCGAGTACCGCGACCTGGTGCTGGCTTGGGGCGCACAGACCGTGCAGGTGCCGATCGAAGGCGATGCGAGCGAGCTGGTCTTCCCGATCAACGACCTCGAGGACTACGCCCGTTTCCGCGCAGCGGCCACCGGCAAGCAGCGGGTGCTGATCCTTGGTGCCGGCCTGATCGGCTGTGAGTTCGCCAATGATCTGACCCTGGGTGGCCTGCAGTGCGAGGTGGTGGCTCCTTGCGAGCAAGTCATGCCGACCTTGCTGCATCCCGCCGCTGCCGCTGCGGTGCAGGCTGGCCTGGAAGGGCTGGGCGTGCGCTTCCACCTCGGCCCGGTGCTGACCCGCCTGCAGCGGGCCGGCGCGGCGCTCGAGGCGCAGTTGTCCGATGGCAGCGTAGTTGGCTGCGACCTGGTGGTCTCGGCCATCGGCCTGCGCCCACGCACCGACCTGGCTGCTGCGGCGGGCTTGCAGGTCAACCGTGGGGTGGTGGTCGACCGCCAACTGCGCACTTCCCACGCCAATATCTTCGCCCTGGGCGACTGTGCTGAGGTCGACGGCATCAACCTGCTGTACGTGATGCCATTGATGACCTGCGCCCGCGCCCTGGCCCAGACCCTGGCCGGCAACCCGACCACGGTCAGCTACGGGCCGATGCCGGTCACGGTGAAAACCCCGGCCTGCCCGCTGGTGGTGTCGCCGCCACCTGCCGGTCACGACGGCACCTGGATGGTGGAGGGCGTGGGCGCCGACCTGAAAGTGCTCTGCCACGGCGCGGATGGGCAGTTGCTGGGCTACGCCCTGACCGGCGGCGCGGTCATGGAAAAACTGGCGCTGAATCGACAGTTGCCGGCCCTGATGGCGTAAATAGCGGGCGTTCTGTCGGAATTATCCTGTTCTTGCCGCGACAATGGCCGCCCAGATACTGGCGCGGCCCTGGCCGGCGTGCCATCCTCACTGACGTCTACCCCAGGCTAGAGCCTGCGGTGCCTTGAACGCTGCTCCTTTCGGCAGCACGGCATAACAACAAGAAATCCCGTCAAAGAGGCTTCACTATGCGTAAACCAGAACTCGCCGCCGTCATCGCCGAAAAGGCCGATCTGACCAAGGAAAAGGCCAACCAGGTCCTCAACGCGATTCTCGATAGCATCACCGGCGCGCTCGACAAGGACACCGTCACCCTGGTTGGTTTCGGCACCTTCGAAAAACGCCACCGTGGCGCTCGCACCGGCAAGAACCCGCAAACCGGCCAGCCAGTGAAGATCAAGGCCAGCAACACCGTTGCCTTCAAACCTGGCAAGAACCTGCGCGACAGCGTCAACGCACCGGCCAAGCCCGCCAAGAAAAAGTGATTCCCCTCAACGGTTCAAACGGGCGCCCTGGTGGCGCCCGTTGCGTTTCTGGGGGGAAATGCAGCGAACTTGCATAAATAGACCAAGAAACGGATAAACTGCCCGACTCAGTCACTTTTCATTCGAGGCGTGTTGATGAAGTTTCGTTTTCTTCTCTGGGCCATGGGTTGGCTGATGGCCAAGGCCAGCCGCAACAACCCGGCGTTCCAGCAGCAGCTGCAGGACAAGGACCTGGTGTTCCAGATGCAGACCCTGGACGGCAAGGTGGCCCGGCACTTCATCGTCAAGGACCTGCGCATCAGCAGCCACGGCGGCCTGCATCCACAGCCGGCCTTCGCCATCGCCTTCAAGGACGCCGCCTACGGCTTCGCCACGCTGCAGGCGGGCAACAAGCAGCTGGCGTTCATGCAGGGGATTCAGGAGAAGAACATCCAGATCAAGGGCAATCCGGCGTTGGTGATCTGGTTCCAGGGCTTGATGAAGTACCTCAAGCCGAAGAAGAAGGGCTGATATACAACACAGAACAAAGCGCCTGTGGGAGTGGGTAAACCGCTCCCACAGGAGGGCTGCATCAATGTGACGTGTGGAACTGCGACGCCAGCTCGCGCAGCAGCGCCTCGGCCTCCAGCACCTTGTTCACCACTTCATCGGCCTTGTCCCGGGTCAGCCCCAGGCGTTCGAGCAGGGCGTCGGGAATCTCGTCCTGTGGCCCCGAGCCGATGCCCCGCGAGCGCAGCAGGCGGATCGCCAGGCACACCAGGTTGGGGAAGGCCGAATACTCACCGTCGTACGCCGGGTCGTGCTGGAAACGCAGGGCCGTGGACAGCTCGTCCGGCATGTCCCACAACTTCATCAGCCAGGCACCGATCTGCTCGCGGCTGATACCCAGCAGATGTTGCTCCACATAGCTGTGGCACAGGTGTGGGTTGACCTCCAGGTGCCGGCAGATCAGCGAGAAGTGCGGCGGGAAGACATGCGCCAGCAACAGGTAGCCGAAATTGTGCAGTAGCCCGGCCAGGTAGGTCAGGCCGGCTTCCGGGCGCTCGGCACGCGGCATGGCGCGGGTCAGGCCCTCGATCACAGCGGCGGTGTAGATCGATTGCTGCCAGTACGGGGTGGCTTGCTGCGGGTGGTCCTTGGGCAGACTGAGCGTTTTGCCCAGGGCCAGGCCCAGGGCCAGGTTGATCACCAGGTCAAAGCCCAGCACGCGGACGATGGCGTCTTCCACCGAGCGGATCTTGCCGGGCGAGGCATAGTAGGGCGAGGCGGCCCAGCTGACCACCTGCGCGGCCAGGGCCGGGTCGGTCTCGACCACGCCGGTGATGTCGTCGATGCTGGCGTTGGGGTCGACGCGCAGCTTGATGATCTTCTGCGCGGTGTCGGCCAGCGGCGGGATCTCAATGGTCTGTTCCAGGCGCTGCTGGATGCGCCGGGCAGTGAAGGCCTGGACGGCGCGGATGACTTCCTTGGGTGGGCCGTCCAGTTGTTCGAAACTGAGGCGAATATCGCTGATCGGCTGGCCGAACGTGCTGGCGCTGGCCTTGGCCAGCATCTTCTTGAAGGCGGTGCGGCCGATTTCCAGGAGCAGGCCGGCTTCACCGGACTGGATCAGCAGGGTCTCGTTGTCGAGCAGGCTTTTCTCGTACTGGCACGGCGAGCTGGTCAGCGCCGGGATGGCGGGCAGGGTCTTGAGGTGATGCTTGTCGAGCATCTGCTTCAGACGCGCTAGCGGCACGGCGGTCAGCTTGCGGCCGGTGAGTTCCTCGAGGCGCTTGAGGTCCAGCAGTTGGCTGTGCGGGAACAGCACCATCAGCGCGCCGATCTCGTCGTCGAGCAGCACGGCCTGGACCCGCGAGGCGGCTGGCAACCCCGGGTGCTCGGGCACCTCGCGGTAGGTCACGCCAAGTTTGTCGAGCAACAGCCGGATGACAGACGGTGCGTGTGGGGTTGCGGTATCCAGGGCAACTTCAGTCATGGTCTGTATCCATTGATTCTTTTAAACGCGAAGTATAACCAGCCTGACCGGCAAGCTGGATCCATTATGGGACGGGCGTCACACCTGGCCATATTGCTGGCCGTGGCGCAGCCAGCGGTCGAGCAGCGGGCTGACATGCGCCGGCCAGCGCGCCAGCAGGGCCTGGGCGGCATCGCGCACGGCCGGCAGCAGGTCGGCGTCGCGCATGAGGTCGGCGACCTTGAACTGTAGCAGGCCGGTCTGGCGGGTCCCGAGCATCTCGCCGGGGCCGCGCAGCTCCAGGTCCTTCTCGGCGATGACGAAACCGTCGTTGGTTTCCCGCATGATTCCCAGGCGCTCGCGGCCAATCTGCGACAGCGGCGGATGGTAGAGCAGCACGCAGTGGCTCACCGCGCTGCCCCGGCCAACCCGGCCACGCAGCTGGTGCAACTGGGCCAGGCCCAGGCGCTCGGGGTTTTCGATGATCATCAAGCTGGCGTTGGGCACGTCCACGCCGACTTCGATCACCGTGGTGGCTACCAGCAGTTGCAGGGCACCGGCCTTGAACTCGGCCATTACCGCGGCTTTTTCCGCGGGCTTCATGCGCCCATGGATCAAGCCCACGCGCAGCTCGCCCAGGGCGCTGCCCAGCTCCTCGTAGGTGCTTTCGGCGGCCTGGCAGGTCAGTTCCTCGGACTCTTCGATCAGGGTGCACACCCAGTATGCCTGACGCCCTTCGGCACAGGCGGCGCGGACGCGCTCGACCACTTCGAAGCGGCGGCTGTCGGCAACCAGCACGGTGTTCACCGGGGTGCGGCCAGGCGGCAGCTCGTCGAGGATCGAGGTGTCGAGGTCGGCATAGGCGCTCATGGCCAGGGTGCGTGGGATCGGCGTGGCGGTCATGATCAATTGGTGCGGGCACAGTTGGCCCATCACACCCTTCTTGCGCAGGGCCAGGCGCTGCTGCACACCAAAGCGGTGCTGTTCGTCGATGATCGCCAGGGCCAGGTGCTTGAACTGCACTTCGTCCTGGAACAACGCGTGGGTGCCGACCACCATCGGCGCGCCGCTGGCGATCTGTTCCAGGGCGCTGGCGCGGGCCTTGCCCTTGAGTTTGCCGGCCAGCCAGGCGACTTCGATACCCAAGGGCTCGAGCCAGCGCTTGAAGGTGATGAAGTGCTGTTCGGCGAGAATCTCGGTGGGCGCCATCAGTGCCACCTGGTAGCCGGCTTCCAGGGCCTGCAGGGCGGCCAGCGCGGCGACCACGGTCTTGCCGGCGCCGACGTCGCCTTGCACCAGACGCATCATCGGCTCGGGCTGGCTGAGATCGTAGGCAATTTCGTTGCCGACCCGCTGCTGGGCGCCGGTCGGGCTGAAGCCGAGGTTGGCCAGGTACTGTGCCGGCAGGCGCGTGGCCTTGGGCAGTACCGGCGCGCGCAGGGCACGCTGGCTTTCGCGCAGACGCTGTTGCGACAACTGGTGGGTCAGCAGTTCTTCGAAGGCCAGGCGGTGCTGGGCCCAGTGATGACCTTCGGCGAGTTCGTCGAGGTCGGCATCGGCCGGCGGGTTGTGCAGGTAGCGGATGGCGTCGCTCAGCGGCGCCAACTGGTAGTCGCGGGCCAGCTCATCGGGCAGCCAGTCGGGCAGGCTGCGCGGCCCCAGTTGGCCGAGGCTTTGCTGGCACAGCAGGCGCAGGCGCTGCTGGGTCAGGCCCTCGGTGGTCGGGTAGATCGGCGTCAGGGTCTGCTCCACCGGTGGAGGGGCTTCGTCGCCGTTGAGGGCGCGGTATTCCGGGTGGTAGATCTCAAGGCCCGAGGCGCCGGGGCGGGCTTCACCATAGCAACGCAGGTGGGTACCCCGTTTGAGGCCTTCCTTCTGCGCGTTGCTGAAATGGTAGAAGCGCAGGCTCAGCGAGCCGCTGCCATCGCCCAGGCGTACCACCAGGCTGCGGCGCTTGCCCATGGTCACATCGGCACCGCTGACCACACCCTCGATCACCGCGTCCTGGCCCGGGCGCAGCTGGCCGATGGGCACCACGCGGGTGCGGTCCTGGTAGCGCAGCGGCAGGTGGAACAGCAGGTCCTGCAGGTTCTCCAGGCCGACCTTGGCGAGTTTCTCCGCCATGGCCTCACCTACGCCCTTGAGCGCGGTGACCGGGACGTTCGACAGCTCGGTCATGGGCTCAGGCCGGTTGTTCCACGGGTGGCTTGGCTACCGAGCAGAGGCGGATCGAGTCGGCGAGGATCTCGATGGCCTTCGGCCGCGGGAAGCTGGCGCGCCAGGCGATGGCGACGGTACGGAACGGCGCGGGCGCGGTCAGTGGGCGCACTTCGATCACTCCCGGCGCGTAATGGTGGCTGTGCACCGCCGACAGCGGCAGGATCGACACGCCCAGGCCCGAGGCGACCATGTGGCGGATGGTTTCCAGCGAGCTGGATTCGACCGTGGTGTGCTTGGCGCCTTCGCCACCCTTGTTCAGGGTCGGGCAAGCCTCCAGCACCTGGTCGCGGAAGCAATGGCCTTCGCCCAGCAGCAGCAGGCTCTTGTCGTTGAGCATGGCGGTGTCGATGGTGTCCTTGGCGGTCCACGGGTGGTCGGCCGGCATCAGCGCACAGAAGGGCTCGTCGTACAGCGGCAGGGTCAGCACATCGGCTTCGTTGAACGGCAGGGCGATGATCACTGCGTCCAGCTCGCCATTGCGCAGTTTCTCGCGCAGCACGTGGGTGAAGTTTTCTTCGATATACAGCGGCATCTGCGGCGCGACCCGGTGCAGCTGGGGGATCAGGTGCGGGAACAGATAGGGGCCGACGGTATAGATGGCGCCGACCTTGAGTGGCGCGGTGAGCTGGTTCTTGCCTGCCTGGGCCAGCTCGCGAATGCCTTGGGCCTGCTCGAGGACTTTCTGCGCCTGGGCGACGATGGTCTCGCCGACCGGGGTCAGGCGCACGGCGCTCTTGCTGCGTTCGAAGATCAGCACGCCGAGTTCATCCTCGAGTTTCTTCACGCCCACCGACAGGGTCGGCTGGCTGACGTGGCAACGCTCGGCGGCGTGGCCGAAGTGCTGCTCTTGCGCGAGGGTGACGATGTAGCGGAGTTCGGTGAGGGTCATAACGTGCGTCCATGAAGTTGCGGCCCCAGCATAGCGGCTGCAATCGATAGACGCACGTTATCAGACTTGCCGTTTTGTGACAGAAACAAAAACGTCAGCGTCGGTCCAGCGAGTAGACGAACGGCGCGACGACTTCGATCGTGCCATTGTTCAGCAGCTCTGCTGGTGGCTTGGGCACCGTGCCGGCGCGGCGGATCATCTCCAGGGTCGCTCGGTCCAGCGCCGCGCTACCGGAACCACCGGCCAGCGAGTACGAAACCACCTTGCCCTCGGCGTCGACCACGAAGCGCAGGCGGTTGATGCCCTGCAGCCCGCGACGGCGAGCGTCCTCGGGGTACTTCTTGTACTTGGCCAGGTGGCGCAGCAGGTCGCTCTGCCAGCTCGGCAGGGCATTGCTGTTGGACGCGATGCTCGGCTGCGGCGCCGCCGACTTCTGCGGTGGCGAGTTGCTGGGCGGCGTGTCGGCCACCTCGTCCTTGGCCGGGGGCTCGTCCTTCGGCGGTTCAAGCTTTTTCTCGGGCTTGGGCGGCTGGGGCTTGGCCTTGGGCTTGGGCGGCTTGGGGATGGCGATCTTCGGCTTGGGCGCCTCGGCCAGTTTCGGCAGCGGCGGCTCCTCGACCGGCGTCGGTGGTTTCGGCGCGGCCTTTGGTGGTGGCGGCGGTGCGGGCTCGGGCAGTGGCGCCAGTTCGACCATCATCGCTGCCGGCGGCAGTTCGAGGGCCTGGGGCACCGACCAGTTGAGCGTCAGCAGCACGGCGACCACGTGCACACCCAGCACGAGGGCCAGGCTGCCACCGTAGCGCGCCATGTTCGAGCGCGTTTTCGTCATTTCTTGGCTGCCGTCTCGAGTCCGACCAGGCCGACCTTCAAGTAGCCGGCGGCGCGCATGGTGTTCATCACTTCCATCAGGTCGCCGTAGTCGACGCCCTTGTCAGCCTGGAAGAAAATGGTGGTTTCCTTATCGCCCTTGGTCTTGGCATCGAGCATCGTGCCAAGCTGGTCGGGCTGGGCCACCTGGTCATCGCCGACATAGAGCTTCTTGTCGGCCTTGACGCTGACGAACACCGGCTTCTCGGGCCTCGGCGCCGGCTTGGCGGTCGAGGCGGGCAGGTCGACCTTGATGTCGACCGTGGCCAGGGGGGCGGCGACCATGAAGATGATCAGCAGCACCAGCATCACGTCGATGAACGGCGTGACGTTGATTTCGTGGTTTTCGGCGAGGTCGTCGCCACCTTCGTTGAGATGCAGGCCCATGGCTTACCCCACTTTCACCATGTGCGGGGCGGCGCGCTCGCTGCCCTGGTGGTCGAGGTCGCGGCTGACCAGCAGCAGCACCTGAGCGGAGGCATCGGACACCTGCGCCTTGTAGCCAGCGATGGAGCGGGCGAAGACGTTGTAGATGACCACGGCCGGGATTGCAGCGACCAGGCCCAGGGCGGTGGCCAGCAGGGCTTCGGCGATGCCGGGGGCGACCACGGCGAGGTTGGTGGTCTGGGTCTTGGCGATGCCGATGAAGCTGTTCATGATGCCCCACACGGTGCCGAACAGACCGACGAACGGCGCGGTGGAACCGATGGTGGCCAGCACGCCGGTGCCGCTGCTCATGGTGCGGCCGCTGGCGGCCACCAGGCGCTCGAGGCGGAAGCTGACGCGTTCCTTGATGCCTTCTTTTTCACGGGCGTTGGCCGACAGGCGCATTTCCTCGAGGGCGTCATGCACCAGGGTGTGGGCCAGGGTGCCTTCCTTGTTCGATACCTCGCTGGCTTCTTTCAGGCTCACCGAGCGTTTCAGCGCGGCGATCTCGCCACGCAGGCGACGCTTGGCGCCCATCAGCTCGAAGCCTTTGGCGATCCAGATGGTCCAGGTGATGATCGAGGCGATGGCCAGGCCGATCATCACGGCCTTCACCACCACGTCGGCGTTCTTGTACATGCCCCAGGGCGACAGGTCGTGGGCCATGCCCAGCGAAGTGTCCTCGACCATGGCCGGCACGTTTTCGTCAGTGGCGGCTGGCGCCTGGCCTTCGGCCGGAGCGCTGGCATCGGCCGGCGCGCCGATAGCTGCCTGGCCTTCGCTGGCTGGTGCAGCCGGGGCGCTTGCGGCAACCGGGGCGACGGCCTGGGCGGTGGGCTCTTCGGCCATGGCCATCGGCGCCAGGACCAGGCTGAGCATCAGCGCGGCGACGGCGCCCCAGGCGCGCGACGGGGTAGGCGAAGCGGAAGGTTGATTACGTGTCATGCTGGCCGGACCTGATGAAGAGAAATGGGTTGAGTTCTTCAAGGCCTCGAAACAGGCCGAGAACAGACAAGGCCGCCATTATTGCAAGTAATTCTTGTTAACAAAAGAATTGAGATTGCTTTTTTTAACCTTTGTCTAGCCACTGATCGGTTGATCCGGTTAGCGTGGACCTTTGGATTTGGAGTTGGATGATGTCGGACCTCAGTGCATTGATCGTAGGTTGTGGCGATGTGGGAGGCCGTCTGGCGCGCCAGTTGCTGGCCCAGGGATGGCAGGTCGCGGGGCTGCGTCGGTCGGTGGACGCGTTGCCTGCCGGGGTGCGGCCTATCGCCGCCGACTTGTCCGATCGCCGGCAACCACAGGCTTGGCCTGAGCGCGCACCCGACTATCTGGTCTATTGCGTGGCGGCTAGCCAGCACGACGAAGCGGGGTACCGGGCGGCGTATGTGGAGGGCTTGCGGCATGTGCTGGGTTGGCTGAAGGCCAACGACCAGTACCCACGCCGATTGCTCTTTGTCTCCAGCAGCAGCGTGTATGCGCAGCAGGACGGTGAGTGGATTGCCGAAGCGGCGGCCACCGAGCCCGAGGGCTATTCCGGCAAGGTGATGCTCGAGGCCGAGCGGTTGGCGCTGGACAGTGGCATTCCCGCGACGATCGTGCGTCTGACCGGCATTTATGGCCCGGGGCGTGAGTGGCTGTTGAGCCAGGTGCGCCAGGGCTATCGTGTGGCCGAGGAGCCGCCACTGTACGGGAACCGCATCCATGCCGAGGATGCCGCCGGCTTGCTGGCGCATCTGCTACGGGCCGATGCCCAGGGCGTGGCGTTGGACGACTGCTATATCGGCGTCGATAACGACCCGGCGCCGTTGGCCGAGGTGGTGGCCTGGCTGCGCGAGTACCTGGGGGTTACCCAGTGGTCGGATGAGCAGCGGGTGCGGCGGACCGGTAGCAAGCGTTGCAGCAATGCGCGGGCGCGGGCACTGGGCTGGGCGCCGACATATCCGAGTTATAAAGAGGGGTATGCCGCCATTCTTGAGGGAAGAAACTAACCTTCAGGCTTGATACGTCCCTGTAGGAGCGGCCTTGTGTCGCGAAAGGGCTGCAACGCACCCCGGCAATCCATTTGAAACCCTTGAATCCTGGGGCCGCTTTGCGGCCCTTTCGCGACACAAGGCCGCTCCTACATGAGTCGTGTGTGCTTTAGTCCTTTTCCAGCACCCACTGCCGCGCACCAGCGGCCAGTTGCGGCATTTCATCGGGCTGAGCGCGATTCACCGCCTGGAAAATCTCCAGGGTGTCGCCATCACGCTTGAAGATCCACGGCGCGCCACGCTGATTGCGCTCCAGCCACAGGCTATCGTTGCCATCGCCCATGGTCGCGCAGTCGCCTGCCAGGCACAGGGCGAAACGGTCCGGCCCAGGCAGCCCAGTGACATTGCCGGTGTCGCTGAAGCGTACAACGGCGCCTTTGCCCTGGCCTTCGACGATCTTCCAGTCACCGCCCAGGTAGGCCTGGTACAGCGCTTTCTCGAAGCTGCCGCCCAGCGGCGCGTTGCCCGGGGCCTTGCTGCGCTCGAAGGTCTGCTCGTGACCGGACGGGTCAATGGCCTGCAGCTCGTCGCCATCAAGCTTCAATTGCTCGGCCTGGCCGCCCTCGAAGCTGACCTGCCAGTTCTTCTCGTTGGCGCTCAGGCGTCCGTCTGCGGCTTCGAAGCCGTTGCTGAAGCTGGCTTGCTGGTTCTTGACGTCGATCTTCCACTCGAACACCGGGCCATGCTCGCTCAGGGCCTGGCGCAGGCTGGTGCCCTTGACGGCGGCATCGATGGCGGCCTGGTTGATCCAGGTGCCGTTGAAGTCTTCGGGTTTGTGGCTGGCGCAGCCGCCCAGGAGCAGGGCTGCCAGCGCGAGAGGCAGTGCGTGGCGCATGGTGTGGACCTTGGGGGAAGGAGGGGTGACGGGCGGACGCCCGTCACCGGGGGTATCACTCGATGACCAGGATGGCGTCCATCTCGACCTGGGCGCCCTTCGGCAGCGCGGCAACGCCGATGGCGGCGCGAGCCGGGTAAGGCTGCTCGAAGTAACGGCCCATGATTTCGTTGACCTTGGCGAAGTGGCTCAGGTCGGTGAGG
This sequence comes from Pseudomonas xantholysinigenes, assembly GCF_014268885.2. Classification (NCBI taxonomy): domain Bacteria; kingdom Pseudomonadati; phylum Pseudomonadota; class Gammaproteobacteria; order Pseudomonadales; family Pseudomonadaceae; genus Pseudomonas; species Pseudomonas xantholysinigenes. Next base: position 5,506,550 of record NZ_CP077095.1, on the reverse strand, counting down.
AAGATGTTCAGCTTGACGATGTCCTTGAACGAACCGCCAGCGGCCTCGGCAACCGACTTCAGGTTCTCGAACACCTGAACGGTCTGGGCTTCGAAGCCTTCGACCAGTTCCATGGTCTTTGGATCGAGTGGAATCTGGCCCGACATGTAGACGGTGTTGCCGGCCTTGATCGCCTGCGAGTAAGTGCCGATGGCGGCAGGGGCCTTGTCGCTGTTGATGACGGTCTTGCTCATGATGACTCCTTGCGGTTGGCGGACTACGCACGCGTCCGGGTGATGCGGACCACGCCGGTGAGGGTGCGCAGCTTCTTGATCACGCGGGCCAGGTGCACGCGGTCGCGCACGCTGACCACCAGTTGGACCACGCTGATACGGCCGTCGCGTTCGTCCATGCTGATTTTCTCGATGTTGCCGTCGGCGGCGTTGACGCTGCTGGCCAGCAGGGCGATCAGGCCGCGCTGGTGCTCCAGTTCGACGCGCAGTTCGACATTGAATTCGCCGCTGATGTCCTTGGCCCAGGAGAGTTGCAGGCACTTCTCCGGATTGTGGCGAATTTCACTGATGTTGCGGCAGTCTTCCAGGTGCACGACCATGCCCTTGCCTGCCGACAGGTGGCCGACGATGGCGTCGCCCGGGATTGGCGTGCAGCACTTGGCGTAGCTGAGCACCAGGCCCTCGGTGCCGCGGATCGCCAGTGGGCCTTCCGGTGCCGGCAGTTGCTCGCCTTCGGCGGAGAGCAGGCGGCGGGCGACCACGTAGGCCATGCGATTGCCCAGGCCGATGTCCTCGAGCAGGTCTTCGACCAGTTCCAGGCGGTACTCGGCGAGGATCGCCTGGATGCGTTCCTGGGGAATCTGCTCCAGGCTGCTGTCGAAGCCGGTCAGCACCTTGTTGAGCAGGCGCTCGCCGAGGCTGATGGACTCGGAGCGGCGCTGCTGCTTGAGGGCATGGCGGATGTGCGTGCGCGCCTTGCCGGTAACCACGAAGTTGAGCCAGGCCGGGTTGGGGCGGGCCCCTGGGGCGCTGACGATCTCGACCGTGGAGCCGCTCTGCAGCGGCTCGGACAGCGGCGCCAGGCGGCGGTTGATGCGACAGGCGATGCAACTGTTGCCGACGTCGGTGTGCACCGCGTAGGCGAAGTCGACGGCGGTGGAGCCTTTGGGCAGTTCCATGATCCGCCCTTTGGGCGTGAAGACGTAGACCTCATCAGGGAACAGGTCGATCTTCACGCTTTCGATGAATTCCAGCGAGTTGCCGGCGCGTTGCTGCAGCTCGAGGATGCCCTTGACCCACTGGCGGGCGCGGGCGTGGCTGCCCTTGGGCTGCTCCTGCTCGTTGGACTTGTACAGCCAATGCGCGGCGATGCCGTTGTTGGCCATCTCTTCCATCTCGCGGGTGCGGATCTGGATTTCGATAGGCACGCCGTGCATGCCGAACAGCGTGGTGTGCAACGACTGGTAGCCGTTGGCCTTGGGGATCGCGATGTAGTCCTTGAAGCGCCCCGGCAGCGGCTTGTACAGGTTGTGCACGGCGCCGAGCACGCGGTAGCAGGTGTCGACCTTGTCGACGATGATGCGGAAGGCGTACACGTCCATGATCTCGGTGAAGGCGCGGCGTTTGCCGCGCATCTTCTTGTAGATGCCATAGAGGTGTTTCTGCCGGCCGCTGACCTCGCCCTCGATGCCATCGGCGGCCAGGCAGTTGGCCAGCGAGGTCTCGATCTTGGCGACGATCTCTTTGCGGTTGCCACGGGCGGCCTTGACCGCGCGGTGGATCAACGTCGAGCGCATCGGGTGCATGGCCTTGAAGCCGAGGTCCTCGAACTCCACGCGCACGGTGTGCATGCCCAGGCGGTTGGCGATGGGGGCGTAGATCTCGAGGGTTTCCTTGGCGATGCGTCGGCGTTTTTCGCCGGACAGCACTTCCAGGGTGCGCATGTTGTGCAGGCGGTCGGCCAGCTTGACCAGGATCACGCGGATATCGCGGGCCATGGCCATGGCCATTTTCTGGAAGTTTTCGGCTTGTGCCTCGGCCTTGGTCTCGAAGTTCATCTGGGTCAGCTTGCTGACCCCGTCGACCAGCTCGGCGACGGTCTCGCCGAATTGCTGGCTCAAGGCTTCCTTGGCGATGCCGGTGTCTTCGATCACGTCGTGCAGCATGGCCGCCATCAGGCTTTGATGGTCCATGTGCATGTCGGCGAGGATGCTGGCCACGGCCAGCGGGTGGGTCACGTAGGGCTCGCCGCTGCGGCGGCGTTGCCCGTCGTGGGCCTGTTCGGCGTAGAAATAGGCGCGCCGGACCAGGTTGACCTGTTCGGGGCCTAGATAGGTCGACAGCCGTTCGGCGAGGGCTTCTATACCCGGCATGGGTTCACCTCTTGCTGAAGAAGAGGGCCTTGCGCCGCACGGTGTCGACTGGGCATCAATCAGACCGCCTCGTTGTTCTCGTCCTCGAATGCGGCGAACACCGGATCTTCGGTGACGATCTCTTCGGCGGCGATGAATTCAGGGGTGACGATGCCTTCGGCGATTTCACGCAGGGCGACGACGGTCGGCTTGTCGTTTTCCCATGCAACGCGCGGCTCTTTGCCGCCGGTCGCCAGCTGGCGAGCGCGCTTGGTCGAGAGCATGACCAGCTCGAAGCGGTTATCCACGTGTTCCAGGCAGTCTTCAACAGTTACGCGGGCCATGGTCTTCCTCAGTAGCAAATGCGGTAGGCGTGCGCCCAGAATGGGCAGGCGGACTCGATAGTTTAAAAAATCACCAGCCAATAGGGAAGGGCTGTTTTGTCGGGTGCCCTTCCACCGGTGCTGTTTGAGTCGTTTTCGCGGGCCCTGTGGGAGCGGGCTTGCCCGCGAAGAAGTTCACACCAACCCAGAGCTGGACGATAACGGTTCCTGTTACTCGAAAACAACCGCCCCTGACGCGTTAACGCAACATTGCGTCGCGCAGGCGCGGGGTCAGCTCCTCGAACAGCGTCTGCACCGAGCGCAGGGCGCGGCAATCGGGTCGGGTCAGCAGCCACAGCTGGGTATCACAGCCGGGCAGCGGGCCGCTCAGCGCCTCGACGCCGGGCAAGTCGTGAACCATGTAGTCGGGCAGCGCCGCCACGCCCAGGCCGGTGGTCACCAGTTGGGCGATGGTCGACATGCCGCTGCACTGATAGCGCGGAATCAGTCCCGGGTGGTGCTGGTTACGCCAGACCACCGTGGCGTGGTCCTGCATGGCGTCGTCGGGGGCGATCCACGGCACGCTGGCAGCGGACTCCTGCAGGCGCTCGCGCAGCGTCGGCAGGCCGCAGACCACGTAGGAGGTCGAGCCCAGGCAACGGCCCACCAGGTGTTCCGGCGGCGTGTTGGTCAGGCGCAGGGCGATGTCGGCATCGCGGCGGCTGAGGTTGGCAAAGGTGTTGGAGGTACCCATTTCCAGCGACAGCGCCGGGTAGTTGGGCATGAATTCGGCCAGCGCCGGCAGCAGCAGGCTGTGTAGCACGGCTTCGGTACAGGTCAGGCGTACCGTGCCGCTGACCACTTGCTCGCCGCTGGTCAGGGCGATGCGTGCCGCGTCCAGCGCCTGTTCGGCGCGCTCGGCCTGCTCGGCCAGGGCCTGGGCGGTATCGGTCGGCAGGTAGCCCTTGCGGCTCTTGACGAACAGCGCCGCGCCCAGCGCCGACTCCAGTCGGCGAATCGAACGGAACACCGTGGAAACGTCGACCTTGAGCAGTTCGGCGGCCTTGGCCAGGGAGCGGCCACGTTCCAGCGCCAGGACCAGGGCGAGGTCCGCATGGTTGATCTGATATTGCATCGATGCACGCTCTGCTTGCCGAAATGCCAATGTCTGTTGCACTGGGGCCATTTTATAGTGAAACGGCCCCCGGGAATCAATGCAGCCGGTCGGCAACCAGCCCCCCACGATGGGCCAGTGAAAAGAACAACAGCAGCACCATCGTCGCCCTTCGAGGCGTCATCCGCAGTTCCCACATCGCCGCTCCGAATCGAAGGATGTACAGCCATGACGTCGGTCTCCCCGTGCGCCAGTTCTTCCCGCGAGATGAATGAATTCCTGGATGCCCATCCGGATACCCAGTACGTCGACCTGCTGATCTCCGACATGAACGGCGTGGTGCGCGGCAAGCGCATTGAGCGCGCCAGCCTGCATAAGGTGTACGAGAAGGGCATCAATCTGCCGGCCTCGTTGTTCGCCCTGGACATCAATGGCGCAACCGTCGAGAGCACCGGGCTGGGCCTGGACATCGGCGACGCCGACCGCATCTGCTTGCCGATTCCTGGCACCTTGTGTGACGAACCCTGGCAGAAACGCCCCACGGCGCAGCTGCTGATGACCATGCATGAGCTCGATGGCGCGCCATTCTTTGCCGATCCGCGGGAAGTGTTGCGCCAGGTGGTGAGCAAGTTCGACGACCTGGGCCTGGATATCTGCGCCGCGTTCGAGCTGGAGTTCTACCTGATCGACCAGGACAACCTCAACGGTCGCCCGCAGCCGCCGCGCTCGCCGATCTCGGGCAAGCGCCCGCAGTCGACCCAGGTGTACCTGATCGACGACCTCGACGAGTATGCCGACTGCCTGCAGGACATGCTCGAAGCCGCCAAGGAGCAGGGCCTGCCTGCCGACGCCATCGTCAAGGAAAGCGCCCCGGCGCAGTTCGAGGTCAACCTGCACCATGTCGCCGACCCGCTGAAGGCCTGCGACTACGCGATCCTGCTCAAGCGTCTGATCAAGAACGTCGCCTACGACCATGAGATGGACTCCACCTTCATGGCCAAGCCTTACCCGGGCCAGGCGGGTAACGGCCTGCACGTGCACATCTCGCTGCTGGACAAGAAGACCGGCAAGAACATCTTCGCCAACGACGACCCGCTGCAGAGCGACACCCTGCGCCACGCCATTGGTGGCGTGCTGGAAACCATGCCGGCGTCGATGGCGTTCCTCTGCCCGAACATCAACTCCTACCGCCGTTTCGGCGCCCAGTTTTACGTGCCCAACGCACCGAGCTGGGGGCTGGACAACCGCACCGTGGCTTTGCGCGTGCCGACCGACAGCAGCGACAACCTGCGCATCGAGCACCGCGTGGCCGGTGCCGACGCCAACCCGTACCTGATGCTGGCGGCGATCCTCGCGGGTATCCACCACGGGCTGACGAACAAGGTCGAGCCAGACGCGCCGATCGAAGGCAACTCGTACGAACAGTTGGAACAGAGCCTGCCGAACAACCTGCGCGACGCCTTGCGCGCGCTGGACGACAGTGAAGTCCTCAACCAATACATCAGCCCGGACTACATCGACATTTTCGTGGCCTGCAAGGAGAGCGAGCTGGCCGAGTTCGAAGTGTCGATCTCCGACCTCGAGTACAACTGGTATCTGCACACGGTGTAAGCCCATGAGCGCATTTGCGGTCCCCTTGATCGGTGTCAGCGCCTGCCGCCAGCAGGTGGGGAAGAACTCGTCGCACACGGTGGGCGACAAGTATGTCGAGGCCGCGGGCCTTGCCGGGCTGCCGCTGATCTTGCCGGCGCGTGATGGCGGCAGCGATCCGCAGGCGCTGCTGGCACGCCTGGATGGCATTCTTTTTACCGGTTCGCCTTCAAATGTCGAGCCGCATCATTACAATGGCGCGCCCAGCGCGGAAGGCACCCGCCATGACCTGGCGCGTGATCGGTTGACCCTGCCGCTGCTGCAGGCGGCGATCGCCGCCGGCGTGCCGGTGTTCTGTATCTGCCGTGGCTTCCAGGAACTGAACGTGGCCCTGGGCGGCAGCCTGCACCAGCGGGTGCAGGAACTGCCCGGCTACCTGGACCACCGCGAACCCGAGGACGCACCCCTGGAGGTGCAGTACGGCCCTCGTCACCCGGTCAGCATTGCACCTGGCGGGTTGTTCGAGCGCCTGGGCCTGGCGGCGCAGTTCGAGGTCAACTCGCTGCACAGCCAGGGCATCGACCGCCTGGCCCCGGGGCTGCGCGCCGAGGCACGGGCCCCGGATGGCCTGGTTGAAGCGGTGTCGATGCCTGATGCGCCGGGCTTTGTAGTCGGCGTGCAATGGCACCCTGAATGGCGCTTCGCCGAAAACCCGGTTTCGCTGCGCCTGTTCGAGGCGTTCCGCGAGGCCTGCATTGCCCATGCTGCACGGGAGGTTGCGCGTCGGGAAACACCCTGACGTTAGCCGAAGGTCTTGGATGACCGTGCCCCACCGCGAGCTTTCAATGAGTGAAAGCGGGCCCGCTACGGCGGGCCTGTGAGAACAATTCCAATAGTTACGGCACAGACTCATGAATGAATACACAGAAGCCGGACGCCCACCCGACGCGGCGTCCGACTCGGGCAACACTCAACGCAGCAAGGGCTTGGCCAAGGGCCGCCTCGGTCTGCTGGCCAGCGTTGTGCTGGGCATTTCCACCATCGCGCCGGTCTACACCCTGACCGGCGCGCTTGGCCCGACCGTGCGCGAAGTCGGCGCCCACCTGCCGGCGGTGTTCATCGTCGGCTTCCTGCCGATGCTGCTGGTGGCCCTGGGTTACCGCGAGCTGAACTCGGCGGAGCCCGACAGCGGCACCTCGTTCACCTGGTCGGCCCGTGCCTTCGGTCCGATGATCGGCTGGATCGGCGGCTGGGGGCTGGTGGTCGCCACCACCATCGTGCTGTCCAACCTGGCCGGCGTGGCGGTGGACTTCTTCTACCTGTTCCTTGCCCAAATCACCGGCAACCAGGAGTTGGCGGCGCTGGCGGACAACCTGCTGGTCAACGTCAGCACCTGTTGCGTGTTCATCGCCCTGGCGGTGTGGATCTGTTGTCGCGGCATGGCCACCACCATGACGGTGCAATACGGCCTGGTGGCCTTGCAACTGCTGGTGCTGATCGGCTTTGCTTTCGCCGCCTTCGGCGAGACCACGGCGCCACCACCGCTGGCGTTCGACCTGGCCTGGTTCAACCCGTTCGGTGTCGAGTCGTTCTCGGCGTTCGCCGCCGGCCTGTCGTTGTCGATCTTCATTTTCTGGGGCTGGGACGTGTGCCTGACCGTCAGCGAAGAGTCGATCGGTAGCGAAGAGGTGCCGGGCAAGGCCGCCACCTGGACGGTGTTGCTGATCCTTGGCCTGTACCTGCTCACCGCCATCGCTACCTTGCAGTTTGCCGGGATCAGCGAGGAGGGTCTGGGCCTGGGTAACCCGCGCATCCAGGAAAACGTGTTCGCCCATCTGGCCGGCCCGGTCATGGGGCCGCTGGCGATTCTGATGTCGATCGCGGTACTGGCCAGCACCGCGGCCTCGTTGCAGTCGACCTTTGTCTCGCCGGCGCGCACCCTGCTCGCCATGGGTTACTACGGCGCCGTGCCGCAGCGCTTCGCCACGGTCTGTCCGCGTTCGCAGACACCGCGCTACGCGACCATCTGTGCCGGTATCGCCGCAGGCCTGTTCTACGTGACCATGCGGACCCTGAGCGAGAACGTGCTGGCCGACACCATCACCGCCCTGGGCATGATGATCTGCTTCTACTACTCGCTGACCGCGTTCGCTTGCGTGTGGTATTTCCGCCGCAGCCTGTTCGACAGCGTGCGCCACTTCTTCATGCGTGGCGTGTGCCCGCTGGTGGGTGGGGTGATCCTGTCGGTGATCTTCGTGCGCACGGCGATCGACAGCGCTTCGCCGGACTTCGGCAGCGGCTCGCACGTGGGCGGACTGGGGCTGGTGTTCGTGATCGCGGCGATCATCTCGGCACTGGGGATCGTGCTGATGATGCTGTCGCGCCTGCGGGCGCCGGCATACTTCCTGGGGGCTACCCTGCGTCAGCAGGCGACCATTCAGTTGCAAGAATAATGCTGGGGGGCGCTTTGCGCCCCTTTCGCGGCACAAGGCCGCTCCTACAGGTACCGCGCAGTTTAGACTCTGCATCGTACCTGTAGGAGCGGCCTAGTGTCGCGATAGGGCCTCGCAGAGGCCCCGGCGGTCTTCAGCCGATCAGCTGCTTGAGCAACTCACCATGCCGCGCCTGCTGTTTCTTCAGCAACAGGCGATTCGAGGCGAACACCGCCTTCATTTCTTCCAGTGCCACGCCGAAGTCATCATTGATGATGACGTACTCGTATTCGTCGTAGTGCACCATCTCGCTGACCGCTTCCTTCATGCGTCCGGCAATGATTTCCTCGCTGTCCTGGCCACGGCCATCCAGGCGCTGGCGCAGGGCCTCCTGGCTTGGCGGCAGGATGAAGATCGAGCGCGCCTCGGGCATCAGCTTGCGTACCTGCTGGGCACCTTGCCAGTCGATTTCGAGGATCAGGTCGAAGCCCTGGTCGAGGGTTTCCTGCAGCGCGCTGCGCGAGGTGCCGTAGAAGTTGCCGAACACCTCAGCGTGTTCAAGGAAGTCGCCTTGAGCGATCAGTGTCTTGAACTGTTCGTGGATCACGAAGTGGTAGTTCACCCCGTGCACCTCGCCCGGACGCATGGAGCGGGTGGTGTGGGAGACCGAGACGCGCACGCGTGGGTCGTCCTTGATCAGAGCCGTGACCAGGCTGGTCTTGCCGGCGCCGGAGGGGGCCGAGACGATGTAGAGGGTGCCGCTGCTGTGGTTCATGGTAGGGGTGGCCTTACTCGATATTCTGTACTTGTTCACGCATCTGTTCGATCAGCACCTTGAGGTTGACCGCTGCCTGGGTGCTGCGCGGGTCGAACGCCTTGGAACCGAGGGTGTTGGCTTCGCGATTGAGCTCCTGCATCAGGAAGTCCAGGCGCCGGCCGGCGGCGCCGCCGGACTTGAGCACTCGGCGCACCTCGGTGACGTGGGTGCTGAGGCGATCCAGTTCCTCGGCGACGTCGCTCTTCTGCGCCAGCAGGACCATTTCCTGCTCCAGGCGCTGGGGGTCGAGCTCGGCCTGCATGTCGCTGAAGCGGTCAAGGACCTTCTGCCGTTGCGCGGCGAGCATCTGCGGCACCAGCGCGCGCAGGGTGGCGACCTCGCTGGCCATGTTGTCCAGGCGTTCGTTGATCAGGCGGGCCAGTTCGGCGCCTTCGCGCTGACGGCCTGCCTTGAGCTCGGTCAGGGCTTCGTCGAACAGCGCGATGGCTTCGGCGTTGAGCGCCTGCGGGTCGGTCGCATCGGCGACCAGCACGCCTGGCCAGGCCAGTACTTCCAGCGGGTTGAGCGCCGCCGGCTGCTTGATCAGGCTGGCCACGGTCTCGGCGGCGGCAACCAGTTGCGCGGCGCGTTCACGGTCGACCTGCAGGGGCTTGCCGGTGTTGTCTTCGCTCAGGCGCAAGGTGCATTCGACCTTGCCGCGGGACAGGCCTTGGCGCAGGCCTTCGCGCACCGCGCCCTCGAGGTCACGCAGGGCCTCGGGCAGGCGCAGGTGGGGTTCGAGATAGCGGTGGTTGACCGAGCGCAGCTCCCAGGCCAGGGTGCCTTGGCTGCCCGCGCGCTCGACACGGGCAAATGCGGTCATGCTGTGCACCATGGGGGGCGTACCTCGCGAATTCAGGTGAACGGGAGAGAGCCTTCCGGCTGCAAGGCGCAGGATTGTAGCGCAGTGCGGCCCGGGCGCCCAATCCACCCATGCTAGCGGTGGATGGGCGAGCCCATGGGAAAAGGCGACAGGTAGCCTGGGCGCGACGATAGGCATGTCTTCACCGGGCGCCGGGCTCTATAATGCTCGGCAGATTGAAATGTCCCGGTACAGGTATTCCAGATGAAACGTCCAAGTGGTCGCGCCGCCGATCAGCTCCGCTCGATCCGCATCACCCGCAACTACACCAAGCACGCCGAGGGATCGGTACTGGTCGAGTTCGGTGACACCAAGGTTATCTGCACGGTCAGTGTCGAAAATGGTGTTCCCCGCTTCCTCAAGGGCCAGGGCCAAGGCTGGCTGACCGCCGAATACGGCATGCTGCCGCGTTCGACCGGCGAGCGTAACCAGCGCGAGGCGAGCCGTGGCAAGCAAGGTGGCCGTACCCTCGAAATCCAGCGCCTGATCGGCCGTTCCCTGCGCGCTGCGCTGGACATGAGCAAGCTCGGCGACATCACCCTGTACGTCGACTGTGACGTGATCCAGGCCGATGGCGGTACCCGTACCGCGTCGATCACCGGTGCCATGGTCGCCCTGTGCGACGCCCTGGCGGTGATCAAGAAGCGTGGCGGCCTCAAAGGTGGCAACCCGCTCAAGCACATGATCGCCGCGGTGTCGGTGGGCATGTACCAGGGTGAGGCCGTGCTCGACCTCGACTACCTCGAGGACTCCGCCGCCGAGACCGACCTGAACGTGGTCATGACCAGCGCCGGTGGTTTCATCGAAGTGCAGGGCACCGCTGAAGGCGCACCATTCCAGCCCGAGGACTTCAACGCCATGCTGGCGCTGGCACAGAAGGGCATGAGCGAGATCTTCGAGCTGCAGCAGGCCGCGCTGGCCGACTGACGATACGCCAGGAAGGTAGGCAACATGAGCGATGTGGACTTGCCGATCACCCCGCCCAGCGCCGATGTCCGGCAATGGGCGATGTTCTGCCACCTGTCCGCGCTGTTGGGCCTGGTGATGCCTCTTGGGCATCTGCTCGGCCCGCTGGTGCTGTGGCATCTCAAGCGCGAGCAGGATCCGTTCATCGATGCCCAGGGCAAGGAGGCGCTGAACTTCCAGATCAGCGTGACACTCGCCGGGTTTGCCTGCTTCCTGCTGATGTTCGTGCTGGTCGGGATCGTGCTGTTCGCCGCGCTGATGGTGGCGGTGCTGATCCTGATCATCCTGGCGGCGGTCAGGGCCAATGAAGGCAAGGCGTATCGCTATCCGTTGATCTGGCGGCCGATCAGATAGATTTTCCATGGCCCATTCGCGGGCAAGCCCGCTCCCACAGGTTGACCACTGCCTTTGCGGCGTGTGTTGAACCTGTGGGAGCGGGCTTGCCCGCGAATGGGCTGCGAGGCAGCCCCGATGGCTTTCAGATGGTCAGCGTCCAGTCGTAGTCGACGATCAGCGGCGCATGCTGGGAGAAGCGCGGCTGGCGTGGCAGACGGGCGTTGCGCACGAAACGGCGCAGGCCTGGGGTGAGGATCTGGTAGTCGAACCGGTAACCCAGGTTGAGCATTTCTGCCTGCTCGTTGTCCGGCCACCAGCTGTACTGGTCGCCTTCGCGGCTGACTTCGCGCAGTGCGTCGACATAGCCCATGTCGCCGGTGATGGCGTCCATCCAGGCGCGCTCCGGTGGCAGGAAACCGACCGCCTGCTGGCTGTCGCGCCAGTTCTTGATGTCGAGCTTCTGCTGCGCCACGTAGAACGAGCCACAGTAGATGTACTCGCGGCGCTTGCGGCGCTGCTTGTCCAGGTACTTGGCGAAGTCGTCCATCAACTTGAACTTCTGGTTCAAGTCTTCGTCGCCGTTCATGCCCGAAGGCAGCAACAGGCTGGCAATACTTACCTTGTCGAAATCCGCTTGCAGATAGCGCCCGTAGCGGTCGGCCGTCTCGAAGCCCAGGCCGGTGATGACTGCCTTGGGCTGCATGCGCGAGTACAGTGCCACGCCACCTTGGGTGGGCACCTCCGCGTCGCAGGCGTAAAGGAAATAGCCATCGAGCTGGAAAGCTGGGTCGTCGAGTTCAAAGGCCGAGGCGCGGGTATCCTGAAGGCAGATGACGTCGGCATTCTGGGCTTGCAACCAGCTGAGCAATCCACGCTCGGCCGCAGCCTGAATGCCATTCACGTTCACACTGATGATCCGCATAAATGGCCCCAAAAATCTCGTGCGTGTATGATACCCGAGCTCAACACATTTAGCTAAATCCGTGGTGTCCGGGACCTTTCATGCAGCCGTATCAGCGCGACTTCATCCGTTTTGCCATCGATCGCGGCGTTCTGCGCTTCGGTGAATTCACCCTGAAATCGGGGCGTACCAGCCCGTATTTCTTCAATGCCGGCCTGTTCAACACAGGTTCCGCGCTGGCCCAGCTGGGGCGTTGCTACGCGGCGGCCATCGTCGACAGCAAGATCCCCTTCGATGTGCTCTTCGGCCCGGCGTACAAGGGCATTCCGCTGGCGGCAGCCACCGCGGTGGCCCTGGCCGAACAGCACCAGCTCGACGTGCCGTGGTGCTTCAACCGCAAGGAAGCCAAGGATCACGGCGAGGGCGGCAGCCTGGTCGGCGCTCCGCTGGCCGGTGATGTGCTGATCATCGACGACGTGATCACCGCCGGCACCGCCATCCGCGAAGTCATGCAGATCATCAATGCCCAGCAGGCCAAGGCTGCAGGCGTGTTGATCGCGCTGAACCGCGAAGAGCGTGGCAACGGCGAGCTGTCGGCGATTCAGGAAGTCGAGCGCGACTTCGGCATTCCGGTGGTCAGCATCGTTTCGCTGACCCAGGTGCTGGAGTTCCTGGCCGATGATCCTCAGCTCAAGCAGCACCTGCCGGCGGTCGAAGCCTACCGTGCCCAGTACGGTATCTGACGCAGCAACGGCAACGAAGAAGGCGACCCGAGGGTCGCCTTTTTCATGCCCGTGATTCAGCGGCCGTTGGGGTAGGGATCCTGCTCGGCATCACCGGCGCCGGTGAGGATCTTCCATGCGCGCTTGGGGTGGGGTATGACGTTGAAGTCGGGGCAGGGCGGCAATGACTTTCTGCTCTGGTTGGAGTACTCGTGGCCGCAGTCCGCACACGCGTAGCTACCGGCGGAGACATCGCTGCCGTAGGGCACCTCGTCTTTTTTCATCGCTGGATCTCCTAGGGGTGAGAAGTGTCCATGCTAATCAGGCGATGAAAGTAGGTGTTGTAGTACCCATCCGACATCACTGTGGGATGCTTCTAAAGCGGACGCTGAGCTGTAGGAGCCGGCCATTCACAATGTTGCCTGGTTCGCCAGTAAGGCTGGCTCCTACGGTTATCGGTCAGTCGGTACCGTATTTTGGCGAGCGCGGTCCGTACAGGATCCCGCCGTTGGGGTACGGCGACAACAGTCGGGCGCTGGTGATCCCGGCGATTGGGTAACCGGCATCGTCCTGCACGCTGCTGATGACCTGGTTGATGGCCGCTGCCACCAGCATGCCGATCAAGCCGCCCTGGTTCTGCCGGCCTTCCTCGCTGGAGGCGGTGGCGCTGCCGGTCCACAAGGTGGCGCCGGTCTTCAGGTCGACCAGTTTGGCGTTGGCGGTGACGATGGTCGCGCTGCTGATGACCATGTAGCGGGTGCCATAGTCGCTGACGGTCACGTACAGGCCGGCGTCGGCGCCGAAGATCTCCTGCAGCTTGGCCGTCGGCAACTGGTGGATGTCGGCTGGGGTGGTCATGCCGTTCTGGCGGAAGGTCTCGTCCACCAGGGCCACCGGCATCACGTAGTAGCCGGCTTCGGCCAGCGGATAGGTGGCCTGGGACAGCATGCTGTAGGTGGCCTTCACATCCGGCGACTCGTTCAGCGGCGGCAGGATCAGGATCGACTTCGGACGGCTCTGCTTGTAGGCCGAATAGTCGATGCTCTTGCGCTCGGCGCAGCCGGCGAACAAGGCCAGCACGCAGGCGCCGACGATCAGACGGGAAATACGCTTGATCATTGCTTGGCCCCCTTGCTGGCGTTGCTCATCAGGAAGTCCATGTACTTGGCCGATTCGGGGAACAGCGCCTTCTCGGTGCGGAACTGCTGGATCATCTGGTCATCCTTGCCCAGGCTGGAATAGAGCAGGCCGAGCTGGGCGTGGTAGCCCGGCGGCACGGCGCCGTTCTTGGCCTTGATCTTTTCCAGGTCGCGCTCCAGGGCGATTGCTTGTTCTTCCTTGGAGTCGCCCTTGAGGTAGCTGTAGACCTGCGGCTGGTAGCTTTCCCACTGGTACAGGGGCTTCGGGGTGTTGCAGCCGGACAGCAGGGCGCCGCCCAGCAGCAGGCCCGCGACAGTGCGCAGGGCCGGGGAGGTGATGTTCATCGAACGGTCTTCCTTGGGTTGTTCGGGTTACTGGGCCTGTGGCTTCCACTGGCCGCTTTCGACGGCGCCGACCAGCTTGTTCACTGCTTCGCGCATGGCCAGGTCGAGGACTTTGCCGTTGAGGGTGGAGTCGTAGCTGGCGGTACCGCCGAAGCCGATGACTTCGCGGTTGGACAGGGCGTATTCACCCGCGCCCTGGCTGGAGTACACCACTTCGGAGGTGCTGATGTTGACGATGTTCAGCGCTACCTTGGCGTAGGCGATCTGGGTCTTGCCGCGGCCGAGGATGCCGAACAACTGGTGATCGCCGACTTCCTTGCGACCAAACTCGGTGACGTCACCGGTGACCACGAAGTCCGCGCCTTTCAGGCGCTGGGCCTGGCCTTTGATCGCGGCTTCCTGCTGGATTTCGCCCATGTTGTCGCGGTCCAGCACGTTGAAACGGTTGGTCTGCTGCAGGTGGGTGATCAGGATGGTCTTGGCCTGGCCGCCGAGGCGGTCGACGCCGTCGGAGAAAATGCCGCGCATGTAGCTGGAGCGGTTGTCGAACTTGCCCACGGCAATGGGGGTGCGCACGCCGCTGTAGGGGCGGTTGACGCTTTCGACCTGTTGCACGGCAACAGCGGTGGAGGTTTCGGTGGCACAGCCGGCGATGGACCCGACAGCCAGGGCGGCTGCCAGCACGAGTCCTTGTGATGCGTATTTCACGCGTGTTCTCCAGGTAAATAAAAACTATTTGCAACGAGTGTGCATGCTGACACGTTGTGTCGGCAGTTTACCGGGATACTTGATGGCCAAAGATGAAGATTGATGGCCTTGAGCCATCTGTTTGCGTGTGTTGAGGCAAGGTCCCGTAGGAGCCGGCCTTGCCGGCGAACACCGGCGAAGCCGGTGCCATGCACTGCGGTGCGTGTTTCGCCAGCGAGCTGGCTCCTACGGTTGCCGGGCCGGCTGAATCAGCGTGGCTTGCGGTTGGTGATCAGGGTGCCCACGCCGCTGTCGGTGAAGATTTCCAGCAGCACGGCGTTCGGCACCCGGCCGTCGATGATGTGCGAGCTGTTGACCCCGCCCTGGACCGCATCCAGCGCGCATTTGATTTTCGGCAGCATGCCGCCGTAGATGGTGCCGTCGGCGATCAGCTCGTTGACCTGCTCGGTGCTCAGGCCGGTGAGGACTTCGCCTTGCTTGTCCATCAGGCCGGCAATGTTGGTCAGCAGCATCAGCTTTTCCGCTTTCAGCGCCTCGGCCACCTTGCCGGCCACCAGGTCGGCGTTGATGTTGTAGGACTCGCCGTTGGCGCCCACGCCGATCGGCGCGATCACTGGAATGAAGTCGCCCTTGACCAGCATGTTCAGCAGGTCGGTGTTGACGCTGACGACTTCGCCGACATGGCCGATGTCGATGATTTCCGGGGTGGTCATCTCCGGCGTCTGGCGGGTGACGGTCAGCTTCTTGGCGCGGATCAGCTCCGCGTCCTTGCCGGTCAGGCCGATGGCGCTGCCGCCGTGGCGGTTGATCAGGTTGACGATGTCCTTGTTGACCTGGCCACCCAGGACCATTTCCACCACGTCCATGGTCGCCGCGTCGGTGACGCGCATGCCATCGATGAAATGGCTGTCGATCGACAGGCGCTTGAGCAGGTCGCCGATCTGCGGCCCACCGCCATGCACGACCACCGGGTTGATGCCCACGGCCTTCATCAGCACGATGTCACGGGCGAAGCCGGTCTTGAGCTCTTCGCTCTCCATCGCGTTGCCGCCGTACTTGATCACCAGGGTCTTGCCGACGAAGCGGCGGATGTAAGGCAGTGCTTCGGACAAAACCTCGGCTACATGGGAAGCGGCATCGCGATCGAGGGTCATGCAGGGCTCCAGGTAAGGAACGGATAGTCGTCAGAACGGCAGTTGTAGGCCCGGTTGGACGCGCAGCAACTGCGTGCGGAATACAGCCTTGATTCGGTCGAGTTCTGCCGCGCTGTCGGCCTCGAAGCGCAGCACCAGCACCGGCGTGGTGTTGGAGGCGCGAACCAGGCCCCAGCCGTGGGGATAGTCGACCCGCACACCGTCGATGGTGGTCAGGTTGGCCGCGCCCCAGTCGGCGTCGCGTTGCAGTGCATCAATGATGCTGAATTTACCCTCGTCGGTCACATCAATGTTGATTTCCGGCGTGGAAATATCGTTCGGGAACGCGGCGAACAGCTCTTCGGCGCTCTGCCCGGCCTTGCTGAGGATTTCCAGCAGGCGCGCGGCGCTGTAGATGCCGTCGTCGAAACCGTACCAGCGCTCCTTGATGAAGATGTGCCCGCTCATTTCGCCGGCCAGCAGCGAGCCGGTCTGCTTCATCTTCTTCTTGATCAACGAGTGGCCGGTCTTCCACATTAGCGCGCGGCCGCCGTGCTGTTCGATCAGCGGGGTCAGGCGGCGGGTGCACTTGACGTCGAAGATGATCTCGGCGCCCGGGTTGCGCGACAGTACATCCTGGGCGAACAGCATCAGCAGGCGATCGGGGTAGACGATGCTGCCGGTGTTGGTCACCACGCCGACGCGGTCACCGTCGCCGTCGAAGGCCAGGCCGATGTCAGCGCCGGTTTCCTTGACCTTGGCGATCAGGTCTTCCAGGTTTTCCGGCTTGCCTGGGTCCGGGTGATGATTGGGGAAGTTGCCGTCGACTTCGCAGAACAGCGGGATGACGTCGCAGCCCAGGGCCTCGATCAGTTGCGGGGCGACCACGCCGGCGGCGCCGTTGCCGCAGTCGACCACCACCTTCAGGCGCTTGGCCAGCTTCACGTCGGCGGTGATCTGCTGGAAGTAACGGTCGAGGATCTCGACCTTCCGCACACGGCCTTCGCCGCGAGTCAGGTCGTTGGTCTTCAGGCGCGTCAGCAGGGCCTGGATCTGTTCGTTGGCCAGGGTGTCGCCGGCGATGACGATCTTGAAGCCGTTGTAGTCCGACGGGTTGTGGCTGCCAGTGAGCATCACCCCCGACTTGCCGGCCAGCACGTTGGCGGCGTAGTACAGCGCCGGGGTCGGCACCAGGCCGACATCGCTGACCTGGCAACCGGCGTCGGCCAGGCCCTTGATCAGTTGCTCGACCAGCATCGGGCCGGACAGGCGGCCATCACGGCCGACCGAAATCTGTGGTTCGCCCTGGGCGAGGGTCTGGGCGCCAATGGCGCGGCCGATCCAGTAGGCGGTCTCGGCATGCAGGGTCTTGCCGACCACGCCGCGGATGTCATAGGCGCGGAAGATGCTGTCGGGCAGTGCGGGGACCAGCTGGGCCATGTCGTTCATCTCTGGGGACTCCATAAGTCAAAGGCTTCTGGGCAGGCGCAAACTGAACGCTTGGACGGTGGTTTCACCAGAGAGTTCGCCATCCATGGCCCGAACGGTCTGTTGTCGGCTCAGCGGGTGCCGGAGTGGCCGAAACCGCCAGTACCGCGCTGGGTCTCGTCGAACTGCTCGACGATATCGAAGTGCGCCTGTACCACCGGCACCAGGATCAACTGGGCGATGCGCTCGCCGACGGTGATGGTGAAGGGGGTGTTGCCACGGTTCCAGCAGGACACCATCAGTTCGCCCTGGTAGTCCGAGTCGATCAGGCCGACCAGGTTGCCCAGCACGATGCCGTGCTTATGGCCCAGGCCCGAGCGTGGCAGGATCATGGCCGCCAGGCCCGGGTCGCCGATGTACACCGACAGGCCGGTGGGGATCAGCAGGGTCTGGCCCGGCTCGAGGACGGTGTCCTGCTGGAGCAGGGCGCGCAGGTCGAGGCCCGCGGAGCCCGGGGTGGCGTACTGTGGCAGGGGGAATTCGTTGCCCAGGCGAGGGTCGAGGATCTTGGCTTGAAGAGCGTGCATGTAACTTATTGAACCTGGTTGAGCCGTTCGGCGATGAAGGCAACCAGCTGGCGGGCGATCTTGCCCTTGCTGGTCTGCGCGAAGAGGGTCTGGTGCTGCTGGCGGTCGATCACGGTCAGGGCGTTTTCCTCGCTGTTGAAGCCGATGCTGGGGTTGGCCACATCATTGGCGACGATCAGGTCGAGGTTCTTGTCCTTGAGCTTGCGCGTGGCGTAGTCGAGCAGGTGCTCGGTCTCGGCGGCGAAACCGACGCTGAACGGACGATCGGCACGGCCGGCAATGGTCGCAAGGATATCGGGATTGCGCACCATCTGCAGCAGCATGCCGTCGCCGGTGGTGGGATCTTTCTTGAGCTTCTGTGGGGCGACGACTTCCGGGCGGTAGTCCGCGACCGCTGCCGAGGCGATGAACAGGTCGCAGGGCATGGCCGCCTCACAGGCCGCGAGCATGTCCCGCGCGCTGACCACGTCGATGCGGCTGACCCGATCGGGTGTCTGCAGGTGCACCGGGCCGGTGACCAGGGTCACCCGAGCCCCGGCTTCGGCGGCCGCTTCGGCCAGGGCGAAGCCCATCTTCCCTGAACTATGGTTGGTGATGTAGCGCACCGGGTCGATGTTCTCTTGGGTCGGGCCCGCGGTGATCAGCACGTGCTTGCCGGTCAGGGCTTGGCGTTTGAAACTTTCGGCGGCGCACCAGGCCAGGTCCGTGGCTTCGAGCATGCGGCCCAGGCCGACGTCGCCGCAGGCCTGGCTGCCGGAGGCCGGGCCGAACACCTGGATGCCACGGCGCTTGAGCAGTTCGAGGTTGTCCTGGGTCGCCGGGTCGCGCCACATGGCCTGGTTCATCGCCGGGGCGACGGCCACGCTGGCGTCGGTGGCCAGCACCAGGGTGGTCAGCAGGTCGTCGGCCATGCCTTGGGCCAGACGCGCCATCAGGTCGGCGGTGGCCGGGGCGATCAGCACCAGGTCGGCCCATTTGGCCAGCTCGATATGGCCCATGGCGGCCTCGGCGGCGGGGTCGAGCAGGTCCATGTGCACCGGGTGGCCGGACAGCGCCTGCAGCGTGAGCGGGGTGATGAATTCGGCGCCACCCCGGGTCATGACCACGCGCACCTGCGCGCCATGTTCCAGGAGTCGGCGAATCAGCTCGGCGCTCTTGTAGGCGGCGATGCCGCCACCGACGCCGAGAACGATACGCTTGCGATACAACCGCTGCATAGGCCTTGCCTTATTCCAGTGAAAGCGGGTGGCGACGACAACTGCCTGCGGCAGATCGTCGCATTTTCGAAGCGAACTAGATTAACACAGCGTCCAAAAGGGCCGTAGTGGCAGGCGAGGAGGGGGGATGAACATCAGGGAGTGGCCAGTTGAAGAGCGGCCCAGGGAGAAGCTGTTGCAGCGCGGGGCGGCAATGCTTTCGGATGCGGAATTGCTCGCCGTGCTGCTGGGCTCGGGCGTTGCCGGGCGCAATGTGCTGGACCTGGCGCGTGGTCTGTTGGTGAAGTTTGGAGGGCTCAGGCAGTTCCTTGAGGCGGATCGTGCCACGGCCCTTGGCGAACCCGGCGTGGGACCGGTGAAATACGCCCAGTTGCAGGCCTTGCTGGAGATCGGCAGGCGTTATCTGAACGAACACATCGAGCGCGCGCCGGCCCTGGAGAACCCGGCTTCGGTGCGGCGTTACCTCAAGTCCATGCTGCGCCACGAGCCCAGTGAAGTGTTTGGCTGCCTGTTCCTCGATACCAAGCATCGGCCATTGGCGTTTGAAATCCTCTTCCGCGGCACCATAGACCGCGCGAGCATCTATCCCCGCGAAGTGGTGCGTCGGTCATTACTGCATAACGCTGCGGCCCTGATCCTCTGTCACAACCACCCGTCGGGCAATTGCGAGCCGAGTCAGGATGATGTGCATCTGACACTGATGCTCAAGCGCTCGCTGGCGTTGATCGATGTACGGGTGATGGACCATGTCATCGTGGGGGATGGCGAGCCGTTGTCGATGCTCGAACATGGGTGGTTGGTGGGTTAGTCTTGGGCAAGCTGCACCGGCCTCTTCGCGGGTAAACCCGCTCCCACAGGTTACGCGCAAATCCTGTGGGAGCGGGTTTACCCGCGAAGAGGCCGGTGCAGGTTGCACATACGTCAACGGCTGACGGACACCTTGCTGAAATCCTGTCGGCCGAACGGACTCACCTGGTAGCCCTCGACCCCTTGGCGCAGCAACGCCGCCGCTGTCGGGTGCGCCAGCGGCAGCCACAGTGCCTGCTGCTGGATCAGCGTCTGCGCCTGCTGGTACAGCCGGCTGCGCACGCTCTGGTCGTTGGTGGTGCGCCCAGCGTTGATCAACTGGTCGAGGCGGTTGTCGCAGAACCGTGCAAAGTTGGTCCCCGACTTCACCGCCGCGCAGGAAAACTGCGGGCTGAGGAAGTTGTCCGGGTCACCGTTATCACCAGCCCAGCCCATGAACAGCAAATCGTGTTCGCCGGCTTTGGCGCGGCGAATCAGCTCGCCCCACTCGATGGTGCGGATCTCGGCCTTGATGCCGACCTTGGCGAGGTCGGCCTGGAGCATCTGCGCACCGAGGCTGGGGTTGGGGTTGAGCAGACTGCCCGACGGACGGGTCCAGATGGTGGTCTCGAAGCCTTGGGCCAAGCCAGCCTTGGCCAGCAGCGCCTTGGCCTTTTTGTGGTCCTGGGTGTAGCCGGGCAGGTCTTTGGCGTAGCTCCAGGTATTGGGCGGGTAGGGGCCGTTGGCGGCGATGGCGGTGTCTTCGAACACGGCCTTGAGGTAGGCCTGCTTGTCGAAGGCGAGGTTGATCGCCTGGCGGACTTCAGGCTTGTCCAGCGGTGGGTGCTGGCTGTTGATGGCGACGAAGGCGGTCATGAAGGCCGGGGTGGTGGCGACCTTGAGGTTGCCGTCCTTGCCGGCCTCGGCGATATCCAGAGGCTTGGGCGACAGCGCCACCTGGCATTCGTCGCGCTTGAGTTTCTGCAGGCGCACGTTGGCATCCGGGGTGATGGCGAAGACCAGCGGGTCGATGGACGGTTTGCCGGCGAAGTAGTCGGGGTTGGCGCGGTAGCGCACCACGGCGTCCTTCTGGAAGCGCTGGAACAGGAATGGCCCGGTGCCGATCGGCTGGCTGTTGAGTTTTTCCGGGGTGCCGGCCTTGAGCAGCTTGTCGGCGTACTCGGCGGAATAGATCGAGGCGAAGCCCATGCTCAGGGTCGCCAGGAAGGTGGCGTCGGCGTGGGTCAAGGTGAAACGCACGGTGTGCGGGTTCGGCGCATCGATGGCCTTGATCAGGCTGCCCAGTTGCAGCGACTGGGCGTGTGGATAGCCGCCCGCGGCGGTCTTGTGCCAGGCGTGGGCCGGGTAGAGCATGCGCTGGAAGCTGAACAGCACGTCGTCGGCGTCCAGTTCGCGGGTCGGCTTGAAGTACGCCGTGGTGTGGAATTTAACGTCCGGCCGCAGGGTGAAGTCGTAGATCAGGCCGTCGGGCGAGACGGTCCAGCTCTTGGCAAGGCTCGGCACGACCTTGCCCTGCTGCGCGTCGAATTCGACCAGGCGGTTCATCAGCACGTCGGCCGAGGCGTTGGTCGTGGTCAGCGAGTTGTACTGCACCACGTCAAAGCCTTCGGGGCTGGCCTCGGTGCACACCGCCAACGGCGCGGACTGGACCAGGCCAGCGGCGCACAGCGCGGTGAAGAATAGGGAAAGGGCGGCAGCACGCATGGTGGCTCCTTGGCTGGTCAGATGGCCCATCTGCCGGTGCAGTCTGGAAATCGTCCTACCCTAGTGTGCGTTTTCGTAAATGACCACCTTCTTTTTCCATGGGCTGGCGACGAGTGGTCGACAGTGCGGCGGGCGAGTCGCTATGCTGCTCGCGCGCGATTTGCAGCACATGGATGCTCATCTTCTGTTGTTGCGGCGTAGTCTTTCTGGTATAAAGCAGCGCTCTTTTCTAGGGGCTCGGCCTGTCGCATCAGCGGATCCGGTCGATAAGACCTCCAGAATCACGGCGCCTGGCGCCAAAGACTGAGAGATTAAGCGGCCAACCCATGCCGGGTTGGGCATGTGGTTTTAGAGGGCTGAGTCATGTCGAGAGTCTGTCAAGTTACTGGTAAGGGTCCAGTAACCGGGAACAACATTTCCCACGCAAACAACAAAACCCGTCGTCGTTTCCTGCCGAACCTGCAGCACCACCGTTTCTGGGTTGAGTCCGAGAAGCGTTTCGTGCGTCTGCGCGTATCCGCCAAAGGCATGCGCGTCATTGACAAGCGTGGTATCGACGTAGTGCTGGCCGAGCTGCGCGCTCGCGGCGAAAAGTTCTAAGGAGAACGTCATGCGTGAATTGATCCGTCTGGTTTCGAGTGCCGGTACCGGCCACTTCTACACCACCGACAAGAACAAGCGCACCACTCCGGACAAGATCGAGATCAAGAAATACGATCCGGTCGTCCGCAAGCACGTGGTGTACAAGGAAGCCAAGATCAAGTAATTGATCGGCAACCTGAAAAAACCCGCAACCGAAAGGTGGCGGGTTTTTTTATGCCTGCAGGAACATCTTTTTCAGCTGCTTCGCGGGTAAGCCCGCTCCCACAGGGACGCGATGGATCTGGTGCTTACTTCTGTTCGAACAGCACGTAGATCTTGCGGCACGGCTCCAGCACCTCCCAGGTGCCCTTGAAGCCCGCCGGGATGACGAAGCGATCGCCGGTGCGCAGGGTCTTGGCATTGCCGTCCTGGTCACGCAGCACCGACACGCCCTGGACGATCTCGCAATACTCGTGCTCGGTGTAGCTCACCGTCCACTGCCCCACTTCACCTTCCCAGACGCCGGCGGCGAACTGTCCGCATGGGCTGGCGTAATGGTTATAGACAGCCTGGTCAGGCTCGCCCTTGAGGATTTTCTCCGCCGCGGGGCGGTAGCGTTCGGCCTCGGTGAGAACCTGGGCAAAGTCGACGATACTGGCGATGCTCATGGTGATTACCCTGTTGTTGTTAAATAAAATGCACATCAGTAGGCGTTTAGGCCATCCGTGTCAAATATATTGATAGTTTCTCCGCCCTGGTTTAGGGTGTCGGGTGCCGGTGTGCGTTTGTCGCCCGGCCAGAATTTCTGACAGCGCCCGTGAGTCCTCAGTGCGGCGTTGCACCTTAACAAGAGAGGAGTTTCCTATGACCACCCTGACTCGTGCGGACTGGGAACAGCGTGCCCAGCAACTGAAGATCGAAGGCCGTGCCTTCATCGACGGCGAATACACCGATGCCGCCTCCGGTGAAACCTTCGACTGCCTGAGCCCGGTGGACGGACGCTTCCTGGCCAAGGTCGCCAGCTGCGACCTGGCCGACGCCAACCGTGCTGTCGACAACGCCCGCGCGGTGTTCGAATCCGGTGCCTGGTCGCGCCTGGCCCCGGCCAAGCGCAAGGCCAAGCTGATCCGTTTCGCCGACCTGCTGCGCAAGCATGTCGAGGAACTGGCCCTGCTTGAAACCCTCGACATGGGCAAGCCGATTGGCGACTCCTCTTCCATCGACATCCCGGGTGCGGCCCAGGCCATCCACTGGACTGCCGAAGCCATCGACAAAGTCTACGATGAAGTCGCCCCGACCCCCCACGATCAGTTGGGTCTGGTGACCCGCGAGCCGGTAGGCGTGGTCGGTGCCATCGTACCGTGGAACTTCCCGCTGCTGATGGCCTGCTGGAAACTCGGCCCGGCCCTGGCCACCGGTAACTCGGTTGTCCTCAAGCCGTCGGAAAAGTCGCCACTGACCGCCATCCGTATCGCCCAGCTGGCCATCGAGGCCGGTATCCCGAAAGGCGTGCTGAACGTGCTGCCAGGCTACGGTCACACCGTGGGCAAGGCCCTGGCCCTGCACATGGACGTCGACACCCTGGTGTTCACCGGCTCGACCAAGATCGCCAAGCAACTGATGGTCTATGCCGGCGAGTCGAACATGAAGCGCGTCTGGCTGGAAGCCGGTGGCAAGAGCCCGAACATCGTCTTCGCCGACGCCCCTGACCTGCAGGCCGCCGCCGAGGCTGCCGCCAGCGCCATCGCCTTCAACCAGGGCGAAGTCTGCACCGCAGGTTCGCGCCTGCTGGTCGAGCGCTCGATCAAGGACAAGTTCCTGCCCATGGTGGTCGAGGCGCTCAAGGCCTGGAAGCCGGGCAACCCGCTGGATCCAGCAACCACCGTTGGTGCGCTGGTCGATACCCAGCAGATGAACACCGTGCTGTCGTACATCGACGCCGGTCACCAGGACGGCGCCAAGCTGCTGGCCGGTGGCAAGCGCATCCTCGAAGAGACCGGCGGCACCTATGTCGAGCCGACCATCTTCGACGGTGTGACCAATGCCATGAAGATCGCCAAGGAAGAAATCTTCGGCCCGGTGCTGTCGGTGATCACCTTCGACACCGCCGAGGAAGCCATCGCCATTGCCAACGACACGCCGTATGGCCTGGCCGCCGGCATCTGGACCGCGGACATCTCCAAGGCCCACAAGACCGCCCGCGCCGTGCGCGCCGGCAGTGTCTGGGTGAACCAGTATGATGGCGGCGACATGACTGCGCCGTTCGGTGGCTTCAAGCAGTCGGGCAACGGCCGTGACAAGTCGCTGCACGCCCTGGACAAGTACACCGAGCTGAAGGCGACCTGGATCAAGCTGTGATCCGCTAGGGCCGTTTCGCGGGCAAGCCCGCTCCCGCAGGTAATCCGCATGCTTACAGGCAGCGGTGATCCTGTGGGAGCGGGCTTGCCCGCGAATGGGTCTGACCAAATCTGCTCAGGAGGCAGTAATGCGTTGGGGAACCTACTTTGCCGTCCTGGCGGCGGTGCTCAGTGTCGGGCTGGCCCTCGGCGTGAGCATGCCGCTGGTGTCCTTGCGCCTGGAGGGCTGGGGCTATGGTGGGTTCGCCATCGGCGTGATGGCGGCGATGCCGGCGCTTGGGGTGTTGGTCGGCGCCAGCCTCTCCAGCCGCCTCGCCGGCTGGAGAGGCGTACCTGCGGCCATGCGCCTGTGCCTGTTGGGCGGGGCGTTGTCGATTGGCCTGCTGGCGCTGCTGCCCAGCTATGCGCTGTGGCTGCTGCTGCGGCTGATGATCGGCATGTCGCTGACGGTGGTGTTCATCCTCGGCGAAAGCTGGATCAACCAGCTGGTGGTCGAGCAATGGCGTGGCCGGCTGGTGGCGCTGTATGGCAGCAGTTATGCCTTGAGCCAACTGGCCGGGCCTTTGGTGCTGGGCTTTCTGGGCTCGGACGATGATTTCGGGTTTTGGGCGGCCACCGGCCTGTTGTTGTTGGCGCCGCTGATTCTGCTGGGGCGCAGCGGTGCGCCGACCACCGAGGCGTGCAGCGTTACCCTTTTCGATCTGTTCGGTTTCTGTCGACGTTTGCCGGTGATCGCCTGGGCCATCGCGCTGTTTGCGGCATTCGAGGCGATGATCCTGACGTTGCTGCCGGTGTACTGCTTGCAGCAGGGCTTCACCACTGAAGTGGCATTGTTCATGGTCAGTACGGTGGTGGTGGGGGATGCGGTGCTGCAATTGCCGATCGGTGCCCTGGCCGATCGCATGTCGCGGCGCACGTTGTTCAGTGGCTGCGCGCTGACCTTGCTGGTTTCCAGCCTGGCGATTCCCTTGTTGTTGCATACATCGGTGATCTGGCCGCTGTGGGTGCTGTTCGGGGCCAGCGCGGGTGGCTTGTTCACCCTGTCGCTGGTGCTGATCGGCGAGCGCTACCGGGATGACGAACTGGTGCGGGCCAATGCCCATGTGGCGCAGCTGTGGGGCATCGGTTGCCTGCTCGGGCCGTTGCTGGCCGGGGCCGGTAGCCAGTGGATCAGCGGGCATGCGCTGCCGTTGTTGATGGCGGTGGGCGCGGCGGGGTTGGTGGTGCTGACCCGGCGGCAGGATGCCTTCGAGCCGGCGTCGGCCTGATCCATCCTGGGGCTGCTGCGCAGCCCATCGCGGCACAAGGCCTACAGAAGATCGCGGTTCCCTGTAGGAGCGGCCTTGTGCCGCGAAAGGGGCGCAAAGCGCCCCGAGCAATCCCAATTACAACATCTTCTCCAGCCCGACCGCCTTGCTGATCCAGGCATTGAAGCGCCGCCATATGCCCCCGGGCTCGGTCACCAGCATGTGCCGCTGACCATTGTCCTCGGTCGCCCAGGCCAGTTTTCCGTCCACCAGTTTCACTTGGTAGCTCAGCGCCGGCGACATGCCCTGCACGGCCAGCTCGCGGGTGTATTCGGCCAGCTCCGGGCTGTCCACCAGCACGCCGACTTCGGTGTTCCACAGCACCGAGCGCGGGTCGAAGTTGAACGAGCCGATGAAGGTCTTGCGCCGGTCGAAGACCATGGCCTTGCTGTGCAGGCTCGAGTCGGAGCTGCCATGAAAACCCAGGCGCAGCCGAGGGGCGCCTGGCTGTCGGCGTAGTTCGTACAGTTGCACGCCATGTTCGAGCAGGGCGCGGCGGTATGGGGCATAGCCACCGTGCACCGCCGGCACGTCGGTGGCCTCCAGCGAGTTGGTCAGTAGCTTGACCGAGGTGCCGGCGTCGGCACGGCTGGTGAGGTACAGCAGGCCCGGCTCGCCCGGCACGAAATAGGCCGACACCAGGATCAGCTCCTTGTGCACGTTGTTCAGGTCCGGGGCCAGTTGCTGGGTCAGCAGCAGTTGCGGGTCTGGCTCGTCGTCGGCCAGCACCTTGCTCGGAGCGTCCCACAGTGCCTGGCCGTGGGCCCAGATCAGCTCGTTGCGCCAGATGCCCAGGCGCGGTTCGGTCTGGTAGGCCATGAGCCGGTCGTACAGGGCCTTGCGTCGGGTGCGTGCTTCGGCCAGCGACACCTCCAGGCGCTGGCGGCTGGCGAACAGGTCGTTGGTGTCGGGCTGGCGCCAGAGGAAGTCGCCGATTGGCCGGCTCAGGGCGCTGTTCCAGTACTGGTCGAAACTGTGTCCGAGCTGTTCGGCCACCGGCCCCACGCCCAGCAGGTCGATGTCGGTGAAGTTGAGGTTGGGCTCGGCGTCGAAGTATTCGTCGCCCAGGTTGCGACCGCCGACGATGGCCATGCTGTTGTCCACCAGGAACAGCTTGTTGTGCATGCGCCGGTGCTGGCGCGACAGGTTGAACAGTCGGCCGACGGCACGGGTCGCCCCGGTACTGCGCCCCAGTTGCAGGGGGTTGAACACGCGGATATGGATGTTGGGATGGGCGGCGAGGGTGCCCATCAGGCTGTCCAGGCCATCGCTGGTGGTGTCGTCGAGCAGGATGCGCACGCGCACGCCGCGGTCGGCGGCGCGTAGCAGCTCGTGTACCAGCGCGCGGGTGCTGAGGCCGTCGTGGACGATGTAGTACTGCAGGTCGATGCTGGCCTGGGCGTTGCGGATCAGTTCGGCGCGGGCGCGGAATGCCTCGTTGCTGTTGGGCAGCAGGCGAAAGCCCGAACGCCCCTGATAGGGCGCGGCCTGGCGCTGCACCGAGCGCCCGAACGCCGAGTCGCTGGCTGGCAGGGCCTGGCTGACTTCACGGGGCGTGCCGACGCTGGCACAGCCCGCCAGGCCGAGCTGCAGCGCCAGCAGCAGAGGCAGGGCTCGCTGGAGTCTCAAGGGTGGATCGTCCTGTGCGGCAAGGGCTTATGGGGTTGGACCGTGGCAGGCGGCGCAAAGTTACCCGTCGGTGCGTTCGGCATCCAGTAGACGAAGGGCGGTTTCACCGACCTTGCGCACGGCGGCTTCGACCTGCGCCGTGGGCCGGGCGGCGAAGTTCATGCGCAGGCAGTTTCGGTACTTGCCCGAGGCCGAGAAGATACTGCCGACGGCGATCTGCACGCCTTGTTCCAGTAAAGCGCGGTTCAGGCGTAGCGTATCGAAACTTTCCGGCAATTCCACCCACAGCATGAAGCCGCCCTGGGGGCGGCTGGCGCGCGTGCCGGGCGGGAAATAGCGGGTCACCCAGTCGCACATCAGGTCGCGGCCGCGCTGGTACTGGTTGCGCATGCGCCGCAGGTGCGGTTGGTAATGGCCCTCGGCGATGAAGTCGGCAATCGCCAGCTGCGGCTGGCAGGCGGTGCTGCCGGTGCTGATGTACTTCATGTGCAGCACCCGCTCCAGGTAACGCCCCGGCGCCACCCAGCCGACCCGCAGGCCCGGGGCGAGGGTCTTGGAGAACGAACTGCACAGCAGCACCCGGCCGTCGTCGTCGAACGACTTGAGGGTGCGCGGGCGCGGGTAGGTGTAGGCCAGGTCGCCATACACATCGTCTTCCAGAATGGCCACGTCGTAGCGTTGGGCCAGGGTCAGCAAGGCCTTCTTGCGCGCCTCGGGCATGATGTAGCCCAGCGGGTTGTTGCAGTTGGGGGTGATCTGGATGAGCTTGATCGGCCACTGTTCCAGTGCCAGTTCCAGGGCTTCCAGGCTGATCCCGGTGAGCGGGTCGGTGGGGATCTCCAGGGCCTTCATGCCCAGGCCCTTGAGGGTCTGCATGGCGCCGTGGAAGCTGGGCGAGTCGACCGCGACGATATCGCCGGGCTGGCACACCGCGCGGATGCTGCACGACAGCGCCTCGTGGCAGCCGGTGGTCACCACCAGGTCGGCCGGGCCCAGGCGGCAGCCGGAGTCGAGCATCAGCCGGGCGATCTGCTCGCGCAGCTGGGCGTTGCCGTGGATGTTGTCGTAGTACAGGCCGGGCATGTCCATGCGCCGGCTGATCTGCGCCAGGCTGCGCAGCAGCGGCTTGAGCGTGGGGCTGTCGACATCAGGCATGCCGCGGCCGAGCTGGATCACATCGGGGCGCGGGGTGGCCCGTACCAGCTCCAGCACCTGTTCCCACTGGGAAATATCCACAGGCCTCTGGGCGGGGCGGCTGATGTCGGGCAGTGCCGGGAGCTGCCGGTCCTCGGCGACGAAATAGCCGGATTTAGGGCGTGGCGAGACCAGGCCGTTGTCCTCCAGCAGGCGGTAGGCCTGCTGCACGGTGCTCAGGCTGACGCCGTGCTCCACGCTCAGGGCGCGCACCGAGGGCAGGCGCTGGCCGGGGCGGTAGAGGCCTTGTTCGATGCGGGCACCGAGCAGTTCGGCCAGGTTGAGGTAGAGGGTCACGGCATACTCCTGCGGCTTGTTCAGGCTTGGACCGATACAGATGCTCGGAAAATACTGCATTCAACGCACTTTTTGCCAATTCTGTATGGAAATAATAGGCCGCTGTTGGATCTGTATTGTCAACGGTTTGAGCGTGCATGCTGTTGCCACGGTATCTACTGAATGGGAGAGCGCGGTGATGGGTGGCATGAGCGATGTGCGTGTGCAGCTGTTGGCCAAGGAGCTGGAGGCGGGGCAGCGGGTCCAGGTCTACGACCCGCTCGCGGACCTGGGCCGTTGGGGCCTGATGCTGCACCGCTGGCGCACCCGCAGGGCACTGCTACAACTGGATGATCGGCAGTTGCGCGATATCGGACTGACCTGGGAGCAGGCGTGGCGGGAAGGGCGTAAACCGTTCTGGAAGGACTGAGCCGATCTCCTGTAGGAGCGACCTTGTGTCGCGAAAGGGCCGCAAAGCGGCCCCCAGGCTTCAGCTTAATGCATATATTGCTGGGGCTGCCCTGCAGCCCTTTCGCGGCACAAGGCCGCTCCTACAGGGGCGTGCTGAATTCGACTTAAACCAGTTCTTTGAGCCGGTACCAAAGCATCCCCAGTGCCAGCAGCGGCGAGCGCAGCAACTTGCCGCCGGGGAAGGTGGTGTGCGGCACCTTGGCGAACAGATCGAAACGACCACTTTGCTGGCCGCTGATAGCCTCGCCGAGCAGGCGCCCGGCCAGGTGGGTGGCGTTGAGTCCATGGCCGGAATAGGCCTGGGCGTAATAGACGTTGGGCTGGCTGGCCAGGCGGCCGATCTGCGGCAGGCGGTTGGCGCCGATGCCGATCATGCCGCCCCATTGGTAATCGATGCGCACATCGGCCAGTTGCGGGAACACCTTGAGCATCTTCGGCCGCATGTAGGCGGCGATGTCCCTGGGGTCGCGCCCGGAATAGTGGCAGGCTCCGCCGAACAGCAGACGGTGGTCGGCCGACAACCGGTAATAGTCCAGCGCCACGCGCTGGTCGCACACCGCCATGTTCTGCGGTAGCAGCTGGCGTGCGCGTTCCGCGCCCAACGGCTCGGTGGCGATGACATAGCTGCCGGCTGGCAGCACCTTGCCGCCCAGCTCGCGGTTGAGGTCGTTGTGATAGGCGTTGCAGCACAGCACCAGGGTCTTGGCGCGTACCCGGCCTTGCGCGGTATGCACCTTCACTTCAGGGCCGTACTCGATACGGCTGACTTGCGACTGCTCGAACAGGCGCACACCCAGGCGGCTGGCCACGGCGGCTTCGCCCAGCGCCAGGTTGAGCGGGTGCAGGTGACCGGAGCCCATGTCGATCAGGCCGCCGACGTAGCGATCGGAGCCCACCACCGTATGCAGGTCGCCGGGCTGCACCAGGCGCAGTTCGTGGCGGTAGCCCAGGCTGCGCAGTTCCTCGGCGTCCTCGGCAAAACCTTGCAGCTCGGCGGGTTTGTTGGCCAGGTCGCAATAACCCCAGGTGAGGTCGCAGTCGATCGCATGGCGTTCGATACGCTCGCGGACGATTTCCACGGCCTCCAGGCCCATCAGTTTCAGGCTGTGCACACCGTCCGCGCCGATCACCGGGAGGAACTGCTCCAGGCCATGGCCGACCCCGCGAATGAGCTGGCCGCCGTTGCGCCCGCTGGCACCCCAGCCGATCTTGCGCGCTTCGAGGAGGATCACCGAAAGGCCACGTTCGGCCAGCTCGATGGCGGTGTTCAGGCCTGAGTAGCCACCACCGACGATGCACACGTCGGCGCTGTGTTCACCTTGCAGGAAGGGATGATCGGGATGGGGCGCGCTGCTGGCGGCATAGTAGGAGGCGGCGTGCTGCGCGCTGTGGATCATTGAGACGGCCCTGAGCGAATGGAGGGAGGTGGCGAGGATAAGCTCTGCTTTCGCGCCGGGGCAACCAGCGAGGGTAGCGAGGATCCTGTGGGAGCGGGTTTACCCGCGAATGGGCTTATAATCCATGCAGATCCTTTGATTCGTACCTTGTCATGTCCTGCAACCGCCACAAGATCCACTTCCTGCGTGAACTCATCCCCTCGTTCGAGTGCGAGCCTGGCTGCCATGACTGCTGCGGCCCGGTCACTACGTCCGCTGAAGAAATGGCCCGCTTGCCGCGCAAGACCCAGGCCGAGCAGGAAGCTGCCCTTGAACGCCTGGACTGCGTACACCTGGGGCCGCACGGCTGCACGGTGTATGACGAGCGCCCGATGATCTGCCGCCTGTTCGGCACCACGCCGCGCCTGGCCTGCCCCCGTGGCCGAGGGCCGGCGCAGCCTATCGAGCCGGCGGCCGAGCAACTGGTCCACCAGTTCATCGCCACGACCCGTCAAGTGCTGGTCTGAGGTCTCAGTCCGGGATCGGCAGGCACAGGCTCTCTTTCACTTCTTCCATCACGATGTAGCTCTTCGATTCGCGCACATGGGGCAGCTTGAGCAGGATGTCGCCGAGCAGCTTGCGGTACGAGGCCATCTCGGAAATGCGAGCTTTCACCAGGTAGTCGAAGTCACCCGACACCAGGTGGCACTCCAGCACGTGGGGCAGCTTGAGCACCGCGCGGCGGAACTCCTCGAAGGTGTCGCCGGACTTGTAATCCAGGCTGATCTCGACGAACACCAGCAGGCTGCCCTTCAGGTGCTGCGGGTTGAGGCGGGCGTTGTAGCCCATGATGATCCCCTCGCGCTCAAGGCGCCGTACGCGCTCGGTGCAGGGTGTGGTGGACAGCCCGACTTTCTCGCCCAGTTCGGTGAACGAGATGCGCCCGTCATTCTGCAGGATCCGCAGGATGTTGCGGTCGATCTTGTCCAGTTCACGCTTGCTCTGGTGCTGGGTTCTCATAGGGGATGCCCCTCCGTGAAAGGCGATATTGCCGAGAATTCTCGCCAAATATAGGCGTTTATATAGTGAATTGCACTGGGCTCTAGTTCATACAATGCGCGCATCCATGCCATATCAACAAAAGACTGCGGCGAGCCGCGTGCGAGGGATGAACAATGCGAGTGCTGGTACTTGGTAGCGGTGTCATCGGAACCGCCAGTGCCTACTATCTGGCCCGACAAGGTTTCGAGGTGACGGTGGTCGATCGCCAGCCGGCGGTGGCCATGGAAACCAGCTTTGCCAACGCCGGCCAGATCTCGCCCGGCTATGCCTCGCCCTGGGCCGCCCCAGGCGTGCCGCTCAAGGCCATCAAGTGGCTGCTCGAGCGCCACGCGCCCCTGGCCATCAAGCTGACCGGCGACGTCGACCAGTACCTGTGGATGGCGCAGATGTTGCGCAACTGCACGGCCAGCCGCTACGCGGTGAACAAGGAGCGCATGGTGCGTCTGTCCGAGTACAGCCGCGACTGCCTCGACGAACTGCGCGCCGAAACCGGCATTGCCTACGAAAACCGCAGCCTGGGCACCACCCAGCTGTTCCGCACCCAGGCCCAGATGGATGCCGCGGCCAAGGACATCGCCGTGCTCGAGCAGTCCGGCGTGCCTTACGAGTTGCTTGATCGCGACGGCATCGCCCGCGTCGAACCGGCCCTGGCCGGCGTCAAGGACATCCTGGCCGGCGCCCTGCGCCTGCCCAATGACCAGACCGGCGACTGCCAGCTGTTCACTACCAAGCTCGCCGACATGGCCATCAAGCTCGGCGTCGAGTTCCGCTTCGGCCAGGACATCCAGCGCCTGGACTTCGCCGGTGATCGCATCAATGGCGTGTGGATCGACGGCAAGCTGGAAACCGCCGACCGCTACGTGCTGGCGCTGGGCAGCTATTCGCCACAGATGCTCAAGCCGCTGGGTATCAAGGCACCGGTGTACCCGCTGAAGGGTTATTCGCTGACCGTGCCGATCACCAATGGCGACATGGCCCCGACCTCGACCATCCTCGATGAGACCTACAAGGTCGCCATCACCCGTTTCGATAACCGCATCCGCGTTGGCGGCATGGCTGAAATCGCCGGTTTTGACCTGTCGCTGAACCCGCGCCGACGCGAAACGCTGGAGATGATTGTCAACGACCTTTATCCTCGCGGCGGCGACCTGAGCCAGGCGAGCTTCTGGACCGGCCTGCGCCCGGCCACCCCGGACGGTACCCCAATTGTCGGTGCCACCGCGTTCCGTAACCTGTTCCTCAACACCGGTCACGGCACCCTGGGTTGGACCATGGCCTGCGGTTCCGGTCGCCTGCTGGCCGACCTGATCGCGCGCAAGAAGCCGCAGATCAGCGCTGAAGGCCTGGATATCTCGCGTTATGGCAACAGCCGCGAGATCGCCAAGCACGGCCAGCCGGCCCCCGCGCACCAGTAAGCGGGCGTCTGCGCCGGCCCTTTCGCGGGTAAACCCGCTCCCACACGGGCAGCACAATTCCTGTGGGAGCGGGTTTACCCGCGAAAAAGTCGACACTGTTCCCTCACCCCGGCGCGGTGGGTACCTACCCCCATCCGCCGCGCCGGGGATTTCTACATAACCAGAATTGCCAGAAGGCTGCCGCCATGCGTCCCGCCCGTGCCCTGATCGACCTCCAAGCCCTTCGTCACAACTACCGCCTCGCTCGTGAGCTGACCGGCGCCAAGGCCTTGGCCGTGGTCAAGGCCGATGCCTACGGCCATGGCGCGGTGCGCTGCGCCCTGGCCCTGGAAACCGAGGCCGACGGCTTTGCCGTGGCCTGCATCGAGGAAGCGCTGGAACTGCGCGCGGCGGGCATCAAGGCCCCCGTATTGCTGCTCGAAGGGTTCTTCGAGGCTGGCGAGCTGGCGCTGATTGCCGAGCATGACCTGTGGTGCGTGGTGCATTCGCCATGGCAGCTCGAAGCGATCGAGAAAAACCAGGTGCACAAGCCGCTGACCATCTGGCTGAAGATGGACACCGGCATGCACCGGGTCGGCGTGCACCCCAAGGACTACCACGACGCCTACCAGCGCCTGTTGGCCAGCGGCAAGGTGTCACGCATCGTGCTGATGAGCCACTTCGCCCGAGCCGACGAGCTGGACGCGGCTGCCACCGAACAGCAGGTCGCGGTGTTCGAGGCCGCCCGCCAGGGCCTGGCCGCCGAGTGCAGCCTGCGCAACTCGCCGGCGGTACTTGGCTGGCCGAACATCAAGAGCGACTGGGTCCGCCCGGGCATCCTGCTCTACGGCGCCACGCCCTTCGAAGTGCCGCAGGCCGAGGCTGCCCGCCTGCAGCCGGTGATGACCCTGCAATCGCGGATCATCAGCGTGCGCGAGCTGCCCGCTGGCGAACCGGTGGGCTACGGCGCCAAGTTCGTCAGCCCGCGGCCGACCCGGGTCGGCGTGGTTGCCATGGGTTACGCCGATGGCTACCCGCGCCAGGCGCCGACCGGCACCCCGGTGGTGGTGGCCGGCAAGCGCACTCAATTGATCGGCCGGGTATCGATGGACATGCTCTGCGTCGACCTCACCGAGGTGCCCGAGGCCACCGTCGGCAGCCCGGTCGAGTTGTGGGGCAAGCAGGTGCTGGCCAGCGATGTGGCGATGCAGGCCGGGACCATTCCGTACCAGATCTTCTGCAATCTCAAGCGCGTGCCACTGGACTATATCGGCGAATAAGGCGCTGAAGCGGACAGGCTGCGGGGCTGTGTGTTGTAAATACTGAACGGCATTGCCATCATATCGTTCACACTTCCCCCACCTCGACCGTTTCAGGAGGCTCCCGCTTTGGACGTCGGTGAACGACTGCAAGCCATCCGCAAGCTCAAGGGCCTGTCCCAGCGCGAACTCGCCAAGCGCGCGGGGGTGACCAACAGCACCATCTCGATGATCGAGAAGAACAGCGTGAGCCCCTCCATCAGCTCCCTGCGCAAGGTGCTCAGCGGTATCCCCATGTCGATGGTCGAGTTCTTCTCGGTCGAGCTGGCGCCGGAAAGCCCGACCCAGATCGTCTACAAGGCCCATGAGCTGATCGACATCTCCGATGGCGCGGTGACCATGAAGTTGGTCGGCAAGTCGCACCCCAATCGCGCCATTGCGTTCCTGACCGAAGTCTACCCGCCGGGTGCCGATACCGGCGCCGAAATGCTCACCCACGACGGCGAAGAGACCGGCATCCTCCTCGAAGGCCGCCTGGAGCTGGTGGTCGGCACCGAGATCTTCATCCTCGAGGCCGGCGACAGTTACTACTTCGAAAGCACCCGTCCGCACCGCTTCCGCAATCCGTTCGAGGAACCGGCCCGGCTGATCAGCGCCGCCACCCCGTCGAACTTTTGATCCAGCGCAGTGCATTGATTCGCCAATACCCTTTCCCAGAGTGTGGTCGTTTCACGCCTTCCGGGTTCCCGCTATACTTTTCAACGCTCGCAATTCCGTGGCCGCGGGCGTGATTAGCCACCATGAGGGTGTTCGCGTGAACCAAATCAAGAAGATGCTGGCCGTACCAGCAGCTGTATTCGCCCTTTGGGCAATGAGCGCAACCGCTGCAACCAACGACGACATCGCCAAGCGGCTCGAGCCGGTCGGCCAGGTGTGCGTCCAGGGCCAGGAATGCAAGGGCATGGAAGTGGCCGCCACTGCTGGCGGCGGCGGCGCCAAGACACCGGACGAAATCATCGCCAAGCATTGCAACGCTTGCCATGGCACTGGCCTGCTGAACGCACCGAAGATCGGTGACACCGCGGCGTGGAAAGAACGCGCCGATCATCAGGGCGGCCTCGATGGCATCCTGGCCAAGGCCATCACCGGTATCAACGCCATGCCGCCGAAGGGCACCTGCGCCGATTGCTCGGATGACGACCTGAAGGGTGCGATCAAGAAGATGTCCGGGCTGTGAGCCATAAATGAAATACACGAGGCCCGCCTATTTTGGTGGGCTTTGTTTTTTGCACATGTAGTCCGATAGGCCGATGCCTGGTATTTTTGCCAGTTCTCTGTTTCAGGCGTGGTGCTGATAATAATGCACCCCACCGAGGCAGAGGGTGCGTCATGATGGTCGACAAAAGAGTTAGTACATTATTAGCCGTGGCTCAGCAGCGTTCGGCGCTCACTAGAATCAGCCCCTGCTGTTTACCCCAGAACTTCGCCTTCCCACCTTACGGCTATCGCCCTGAGCTGACAATTGTCCTTGGTTTTAATGGCGAGCGACTAGAGCCGATAACCGGTCATTATCTTTTGGGTAATGGCTATCGAGCATTTAATCCAACGCTGATGCGCTTCAGTAGCCCAGACTCCCTGAGCCAATTTTCACGGGGTGGCTTGAATGCGTATGCATACTGCCTGGGGGATCCTGTAAACCATCGCGACCCAAGTGGTCACACCAAGGAGCGTAACTTTTTTAGCGCTTTCGAAAGATTTTTTCGGCAGGCACCGGATGTAATGGATGCTTCTCGTGCAGGTCAGAATTCGTTGCCGCTGAAGTTGATTTCTCTACATGGAAGCGATAAGGCAAATGAGCACTCATTGAAAAATCGGGTGTCGTTGGCGTTTTCGGAAAGGCAAGCTAATGGGCCTGGTTTCTATACTACGCCAGACTTTGAAAAGGCCTTGCACTACGCTAGAAATTCCAGTGACGGAGGGTATGTCTACGGAGTGTTTATGCGGCAGCCTGAAATTCTTGTGCCTGAAGTGCATTATAAACAGTACTCTTCAGGTGTGCTGGTGTTCCTTGAGCCTGCATTAGAGTTTCTTGTCGTGCGGAAAGAAATCGTGGGGCCCATGCATTTCAACGCTAAGTATGTAGAGTTTGCAAAATATTCAGGTCTCAAGTTTTCAAGGGATCTGAGCCATCCCTTGAGTACTTACACCGGTCCCTGGCAGGCGTGGTATATAATTGATCACTCGACCGGAATGAGGTCGGAGCCTGCAACCAACCCGAATGGACCACTGTCCAACCCCTGAACCCATGGACGACTCAGGAGGCCGAGATGTACCTCTGCTCCATTGATCAGGCTGTCGAGCAGACCCTGTCACGGCTCCCTGCCCATATCCATATGGGCCTTCCCCTGGGCTTGGGC
Organism: Pseudomonas xantholysinigenes; assembly: GCF_014268885.2. Classification (NCBI taxonomy): domain Bacteria; kingdom Pseudomonadati; phylum Pseudomonadota; class Gammaproteobacteria; order Pseudomonadales; family Pseudomonadaceae; genus Pseudomonas; species Pseudomonas xantholysinigenes. Next base: position 5,469,751 of record NZ_CP077095.1, on the reverse strand, counting down.
AAGCCCAATGCCTTCGTCAATGCCTTGTATGCCCGGGTGAGTGAGCTGCCTGAGCGTCGGTTGACCATCTACACTGCCCTGTCGTTGGGCCGTCCATCTCTGGGCGATGGCTTGCAACGGCGCTTTATCGAACCCTTCATCGAGCGTGTGTTCGCCGACTACGAAGAACTCACCTACCTGGCCGACCTGCGTGCCGACCGGCTCCCGCCCAACATCCGCGTCGAGCAGTTCTTCATGCAACCCGGCAGCCTGCTACACAGCGACGCGGCGCAGCAGGACTATGTCAGCAGCAACTACAGCCACGCGGCCCGCGACATCAATGCCAAGGGCCTGAACCTGATCGCGCAATTGGTGGCGGCCACTTCCGAGCGGCCCGACCACTTGAGCCTGGCCTGCAACCCCGACATCACCCTCGACCTGCTGCCGATGATCGCTCGACGCCGTGCCGCGGGTGAAACCATCCTGGTGCTCGGCCAGGTCCACGAACAATTGCCCTACATGCCCGGGGACGCTGAGCTAAGTCTGGAGCAGTTCGATCTGCTGATCGACCAGCCCGAACGCCGTCGGCTGTTCTCCACGCCGAACATGCCGGTGAGCACCCAGGACCATTGCATCGGCCTGCATGCCAGCGCCCTGGTACGCGACGGTGGCACTTTGCAGATCGGCATCGGTGCCATGGGTGATGCGATAACGGCGGCGCTGCTGGCGCGCCAGGGCGACAACGAAGGCTATCGTGCGCTGCTCGATGAACTGGATATCGACCCATGGCGGGCGCTGATCGAGCGGGAAGGGGGGCTGGATACCTTCGCCCAGGGGCTGTACGGCTGCAGCGAGATGTTCGTCAACGGCCTGCTGGTGCTGGCCGAGGCCGGGGTGATACGTCGCCCTGCCGACGAGCAGGGCGTGCTGATCCATGGTGGGTTCTTTCTCGGGCCACGGGCGTTCTACCAGCGTCTGCGAGAGATGCCGTTGGAACAACGCGCACGGTTCGCCATGAGCGCCATCAGCTTCATCAACGAGCTTTACGGCCAGGAGGAGCGCAAGCGTCGTCAGCGTCGGGATGCGCGCTTCGTCAACACGGTGTTCGGCATGACCTTGCTAGGTGCTGGGGTTGCCGACCAGCTCGAGGATGGTCGGGTGCTCAGCGGTGTGGGCGGGCAATACAATTTCGTCGCCCAGGGGCATGCGCTGGAGGGTGGTCGCTCGATCCTGTTGCTGCGCAGCTGGCGCGAGACCGGTGGCGAAGTGACCTCGAATCTTTACTGGACCTACGGCCACTGCACCATCCCCCGACACCTGCGGGACATCGTGATCACCGAGTACGGCATCGCCGACTTGCGCGGGCAGACCGACAGCGAGGTGATTGCGCGGTTGCTGGCGATCAGTGATTCACGTTTTCAGCGCGAGCTGATGGAGCAGGCCAAGGGCGCGGGCAAGTTGGCCAAGGACTTCGAGCTGGATGCGCGGTTCATGGATAACACGCCTGAGCGGCTCGAGACTGTTCGGGCTCGGCATGCACGGTTGTTCCCGGAGTATCCACTGGGGGCTGATTTCACGGCAGAAGAGCGGGATTTGTTGCGGGCGCTGAACTGGCTCAAGAGCAAGTTCAAGCTGAGCGAGGTCTTGGAGCTGGGCAAGGCGGCACTGGATGCGCCGGGGCCCGAGGGGTATGCGGCACAGTTGGCGCGGATGCGGCTGGATGACCCGCAGGGTTTGAAGGAGGAGTTGTATCAGCGGTTGCTGCTGGCGGCGCTTCAGGCGACGCGATGATGCCGGGCATTCCCGGCCCCCTGTAGGAGCGGCCTTGTGTCGCGAAAGGGGCGCGTAGCGGCCCCAGGATTTCAGCGTTCATGCACAGATCGCCGGGGCCGCATTGCGGCCCTTTCGCGACACAAGGCCGCTCCTACAGGGTATGCGCAAGGCTTTACTCGATGAAGGTCACCACGCCACCTTCCAGCGACTTGACCCGGGCCAGCGATTCGACGCGATAGCCTTGGCTGTCCAGCTCGGCACGGCCGCCCTGGAACGACTTCTCGATGACGATACCCAGGCCGGCCACGGTCGCACCGGCTTGCTTGATGATCGAGATCAGCGCCTGCGACGCTTTGCCATTGGCCAGGAAGTCGTCGATCACCAGCACGCGGTCGCTGCTGTTGAGGTGGCGCGGGGAAATGGCCACGGTGTTCTCGGTCTGCTTGGTGAAGGAGTACACCGAGGCCGTCAGCAGGTTTTCGGTCAGGGTCAGCGACTGGTGCTTGCGGGCGAAGATCACCGGCACGCCGAGCTTCAGGCCGGTCATCACCGCCGGGGCGATGCCCGAGGCTTCGATGGTGACGATCTTGGTCACGCCAGAATCGGCGAACAGGCGGGCGAACTCGTCACCGATCAGCTGCATCAGCGCCGGGTCGATCTGGTGGTTGAGAAACGCATCGACTTTGAGTACCTGGTCGGAAAGCACGATGCCTTCTTCGCGAATCTTCTGCTGCAGTGCTTCCACTGTGTGTCTCCGATGTAACAAAGGTGGCCGCAATAAGCGGCAAAGTTAAAGAGTAATGGTTGATCAGCGTTTGAGCATTGCCCGGATATCGGCCAGGGCGTTGTTGCCGCGCGCGGCTTTCACTTCCACGGGCGCATCGTCCAGGCCTTCCCAGGCCAGGTCGTCCGGCGGCAGTTCGTCGAGGAACCGGCTCGGGGTGCAGTCGATGATTTCGCCGTACTGCTTGCGCTTGGCGGCGAAGGTGAAGGCCAGGGTCTGGCGTGCGCGGGTGATGCCCACGTAGGCCAGGCGACGTTCTTCCTCGATGGTGTCGGCCTCGATGCTCGAGCGGTGCGGGAGGATTTCCTCCTCCATGCCCATGATGAACACGTAGGGGAACTCCAGGCCTTTGGAGGCGTGCAGGGTCATCATCTGCACGCCCTCGGCGTTCTCTTCTTCTTCCTGCTGGCGCTCGAGCATGTCGCGCAGCACCAGCTTGCCGATGGCGTCCTCGATGGTCATGTCACCCTCTTCGTCCTTCTCGAGGGTGTTCTTCAACGCTTCGACCAGGAACCAGACGTTGCTGATACGGAACTCCGCGGCCTTGTCGCTGGCGGTCTGCTGGCGGATCCAGTTCTCGTAGTCGATGTCGCGGATCATCTCATGCAGCGTGGCGATCGGGTCTTCCAGGGCGACCTTGTGGCGTACCCCGTCGAGCCAGTGCTTGAAGCGCTGCAGGCGCTCGGTGTAGCGCGCGTCCAGGTGCTCGCCCAGGCCCAGCTCCTCGCTGGCGGCGTACATCGAGATGCCGCGCTCGGTGGAATAGTTGCCGAGCTTTTCCAGGGTGGTCGAGCCAATCTCGCGGCGCGGCACGTTGATCACCCGCAGGTAGGCGTTGTCGTCGTCCGGGTTCACCAGCAGGCGCAGGTAGGCCATCAGGTCTTTGACCTCCTGGCGGCCGAAGAAGCTGTTGCCGCCCGACAGGCGATACGGCACCTGGTGGTGCTGCAGCTTCAGTTCGATCAGCTTGGCCTGGTAGTTGCCCCGGTAGAGGATGGCGAAGTCGCTGTACGGCCGGTTGGTGCGCAGGTGCAGGGTGAGGATCTCCATGGCCACGCGTTCGGCCTCGGCTTCCTCGTTCTTGCAACGGATCACGCGGATCTCGTCGCCCACGCCCATCTCGCTCCACAGTTGCTTCTCGAACTCGTGGGGGTTGTTGGCGATCAGCACGTTGGCGCAGCGCAGGATGCGGCTGGTGGAGCGGTAGTTCTGCTCGAGCATCACCACTTTCAGGGAGGGGTAGTCCTCCTTGAGCAGCATCAGGTTTTCCGGGCGCGCGCCACGCCAGGCATAGATCGACTGGTCGTCGTCGCCAACCACGGTGAACTGGTTGCGCATGCCGATCAGCATCTTCACCAGCAGGTACTGGCTGGCGTTGGTGTCCTGGTATTCGTCCACCAGCAGGTAGCGCACGCGGTTCTGCCAGCGCTCGAGCACATCGGGGTGCTCCTGGAACAGCTTGACCGGTTGCAGGATCAGGTCGTCGAAGTCCACCGCGTTGAACGCCTTGAGCGTGCGCTGGTAGTGGGTGTAGACGATGGCGGCGGTCTGCTCGCGCGGGTTGCGGGCTTTTTCCAGGGCTTCGGGCGGCAGGATCAGGTCGTTCTTCCAGGCACCGATCATGTTCTTGATCTCGTCGATGCCGTCGTCGCCGGAGTATTCCTTCTGCATGATGTCCGACAGCAACGCCTTGATGTCGGACTCGTCGAAGATCGAGAACCCCGGCTTGTAGCCCAGGCGCTCGTGCTCCTTGCGGATGATGTTCAGGCCCAGGTTGTGGAAGGTACACACGGTCAGGCCCCGGCCTTCCCCCGGGCGCAGCAGGGTGCCGACCCGCTCCTTCATCTCGCGCGCGGCCTTGTTGGTGAAGGTCATGGCGACGATGTACTGGGCGCGGATGCCGCAGTTCTGGATAAGGTGGGCAATCTTGCGCGTGATCACGCTGGTCTTGCCGGAGCCTGCACCGGCGAGCACCAAAAGAGGGCCGCCGACGTAGTCTCGGGCTTCCTGTTGCCGGGGATTGAGTCGGGACATGCTAGAAACCGGGGGTCACCAGAAAATAGCCGCGCATTCTAGCAGGCATGGGGCCTTTAATGCGCGACCGTCTGACAGTGTGATGCAGGGCGCGAATCGGATTTGCCGCTTCTGCTACTTTCGCGCAGGATGCACGTCAGATTGCGTCGGGATGGCGGCCAGGGACAGGCAATGATTAAAAGTGAAAATCATTTTCACTTATTCGGGTAGGATTGCTCGCGCTCGCCGTTCCACCGTCCATGCCTTAAGGAGCCCGCTTGTCCACGCCTGTCGAACCCCTGCGTTTGCTGCTGTTGGCCGATGAGCCGGAATGGGCCGCGCAGTTGCGCGATTGCCTGCAGCCGATGGACGGCAGCGTCGTGCTGCTGACCGCGCCGAACTGGGCGGCGGTGGACAGCCTGTTCGCCCATGACCGCCAGGCGGTGGTCCTGGCCACGCCGGCCTTGCAGCCGGCGCCGGGGCGTTGCGAGCTGCCGACCATTCTGCTGCTGGAGCAGGAGCCAGGCAGTGCCCCGGTGGGGGTGAGCGACTGGCTGGTGCTGGCGCAATTGAGCACCGATACCTTGCGCCGCTCCCTGCGCCATGTCCGCGAACGCGGCGTGCTGGTGGCTACCTTGCAGCGCCTGGCCGAGCAGGACCCGTTGACCGGCATCGCCAACCGCCAGGGCTTCCAGGCCCTGCTGACTGCGCGCCTGGCCGAGAACGACGGCCGAGGCCTGGCCCTCGGTCATCTCGACCTCGACAACTTCCGTCATGTCAACGACGCCCTTGGCCACCAGGGCGGCGACCGCTTGATCCTGCAGGTGGTCGCCCGCCTGAAGAAGCAGCTGGAAGCCGGCGACCAGCTGGCGCGCCTGGGCAGCGACGAGTTCGCCTTGCTGATCGACACCCGCCGCGACGCCAACCGCGCCGAGTGGATGGCCGAGCGGATCATCGAGGCGCTGACCGAACCCTACTGGATCGACGGCGAGAGCTTGCTGCTCGGCTGCAGCCTGGGAATCGCCCATGCCCGCGCCCAGGCCGGCGCCGACCCGTTGATGTGGCATGCGCACATTGCCATGCGCCAGGCCAAGGGCAGCCAAGGCTGCACCTTTCACGTGTTCAACGAACGAATCAACCGCAACGCCCGCAGCCTCGCCGACCTGGAGAGCGAGCTGCGCCGCGCCCTGCGTCGTGACGAGCTGGAGCTGCACTATCAACCGCGGCTCAATCTCGCCGACGGCCGTATCGTCGGTCTGGAAGCGCTGGTGCGCTGGAACCATCCAGAGCGCGGTCTGCTGGCGCCGAGCGAATTCGTGCCGCTGGCCGAACAGAGCGGGTTGATCGTGCCGTTGGGCTACTGGGTGATCTCCCGGGCCCTGAGCGACATGCAGGCCCTGCGCGAGCGCGGCCTGGCACCGCTGCACATGGCGGTGAACCTGAGCTTCCGCCAGTTCCAGGACAGCCAGTTGCTGGCCACCCTGAGCCGGCTGATCGTCGAGCACGGCGTCGATGCTCGCTGGCTGGAGTTCGAGCTGACCGAGACCGCCGTGATGCGGCGCAACGAGCTGGTGCGCCAGACCATGGACGCCTTGGGGCGCCTGGGGGTGCGTTTTTCGCTGGACGATTTCGGGACCGGTTTCTCGTCGTTCGTGCACCTGAACAGCCTGCCGATCACCCTGCTCAAGGTCGACCGCAGCTTCGTCGGCGGCATGGAGCAGCGCGAGGAGAACGCCAAGCTGGTGCACGCGATGATCAACCTGGCGCACAACCTCAACCTGGAGGTGGTGGCCGAAGGGGTGGAGAGCGAGGAGCAACTGGCGCTGCTGCGGGCGTTCGGTTGCGACCAGGTGCAGGGGTTCCTGGTGAGCCGGCCGTTGCCGGTGGAGGCGTTGATCGAGTACCTGCTGCAGGTGCCGAGTCCGGGTCTGGTGCAGACCTTGTAGATCCCATGCAGCCTTTTCGCGGCACAAGGCCGCTCCTACAGGTGTTCGCGGTCTTCTGTAGGAGCGGCCTTGTGCCGCGAAAAGGGGCGCAAAGCGCCCCCAGCAATTTCAAACCGTGAAGATGATCAACCGACCAGCATGCGCCCGGTCTCTTCCAGGTTCTCGTGCCAGCTCAGCGCTTCACGCAGGATATGCGGGGTATGCCCGCCACGCTGGCAGGCGCGCTCGAAGTAATCGTTGAGCGCCGCGCGGTAGTCCGGGTGCACGCAGTTGTCGATGATCACCCGGGCACGTTCGCGCGGCGCCAGGCCACGCAGGTCGGCCAGGCCCACCTCGGTCACCAGGATGTCCACGTCGTGCTCGGTGTGGTCGACATGGCTGACCATCGGCACCACGCTGGAAATCGCGCCGCCCTTGGCGATCGACTTGGTGACGAAGATCGCCAGGTGCGCGTTGCGGGCGAAGTCGCCCGAGCCACCGATGCCGTTCATCATCTTGGTGCCGCAGACGTGGGTCGAGTTGACGTTGCCGTAGATGTCGAACTCCAGCGCCGTGTTGATGCCGATGATCCCCAGGCGACGGACCACTTCAGGGTGGTTGGAGATTTCCTGCGGGCGCAGTACCAGCTTGTCTTTGTAGCGCTCCAGATTGCCGAACACATCCGCGTTGCGGCGGCTCGACAGGGTGATCGAGCTGCCCGAGGCGAAGCTCAGCTTGCCGGCGTCGATCAGGTCGAAGGTCGAGTCCTGCAGCACTTCGGAGTACATGGTCAGGTTTTCGAACGGTGACTCGATCAGGCCGCACATCACCGCGTTGGCGATGCTGCCGATACCGGCCTGCAGCGGGCCGAGGTTGTTGCTCATGCGCCCGGCCTCCACTTCGCCCTTGAGGAAGGTGATCAGGTGGTCGGCGATGCCCTGGGTCTCGTGGTCCGGTGGCAGTACGGTGGACGGCGAGTCCGGCTGGTCGCTGATGACGATGCCGACGATCTTGGCCGGGTCGATCGGGATCGCGGTGCTACCGATGCGGTCATCGACTTTCACCAGCGGGATCGGTGTACGGGTTGGGCGGTAGGTCGGGATGTAGATGTCGTGCAGGCCTTCGAGGTTGGCATTGTGCGACAGGTTGATCTCGACGATGACCTGCTTGGCGAAGATCGCGAAGCTGGCCGAGTTGCCGACGGAGGTGGTTGGCACGATGTGGCCCTGTTCGGTGATTGCCACCGCCTCGATGACCGCGATGTCCGGCAGGGTCAGCTGCTTGTTGCGCAGTTGCTCGACGGTTTCCGACAGGTGCTGGTCGATGAACATCACCTTGCCGTCGTTGATGGCCTTGCGCAGGGTGCTGTCGACCTGGAACGGCATGCGTCGGGCCAGCACGCCGGCCTCGGTCAGTTGTTTGTCGAGGTCGTTGCCCAGGCTGGCGCCGGTCATCAGGCTGATCTTCAGCGGCGACTGTTTCGCGCGCTCGGCCAGTGCGTGAGGCACGGCCTTGGCTTCGCCGGCGCGGGTGAAGCCGCTCATGCCGACGGTCATGCCGTCCTCGATCAGGCCAGCGGCATCAGCCGCACTCATTACCTTGCTGTGCAGGGAGGACAAGCGGATACGATCACGGTACATGGATTGTTATCTCAGGCTACTGAAGCTACTGGAAGCGCAGTCTAGAGATTTACCCCCGTGCCGTCCCGCGACCATGGTCGTAGGCGAGGCCCGGAAGTAGAGCCGTTGATCTGGATCATGCGAATGCGACAAACCCCGGGAATGGCTTCCCGGGGTTTGTTGGTGCGCAGGGCGTAGCCCGAGGATCTACTCCACCGCCTTGACCATGTCCTCGATGACCTTCTTCGCGTCGCCGAACACCATCATGGTCTTGTCCAGGTAGAACAGTTCGTTGTCCAGGCCTGCATAGCCGCTGGCCATGGAGCGCTTGTTGACGATGATGGTCTTGGCCTTGAACGCCTCGAGGATCGGCATGCCGGCGATTGGCGACTTTGGATCGTTCTTCGCCGCCGGGTTGACCACGTCGTTGGCGCCCAGCACCAGGACCACGTCGGCCTGGCCGAACTCGGCGTTGATGTCTTCCATCTCGAACACCTGGTCGTACGGCACCTCGGCCTCGGCCAGCAGCACGTTCATGTGCCCGGGCATGCGCCCTGCCACCGGGTGGATCGCGTACTTCACGGTCACGCCGTTGTGGGTCAGCTTCTCGGTCAGTTCCTTGAGCGCATGCTGGGCGCGGGCCACCGCCAGGCCATAGCCAGGGACGATGATCACGCTGTCGGCGTTGCTCAGCAGGAAGGTGGCGTCGTCGGCCGAACCGGATTTCACCGGGCGTTGCTCCTTCGAACCCTGCGCCGCGCTGGTGTCGGTGTCGCCACCGAAACCGCCGAGGATCACGTTGAAGAACGAACGGTTCATCGCCTTGCACATGATGTACGAGAGGATCGCACCGCTGGAGCCCACCAGGGAGCCGGCGATAATCAGCATCGAGTTGTTCAGCGAGAAGCCGATACCCGCTGCCGCCCAGCCCGAGTAGCTGTTGAGCATCGACACCACCACCGGCATATCGGCGCCGCCGATCGGGATGATGATCAGCACGCCCATGATGAAGGCCAGGGCCAACATCAAGGTGAAGGCGCTGTAGTGGCCGGTGAAGGTGAACAGCAGTCCCAGGGCGATAGTGGCCAGGCCCAGGATCAGGTTCAGCTTGTGCTGGCCGGCGAACTGTACCGGTGCGCCTTGGAACAGGCGGAACTTGTACTTGCCCGAGAGCTTGCCGAAAGCGATCACCGAACCCGAGAAGGTGATCGCACCGATGGCCGCGCCAAGGAACAGTTCCAGGCGGTTGCCGGTGGGGATCGGGTCGCTGATGGTGGCAACGATGCCCAGCGACTGCGGCTCGAGCACCGCGGCAATGGCGATGAACACCGCGGCCAGGCCGATCATGCTGTGCATGAAGGCGACCAGTTCGGGCATCTTGGTCATTTCGACGCGCTTGGCCATGATCGAGCCGGCCGTGCCGCCGACCAGCAGGCCGACGATCACGTAGCCGATGCCGGCCGTGGCGAGCTCGGCGCCGAGCTTATAGATGAGGCCGACCGTGGTGAGGATCGCGATACCCATGCCGATCATGCCGAACAGGTTGCCACGGCGTGAGGTGGTCGGGTGCGAAAGGCCCTTGAGCGCCTGGATGAAGCAGACCGAGGCGACCAGGTACAGAAGCGTTACCAGATTCATGCTCATGCTTACTTCTGCGCCTCGTTCTTGGTTTTCTTCTTGAACATTTCCAGCATGCGGCGGGTGACCAGGAAGCCACCGAACACGTTGACTGCGGCCAGCGCCACGGCCAGGGTGCCCATGACCTTGCCGGCCGGGGTGACGGTCAGCGCCGCGGCCAGCATGGCGCCGACGATGACGATCGCGGAAATGGCGTTGGTGACCGCCATCAGCGGGGTGTGCAGGGCCGGGGTAACGTTCCACACCACGTGGTAGCCCACGTAGATGGCCAGCACGAAGATGATCAGGTTGTAGATGCCGTGGGAAATCAGCAGGTCTTCCATTGTCGTGCTCCTCAGCCGTTCTTGCGCACGACCTGGCCGTCGCGGCACATCAGGCACGCGGCGACAATGTCGTCTTCGAGGTTGATGACCAGGTTGCCGTCCTTGTCGAACAGCAGCTTCATGAAGTCCAGCAGGTTGCGCGCGTACAACGCCGAGGCGTCGGCGCCGAGCTGGGCTGGCAGATTGGTCGGGCCGACAATGGTCACGCCGTTCTCCATCACTACCTGGTCGGCCACGGTCAGCGGGCAGTTACCGCCCTGGGCCGCGGCCAGGTCGATGACCACCGAGCCGGGTTTCATCTGTGCCACGGTTTCGGCGCTGAGCAGGGTCGGCGCCTTGCGCCCGGGGATCAGCGCGGTGGTGATGACGATATCGGCCTGCCTGGCGCGCTCGTGCACGGCCTGGGCCTGGCGCTGCATCCAGCTGGCGGGCATCGGCCGGGCATAGCCGCCGACGCCTTCGGCGCACTCGCGCTCCTCGTCGGTTTCGTAGGGCACGTCGATGAACTTGGCGCCGAGGGACTCGATCTGCTCCTTCACCGCCGGACGCACGTCGGAGGCCTCGATCACCGCGCCCAGGCGCTTGGCCGTGGCGATGGCCTGCAAGCCGGCCACGCCGGCACCGAGGATCAGCACGCGGGCGGCCTTCACGGTACCGGCGGCGGTCATCAGCATGGGCATGAAGCGCGGGTAGTGATGGGCCGCCAGCAGCACGGCCTTGTAGCCGGCGATGTTGGCCTGCGACGACAGCACATCGAGGCTCTGCGCGCGCGAGGTGCGGGGGGCCGCCTCCAGGGCGAAAGCGGTGATGCCGCGCTCGGCCATCTTGGCGATCAGTTCGTTGTTGAACGGGTTGAGCATGCCCGCCAGCAGGCTGTTGCTGTTGATCAGCGCCAGTTCCTGGTCATTGGGCGCGACCACCTTGAGCACCAGTTGCGCGCCAAAGGCGTCGGCGGCTTCGCCCAATGTGGCGCCCACGGCCTCATAGGCACTGTCCGGAATGCTGGCCTTGAGCCCTGCTCCCCGTTGCACGGTGACCTGATGACCCTGGCCAACCAGTTTCTTGATGGTTTCCGGGGTCGCGGCGACCCTTGTCTCACCCGTCTGCGTCTCGAGAGGAACACCAATGTGCACGACTTTGTCTCCTGCGGTGACCTTTTGTCTTTATAGGAACCAGCGCACTTCGGCTGGTGCGGCTGGGCGGTCGTAGAGCACGACCCCGCCGAATCCGGGGCGGGGAGGCATTTTGCAGACGAACCTTGGGGCCTTCAACCGGTTCTGAAGCGAAACGAAGTCAAAACTACAAGTCACCCTGTGACCGTATGTCGCAACAATTTGTTTCCAGCCCGTCAAGCACGCGCTATTCGGAGCTTAGGAGAAAAATAGAAAATATTTCCGCTGTTTTCGTTCGCGGCTCGCTGAGTTGTGCCAGAAACGCTGCAAACCCGCGCAGTCACTAGGGTTGATGCGTTTTTCAGGATAAACGGAACAGTTTACGAATTTGCGACAAATCCATATATCTGTAGGTGTTAAAAATAATTGACTACGGAGTCAGCTTATTTCGATCCGGTGCTGTTTTCGGCGGTGTACTGCTGCGCCTGCGCCACCAGCCAATCGCGGAACGCCCGTAGCGAGGCGGACTCCACCTTTCGCTCGGGGATCATCAGATGGTAGGCCTTGTCGCTGGCCAGGGCATGCCTGTTAGCGACCACCAGTCGGCCTTCCTGCAGCTCGCGCTGGATCAGGAATGGCGGGATCAGGGCGATGCCCATCTCGTGCATGGCAGCCTGGGCCAGCATCGAGAACAGTTCATAACGTGGGCCGGCCATGTCTCGCTCGATGCTCATGTCCAGGCTGTCGAACCACTGCCGCCAGGCGTAGGGACGGGTGGTCTGCTGCAGCAGCGGCAGTTCGGCGATGCGCTGGGCGTCGAGGCCATCCAGCCCGGCCAGCAGCGCCGGGCTGCAGACCGGCATCGGGTGCTCGCCCATCAGCCGGTGGGCCTGGGTGCCCGACCAGTCGGCGTCGCCGAAATAGATGGCGGCGTCGAAGGCGGTGTCGGCGAACAGGAACGGGCGGGTGCGGTTGGTCAGGTTGACCGTGACCTCCGGATGGCGCTGCTGGAAGTCCTTCAGGCGTGGCAGCAACCATTGCGTGCCGAAGGTGGGCACCACCGCCAACTCGATCACGTTGGCGCCTTGTTGGCGCATCACCGACAGGGTATCGCGCTCGACCGCATCCAATTGCGCCGCTACCTGGCGACTGTACGACAACCCGGCCTCGGTCAGTTTCACGCCACGGCGCGAGCGACGAAACAACTCGACATTGAGGAAGGCTTCCAGGCCGCCGATTTGCCGACAGACGGCGCCCTGGGTCAGGGCCAACTCGTGGGCGGCCTTGGTGAAGCTCTCATGGCGCGCCGCGGCTTCGAAGCAGACCAGGGCGGTGGTGCTGGGGATCTTGCGGCGCATGTACGTCAACCTCACTTGTTGGCCGTTCAATACAGCGTTTGGCTGTTCCTGGAGTGAGAAAATATCACTAAAGCGTGCGCAATCCTCGTTTGTTCCGCTGGCCGATCAGGCCTAGGATCAATGCATCACAACAATTCGTTTCCCATCGTTTGAGGAATCCGCACATGGCCGGTAAAGCAAGCTTCAACTGGATCGACCCGCTGTTGCTCGACCAGCAGCTCACTGAAGAAGAGCGCATGGTCCGCGACAGCGCCTATCAGTTCGCCCAGGACAAGCTGGCACCGCGTGTGCTGGAGGCGTTCCGCCATGAACAGACGGACCCGGCGATCTTCCGCGAGATGGGCGAAGTCGGCCTGCTGGGCGCGACCATCCCGGAGCAATACGGCGGCAGTGGCCTCAATTATGTGTGCTATGGCCTGATTGCCCGCGAGGTGGAGCGTATCGATTCGGGCTACCGCTCGATGATGAGCGTGCAGTCGTCGCTGGTGATGGTGCCGATCAACGAGTTCGGTACCGAAGCGCAGAAGCAGAAGTACCTGCCGAAGCTGGCCAGTGGCGAATGGATCGGCTGTTTCGGCCTGACCGAGCCCAACCATGGTTCCGACCCAGGCTCGATGATCACTCGGGCGCGCAAGGTCGATGGTGGCTACCGTCTGACGGGCGCCAAGATGTGGATCACCAACAGCCCGATCGCCGATGTGTTCGTGGTCTGGGCCAAGGATGATGCCGGTGATATCCGTGGCTTTGTGCTGGAAAAGGGCTGGGAAGGCCTCAGTGCCCCGGCGATTCACGGCAAGGTCGGCCTGCGCGCTTCGATCACCGGTGAGATCGTCATGGATAACGTGTTCGTGCCGGAAGAGAACATCTTCCCCGATGTGCGCGGCTTGAAAGGCCCGTTCACCTGCCTGAACTCGGCCCGCTACGGCATCTCCTGGGGCGCCCTGGGCGCTGCCGAAGCCTGCTGGCATACCGCGCGCCAGTACACCCTGGACCGTCAGCAGTTCGGTCGCCCGCTGGCTGCCAACCAGCTGATCCAGAAGAAACTGGCCGACATGCAGACCGAGATCACCCTGGCGCTGCAAGGCTGCCTGCGTCTGGGACGCATGAAGGATGAAGGTACCGCAGCGGTCGAGATCACCTCGATCATGAAGCGCAATTCCTGCGGCAAGGCCCTGGATATCGCTCGCCTGGCGCGTGACATGCTGGGCGGCAACGGTATCTCCGACGAGTTCGGCGTGGCTCGCCACCTGGTCAACCTTGAGGTGGTCAACACCTATGAAGGCACCCACGACGTGCATGCGCTGATCCTCGGGCGTGCGCAGACCGGCATTCAGGCGTTCTATTAATAGAGGAGCCAGGCCATGGGCGCGCTTTCCCATCTGCGGGTGCTGGATCTTTCCCGGGTGCTGGCTGGCCCATGGTCTGGCCAGATCCTGGCTGACCTTGGGGCGGATGTGATCAAGGTCGAACGCCCGGGTGCGGGTGACGATACTCGCTCCTGGGGGCCGCCTTTCCTTAAGGACAGTCGCGGCGAGAACACCAGCGAGGCAGCCTATTACCTGTCGGCCAATCGCAACAAGCGTTCGGTGACCATCGATTTCACTCAGCCGGAAGGCCAGCGCCTGGTGCGCGAGTTGGCGGCGAAGTCGGATATCGTCATCGAAAACTTCAAGGTAGGCGGCCTGGCAGCGTATGGGCTGGATTACGAGAGCCTCAAGGCCGTCAATCCGAAGCTTATCTATTGCTCGATCACCGGCTTTGGCCAGACCGGACCCTATGCCAAGCGTGCTGGCTACGACTTCATGATCCAGGGGTTGGGCGGCTTGATGAGCCTGACCGGGCGCCCGGAGGGCGAAGAGGGTGCTGGGCCGATGAAGGTGGGGGTGGCACTTACCGACATCCTCACCGGGTTGTATTCCACCGTGGCGATCCTGGCGGCGTTGGCCCATCGTGACCAGGCCGGGGTTGGCCAGCATATCGACATGGCGTTGCTGGATGTGCAAGTGGCCTGCCTGGCCAACCAGGCGATGAACTATCTCACCACGGGTACGCCGCCACGCCGATTGGGCAATGCGCATCCGAACATCGTGCCGTACCAGGATTTCCCGACGGCCGATGGCGATTTCATCCTTACCGTGGGGAATGACGGGCAGTTCCGCAAGTTTGCGGAAGTGGCGGGGCAGGCGCAGTGGGCGGATGATCCGCGGTTCGCTACCAACAAGCAGCG
>NZ_CP077095.1:1115000-1302500 GCF_014268885.2 Pseudomonas xantholysinigenes | reverse complement strand
GCGCGTGCTGCTGCGGGGCCTGCTGGCCCAGGTGTGCGGCATGCTGCTAGCTACTGCCTTGCTCGGCAGCGGTCTGCAACTGCAAGCCTCGTCGCTGCAGATCCTCGCCTGCCTGCCGATGCTCACTCTCTACCCCCTGGCCCTGGGCTGGGTGTGCTACCAACTGGCGATCAAGCTGGCCGAGCACAAGCGCCGCCTCAGCGCGCTGAGCCGTACCGACAGCCTCACCGGCCTACTCAATCATGGCTCCTGGAAAGACACGCTGCTGCTCAAGTTCCAGATCTGCCGGCAACAACAGTTGCCCGCCGTGGTGGCGCTGATCGATATCGACCACTTCAAGACCATCAACGATACCTACGGCCATGTGGTCGGCGATTGCGTGCTGCGCCAGCTCAGCCAGGAACTACGGCGCAACCTGCGTGAAGACGACCTGGCCGGACGCTATGGCGGCGACGAGTTCTGCGTGATCCTGCCGGGCACCCATGAGGCCCAGGCTTGCCAGGCGATGGAGCGCCTGCGCGAGCGGGTGGGCGCCTACCGCAACCCGCAACTGCCGGCGCTGCGCATTACCCTGAGCATTGGCCTGGCGGACTTCCGGCCCAGCCTGGGCTCCCCGGAGCAATGGCTGGAGGAAGCCGACAAGGCCTTGTACACCGCCAAGCGCCAGGGCCGCGACCAGGTCAATTTCGCCCACGGCGAGGTCACCCCGCTCAAGCTGGCCTATCCTGAGTGAACCTTCCCCCAGGCCCCGGGCGGAAGACTGCTGTTGAAGGAGTCGCCCGTACATGGACAGGAACGCCGACCTTTCACCTTCAAGCCCCACCTCCCGCCTGCAGGTACGTCGCCTGGTCGGTGGTTTCTGCGCGCTGTTCGGCCTCGCCTGCCTGATCGCCCTGGGGGCTTTGTTCAACATCGCCGCGACCCTTGATCGCCAGGAACAACAACGGAGCACCTTCCACGCCACCCAGGCGCTGGAGCAACGGCTGCTCGCCTCGCGCCAGTTCCTCTCGAGCTACGCGGTCTGGGACGCCGCCCAGGAACACCTGGTCGGCAAGGTCGACTGGCAGTGGGCCTACGAAGAAAAGAACGTCGGTGAGTCACTGTTCAGCGCCAGCGGCTATGAAGGCGTGTTCGTGGTAGAGGACACTCGCACCACCTACGCGCTGTTCAAGGGCAAACCCACCGACTCGGCGGCCGGCGCCTATATAGATAGCCCCCTAGCCCCGATCATCGCCGAAGCCCGCAAGGCCGCCCCGGCCCGCGAGCAGGTCACCCACTTCGTGCGTTTCAACGGTTGGCCGGCGGTGCTCAGTGCCGCCGCCATCCGCCCGGACAAGGACGTGCTCGAAAGCGAAGTCAGCCAGGCACCGGTAATGATCTTCGTCGACCAGTTGACCGAGGCCAAGCTGGAACATCTGGGCCAAGGCGCGGGGTTGATGCGCATGCGCCTGGAAAAGAACAACCCGGACAGCCAGCGGCAGCCGCATATAGCCCTGGGCGAGACCGGCTACCACCTGGCGTGGGACAGCCCGCGCCCGGGCAACCAGTTGCTCTGGGCGGTCCTGCCGCCGCTGCTGGGCGTGCTGCTGGTACTGGGCCTGGTGCTGCTGTACCTGTTCCGCCATGCCCTGCGCAGTTCCCAGGCCATCGACCAGAGCCTGCTGCGCCTGCAGCAAAGCAACCGCGCCCTGGAGGCCAGCGAGCAGCGCTTTCGTGCCGTGGCCGAGGCTGCCTCCGACTGGATCTGGGAAACCGACCGTCATCACCGCCTGACCTACCTGTCACAGCGCTTCGTCAGCGTCACCGGCTACCGTGTCGAGGATTGGCTCGGCCAACCGCTGAACCAACTATTGTCCTGCGACACCACCCCCCTGCTGCCCTGGCTCGACACCCAGGCCGACAGCGATCCGCAGCAACTGGCCAACCTGCGCTGCAACTACCGCGATCCCACAGGGCAGAACCGTTACTGCCGGATTTCCGCGCGCTCGATCCTGCTCGAAGGCCATCTCGCCGGCTATCGCGGTACCGCCAGCGACATCACCGACGAGGTCGCCGCCCATGCGCGCATCCAGCATCTGTCGATGCACGATGCGCTGACCGGCCTGCCCAACCGCAACAAACTCTCGCGCCATCTGGAACAGGCCCTGCTGCGTGGCAGCGAGGCACCACCCCTGGCCCTGCTGCTGCTCGACCTGGACAGTTTCAAGCCGATCAACGACTCCCTCGGTCATCCGGCCGGCGACGCGGTACTGCAGGAAGTGGCCACGCGCCTGCGCGAGAGCACCCGTGACGGCGACCTAGTGGCGCGCCTGGGCGGCGACGAGTTCGTCCTGGTGCTGCACGGGCTGGACAACCGCAGCGAGATCGACCGTTTCTGCGCCCGCCTGATCGACCTGTTGCAACAACCCATCACCTTCGAGGAACACCAACTGCACATCGGCGCCAGCGTCGGTATCGCCCAGGCGCGGGCCCAGGGCTTCGATGCCGGCGAGCTGATCCGCTGCGCCGATATCGCCCTGTACCAGGCCAAGGCCGATGGCAAAAATACCTGGCGCTACTTCTCCCCGGAGATGAACCAGCAGATCCAGTACCGCCGGCAACTGGAAAACGACCTGCGCCGCGCCATCAAGCAGCATGAGTTCGTCCTGCACTACCAGCCGCGCTACCGCCTGAATGACCTGCAGATCGTCTCGGTCGAGGCGCTGCTGCGCTGGCAGCACCCGCAGGAAGGCCTGCTCGGGCCGGACACCTTCATCCCGCTGGCCGAGCAGAGCGACTTGATCGTGCCCCTCGGCCGCTGGGTGCTGGCCGAGGCTTGCCGCACGGCCCGCGACTGGCCCGAGGAGCTGGTGGTGTCGGTCAACCTGTCACCGGCGCAGTTCTCCCGCAGCGACGTGGTCGCCGATGTACGCCAGACCCTGCTGCAGACCGGCTTCCCGGCCCAGCGCCTGGAGCTGGAAATCACCGAGAACGTGATGCTCAACGATATCGAAGGCGCCCTGGGTACCATGCTGGCCCTCAAGGAGCTCGGGGTGCGCCTGAACATGGATGACTTCGGCACCGGCTATTCGTCGCTGGGCTACCTGCGCACCTATCCATTCGACAGCATCAAGATCGACAAGCGCTTCATCGCCGGGCTGAGCAACCAGACCGGCAACGACCGGGCGGTGGTCCAGGCCATCATCAACCTGGGCAAGGCCATGGGCCTGACGGTGACCGCCGAAGGGGTGGAGACCGAGCAGCAATTGAAGGCGCTGGGCAACGAGCAGTGCCACGAAGTGCAGGGGTATTACCTGAGCAAGCCGGTGGACCGCGCAGGCTTCGAGGCACTGCTGGCAGGGCGCGAAGCGCGTCAGGACGTGAGCTGACGCACGTTGCGCTCGGCCACGATCTCCGGCAGATCGGCACGGCGTAGGTAAAGCCGCAAGGGCTCGCCGATGTTCAAGCGGTCGTCCACGTGTTGCTCAAGCAGCAGCGCCAGGCGCGCCCGGCACAACGCCATGCGGGTGCCGGCCTCGGGCCGCCAGACGAATTCACAGCTGGGGGTGATGCTGTCATCGGCCACATCCATGCCGAACGCATCTTCGGAAAACCGCACGATATGGGTACCGCGCTTGCCGTGGAAACCGACAAAGCCCTTGAGCTGGTCGGCGGCGTTGCAGATGTCCTGGGAAGTGATAGCCATGACGTTACCTCGCAAAGATTCGGAAGTGACGCACGCCTGGCAAGCGGTCGCCTCTGGCGGGCAACGCGCAGGTGCCAGCCTACCCCATGTGCCAGAGCGTTCGCCAAGGTTTTTCACACATGCGGCCCGCTCCGCCGGGCTGAAGTGTCGAATCCTCTTCGGCGCCCAGGCATCCGGTTCAGTGTTCACTTGCCACAGGATCGACCTGCGCCGCCAGCAATCCCGCCAACCAGCCCATGAACGCCTGGACCCGGCGCGGCACATGGCGCTGGCGAGCATACAAAAGCGATACCGGCATGGCCCGCGCCTGCCAGGGCTCGAGCAGCGACACCAGGTCGCCCCGGCGTAGATGCTCATCGACGCCGACCGCCGGCACCTGGATCAACCCGAGGCCGGCCAGGCAGGCAGCGGAATAGGCTTCGGCGTTATTCACCGTGACCACCCCGGCCATGGCCTGGAAACGCAGTTGGCCCCCTACCTGGTACTCGAAGCCCTGGCTGCGCGCGCCGAGGTTGCGCACATAGTGGACCAGGCGATGGCTGGCCAGGTCCTCAAGATGGCGCGGTACGCCAAAGCGCTCGAGGTACCCGGGGCTGGCGCAGTTGCGCATGCTCAACTGCCCTACCGGTCGCGCCACCACATCCAGGTCGCTCAAGGCGCCAATGCGCATCACGCAGTCGAAACCTTCGCGCAGCAGATCGACCTGACGGTCGGTGCAGCTGATTTCCACATCCAGCCGCGGAAAACGTTCGAGAAACTGCGGCAAGGCCGGCACGATCAAGCGCCGCGCCATCATGGTTGGCAGGTCGATGCGCAGGCGCCCGGCAAGCTCGGCGTCATCGGCGCTGAACAGGCTTTCGATCTCGTCCATGCCCGACAGCAGGTCCTTGCTGCGCTCGTACAACAAGGCGCCATCCTGGGTTGTCTGTACCCGACGGGTGGTGCGGTTGAACAAGCGCGTGCCCAGCAGGTTCTCCAACGCCCGAACCTGTTCGGACACAGTCGAGCGTGGCAGGCCCAGGCTCTCGCCGGCGAGGGTGAAACTGCTGAGTTCGCTGACTCTGACAAAAGTGCGCAGCAGGTCAAGCTTGTTCATCACGGGGCTCTATTATCTGGATTTACCGAACAGTATTTCCGGATTCCGTGGATTTAACAGCCACTTCCCGATCAATAACCTTGTCGTCAGCCACCCCACATACCGAGGTAACCGACATGACTCGCAAGATCGCACTGATCACCGGCGCCAGCCGCGGCTTGGGCAAGCACACCGCCGAACACCTGGCCGCCCGCGGCATCGACATCATCGGCACCTACCACAGCAAAGCCGACGAGGCCCGTGCCGTGGCCGCCGCGCTGCAACAAACCGGCGTGCGCGCCACGATGCTGCAGCTGGATGTCAGCGACAGCGCCAGCTTCGCCGCCTTCGTCACGCGCCTTGGCGACACCCTCGAGCAGCAGTTCGGCCGGCGCCAACTGGACTATCTGGTGAACAACGCCGGCATCGGCCTGAACGTGCCCTTCAGCGAAACCAGCGAAGCGCAGTTCGACCAACTGCTGAACATCCAGCTCAAAGGCCCGTTCTTCCTGACCCAACGCCTGCTGCCGCTGCTCGCCGATGGCGGGCGCATCGTCAACATCTCCACCGGCTTGACCCGCTTCGCCTTGCCCGGCTATGCCGCCTACGCGGCCATGAAGGGGGCGATGGAAGTGCTGACCCGCTACCAGGCCAAGGAGCTGGGTGCACGCGGCATCCGCGTGAACATCCTGGCCCCGGGGGCCATCGAGACCGATTTCGGCGGCGGCGTGGTGCGCGACAACCAGCAGGTCAACGACTATATCGCCGACAACACGGCGCTGAGACGCGTCGGCCTGCCCGATGATATCGGCGCGGCCATCGCCCTGTTGCTTGAGGACGGGAATGGCTGGATCACGGGGCAGCGGCTGGAGGTGTCTGGGGGGATGTTCCTCTAGGCGTTGTTCAGTCAATGCACAGTTCCTGATTCGTGGCACAAGGCCGCGCCTACAGGCGACCGAGGGCCTGATGCAACGCCGCCACGGCGGGCAGGGCCAAGGCTTCATGGGAGATGCACAGCCCGACCCGACGCCGCAGCGCCAGGCCGCTGCCTGATTGCCAGTAGACACCCGGGCAGCGCTCGGCCAGGGATTGCGGCAACCAGGCCGCGCCCTGCCCGGCGGCGACCATGGCCAGAGCCAAGTGCAACGAACCGGCCTGGCCGACCTGTTCGCCCTCGCCATACAAGCCCATCAAGCGCTGGTGCGAAGGGTGCTGCGGACAACTGATCCAGCGCCCGTCCGGCTGGCTGCCGCTGGCCGTCACCAACACGAACGCTTCGTCCCACAGCGACAGGAACAGTTCGTCCTCGCAGCGCTGGGCCTCGTCGGCCAGCCGCACATCGCCGTCACAACCCTCCAGCAAGGTCAATTGCAACCCGGCCACCGCCTGGCTGGCCAGGCGCACACAGGCCTCGACCTGGGTCGGTGCGATATCGGCCTCGACGCCCAGCGCCAACGACACCCGCTCCTGCCCCAGGCGAAACCGCCGGCGCAACGCCTCGGCCTCGGCGACCATGCGACAGGCCTGGGGATACAACTCGCGCGCCTGTTCGCTGACGTCGACCCCACGGGCCTGGCGCAGGAACAGTTCGGCACCCAGATCCTCCTCCAGTTGGCGAATGGTCACCGACAAGGTCGGCTGGGCCACGCACAGGCGCTGGGCGGCTACAGTGATGTTGCGCGCTTCGAAAACCGCGATGAATGCCTTGAGATGACGGATATCCATAGATAAAACCGATGCCAGCCAGAGAAATAAGCCGTTTTTCATGGTAGCGAGCGCTACTTAGAATCCTGGCCATCGAAAGCGATTATGCCTGGGAGGCAACCATGAACAAACCTCTGATCATCATCACCGGCGCCAGCTCCGGCATCGGCGCCGCCACCGCCCGCCTGTTCAGCGCCGCTGGCCATCCGTTGCTGCTCCTCGCCCGGCGCCTGGAACGCCTCGAGGCCCTGGCGCTGCCAAACTGCCTGTGCCGCGCCGTGGACATCCGCGATCGCGCGGCGCTGCTCGCCGCAGTGCATGAAGCCGAGGCGCTGCACGGCCCAGCCGACGCGTTGGTGAACAACGCCGGCGTGATGCTGCTGGGGCAGATGCACGAGCAAGATCCAGAACAGTGGGAGCGTATGTTCGACATCAACGTCAAGGGCTTGCTCAACGGCGTGCATGCGCTGGTCGGCGGCATGATCGAACGCCGTCGGGGCACGCTGATCAACGTCAGTTCGGTGGCCGGGCGCAAGACCTTCCCTAACCATGTCGCCTATGTGGGCAGCAAGTTCGCCGTGCATGGGTTGTCGGAAAACCTGCGCGAAGAACTGGCACCGCACAATGTGCGGGTGGTGACCATCGCCCCTGGCGCAGTGGAAACCGAGTTGCTCGGGCATACCACCGATGAAGGCATCAAGCGCGACTACGAGGCGTGGAAGGCCAACGACATGGGCGGCGTGGTGCTGGCGGCGGAGGATGTGGCCGGGGCGATCGTCTGGGCCTACCAGCAGCCGCAGCAGGTGTGCATCCGCGAGATCGTGCTGGCGGCCACCGCTCAGCAGCCTTGAGCTCGGTGTATCAGGGGCAATTCCCCAGCGGTCATCGCCGCTCGAGGTAGTGTTGCCCCGATACCATACGCTTGCCTTATCGCACCTCGTGCACCTGCACGCTGGCGGTCATCCCGGCGCTCAAGGTCACCTCTTCGGGAACCTGGTCCAAGCGGATGCGCACCGGGATCCGCTGCGCCAGCCGCACCCAGTTGAAAGTCGGTTCCACCTCGGGCAGCAGTTGTCCGTCCGGGGTCGAGTTGCGGTCAGTGATGCCGCGGCTGATGCTCTCGACATGCCCCTGCATCGCTTCGCCCGCGCCCATCAGCCAGACCTTGACCGGATCGCCAACGCGAATCCGCGGCAACTTGGTCTCCTCGAAATACGCCTGGATATAAAAGGTGGCATCGTCCACCAGGGCCATTACCGATTGTCCGGTGTTGACGAAGTTACCCTCGGCCAGGCGCAGGTTGGTGATATGCCCGCCCCGCGGAGCGCGCACTTCGCTGCGGGCCAGGTTGATCTTCGCCACCTGCAACTGCGCCTCGGCCTCATGCAGTTCGCCACGGGCGACGGCGGCGTTGATCTGGGCGTTCTCACGCAGCTCGGCGCTGATCGCCTCCGGCCCCAGCGCAGTGCGCCGGGCGGCTTCGCGATCACGCAGGCGCAATTGCTGGGTACGGGTCTCGACCACCGCGCTGGCCTGGTCGAACGCCGCCTGGAAACGCTCACGGTCGATGCTCATCAGCAAGTCGCCGGCCTTGACCTGCTGGTTGTCATGCACCTTGAGCGCGCTGACCCAACCCGACACATCCGGAGCAATCACCACCACGTCGGCCCGCACCCGGGCATCCCGGGTCCAGGGCGTGAGCATGTAGTACTGCCAGAGCTGATAACCGGCAAATACAGCGACCGCCACCAAGCACAGGGTGACCAGGGTACGTACGGCTGCACGCATCGACTTACTCCTCACAAAGGGCCAAACAGCCGCACCACCAGGTACAGCACACACACGAACAATGCTGTGTCGAACAGCGCTTCATGCCAGATCCAGCGCCCCAGGGGCGTGGCCTGCACGACGAAGCGCAACAGCCCGGTCAGCACCAGGGCCATCACGACATAGATCAGGAACGGGCTGAGCAGCACCCCGCCCAGCGCCCACTCACGCATGCCCATGGACATCCTCCTGCCAGCGGCACCACTTGCCCCAGCTCTTGCGCAATTGCAGCACCGCGCCGATCGCCAGGCGCAGCGGGTCGCTGGGCGGCTGCTGGCGCAAAGCCTCGATGAACTGCTCGCTGGCAGCGTCCAGGCGCTGACCACGGCCCGGCGCCGGGCCATTGGCGAGCACCGCCTCGAGCTGTTGCAGGTACTGGCGCTCGGCATGGCCCAGAGGCGCCTGGGCCATGGCCAGGCACATACGCAGGTGCACCAGTTCATCGCCGATGTCGAGGCCATGCAGGCCGTCGTCCCAACGCCGGCGCTCGGCCTCGGGCAGCTCGCTGGCATGCCGTGCCAGTTGCATCAAACGGTCAGCCATGCGCCCGCCGAACCAACTGTCGGCGCCCCGCAGGTCGCGCCGCGTGAGGCGCACCAGGTCGCTCTGCGTGGCGGCGCGCAGGCGCCGGCCAAGCCAGGCCGGGTGGCGCAGCACCAACAGGCGAAACGCCAGGACCGCCGCCCCCACGCCCAGCAACATGGCCTGGGCGCTGTTGAGCATGCTGGCCACATCGAAATGCATGGCGTTGAGCGGTGCCACCAACACGACGAAATGCAGGCAATAGGATGTGGCAGTGGCTCCGGTACGGGGATGGGCCATGCCCAGTGCACCGAAGAACAGCGGCACGCCCATGCCCAGACAGAGCATGGCGAAGCTGCTCCACTGTGGCAGCAGGATCTGCCCCACCAGGAACGCCAGCGGGATCGCCAGGACAATCCCGCGCAAGAAACTGAGGCCGATCTGCGCGCCGTTCTCGCGACTGGCGAACAAGCTGCAGACCACGCAGGTCAACACCAGCCCGCCCGGCGCCGAGGGCCAGGCGGTGGCCAGCCAGAAGCTGCTCATGGCCAGGAATGCCAAGGCGCTGCGCGCTCCGAACAACAAGGCCAGGGGCAAGTCGCGATGGGCAGCCAAGCGTTGCGACACGTTCTTGGGCGCCCTGCCCTGCTCCACATCCTCAAGCGCCTGGGTGGCGGCCATGGCGTAGTCCAGCAGCAGGGTCAGACGCGCCAGCCCATAATGCTCGGCAGCGCTGATCCGTTCATCATGGGCCGCATCCCACACTCGCTGGCGCAGCAGCAGCAGGCTGGCTTGATCAGCGCTGGCCAACCCGGCACGGGCCTCGTCCAGCCAGGGTGCCAGGTGCACGGCCTCGGCGTCGTCCAATTGCCGCCACTGTCGGCGCACTGATCGGGAAATCCGCAACAACACCATCAGTGCTTGGCTCAGGCCACGAATCGCCCGGGCCCGTTGGCGACCGCGATTACCCTCGAACCAGGCATGCTCGCGCTGGGCGTCGATGGCGACGATACGCCCGAGACTGTCGAGCAAACCCTGGCGGGCCTGGTCTTCGCCACCGAGCATGGCGCTGGCCGCCTGCAGGCCATTCTGCCAGGCCTGGCGCGCCTGCACGGCGAGCTGCTGCTCGACCCGCATCGGCCAGATCAGCGCGCTACTGGCCGTGGCGCAACAGATGCCCAGGCAGATCTCGGTACAACGCGCCACCGCCTGGTCGAACACCTGCAAGGGATGGTCGATCGCCGGCAAGGCAATGATTGCCACCGTGTAACCGGCCAGCACGAAGGCATAGGCCCAGGCGCTGCGCAGTTGGGTCGAGGCGGCGGTACACAGCGCCAGCCACAGGGCCAGGGTCAGCAGGAACAGCCAGGGCGTCTGGGCGAACAGGCCGATGAACAGCACCGACATGCAGGTACCGACCAGTGTGCCGGCCAGCCGCGCCAGGCCCTTCTGCACCACCATGCCCGACAATGGCTGGGCGACGATGAAGGCGGTCATCAATGCCCAGGAAGGCTGCTCCAGACCCCAGCGCATGGCCAACCACAACGCCAGGCCGCCACCAAGCAAAGTCTTGATGGCAAACGTGACGGCAAGGCGACTGGGTGCGAACAGGACCTGGAAGGTGATGGGCACGAAACGGACCTTGGGGACGCTGGGCTGGTAGGAAGAAAGATAGACAATGGCAGGCAGGATAAAGCGCAGCCATATAATTAGCTAGCTACTCATCTTGTTTTTTGCAGAATCCCAACCGAGCGGTACCGCCATGAGAAAATCCAGGCAAAAAAAATGGGCGACCGAAGTCGCCCTAAATGCCTTGCGTGCTCGTGAACCCGGAACGATTCAGCGCTGATTGCGCTTTTTCGAATCCTTCCAGATGAAAATGCCCAGACCGGCGAAGAACGCCAACATCAATCCGACCGTTACCACACCTGCGATAACCACGTTGTCGAAGAACATGTCGGCCCCTCCCTTGGTGTGCCGTCATCCGATGGGTGCAAGGTAACCAATGGTGGGAGGGGGAAAATTGACCGGAGTCAAAGGTGCCCGGGGCCGGGCACGCAAGGCGGGTGCAGGTTTGACCTGAATCAGTTTTTAACGCTTCTTGGGCTTGCCCTTGGGCTTTTTCTTCTTGGCCTGGCCCAGTGGCATGGCCTGCTCGAAGGCCTGACGCATGTCGTTCAGGCGCTTGTCGTTGAGGTCGTGGATACGTTTGGCGCGCTCGGCACCGAAGTCGATCAGGTTGTCTTGGCTCATGGGCGGGCTCGACGGACAGCAGAGGCCTTCATGATGCAGGCAAGCGTGGAAGCTGACTAGTCAGACTTCGATATCCACCAGCAAGCCCTGGCGCGTACGCTCGCCCAACGGCGCCACCGGCACGGTGTTGTCGGCGTTGACTTCATCGCCCGGCATGGCCTCGTAGCGTTCCCCTTCGGCCTGCTCGCGCCGCTGTTGCTGGCGGCGCTGCTCGTCGCGCAGCAACAGTACCTGCTCCTCGGGATCGCGATGGCGCTTGAGATCGACGCTGGCGTCACTGGAGGCAGCCTGCGCTGGCACCACCGGGGGAATGGTCGGCGGCGGCTTGACCGGATCCTGTTGCGAGGTCACGGGGGCGGCACTGAGCGGGATGATCGGCGGCAGCATGCAATGGTCTCCTGTGGCCACTGTGTCGGCCGCCGCAACGCCGCCTTGAATAGCCGCGGGCAACGGTGTGCGGTGCGTCACAACCGCCAGTATAGACTGGGGCTATTCGCCATCGTCGTCGGGGCCGTCATCGGACGGTGTGACCGCGTCGCTCCAAGGCCGCTTGTAGACCTGCTGCCATACCGCGTCCATATGTTCGCGCAGTACTTGTGGCGCGGTCTTCAACGAGGCACTGTCCTCGCGCTCGCCGCCGAACGGGTCCTCGCCGGGTGGGGTGATCAACGACTGCCCGGTGATGCTGTACACCGCCTGGCCTTCGCGCATTTCGATGGCGATGTCGTGCGGGTCGATCCCACCGCCACAAAAGGAGTGACTGGCAACGGTCACTTCGGCAACGCCATCCTTGTTCAGGTCGCTGACATCACTGACGTCGGCATAGAAGTCCACATCCAGGTCGAGGCCGGCGCAGGTGGTTTCCTGTTCGATCTGCCAGCGCGACTTGAACGCATCGCCACTGGCGGCGCGGCCATACAAGGTGGCCTTGAGCACCACCTTGTCGACCTCCTCTTCGGTGTCCGGGTCGGTGGCCTGGCCGTCGGCCCGGCTTAGCACCAACAGGCCCTCGCCCTCGCGATCATGGAAGTGCACGCTCTTGATCGGCGTCTGCACGCCGAGCACTTCCAGCTGCTCCACCGGGATCGGCGGCAGGATCTCGAAGCTTTTCTGTTCGCAGGCGGCCAGCAGCGCCAGGCTGCCCAGGCCCAAGGAGAGGTTCAACCAACGGTGCGTGGCAAACATGTGGCGCGTGGCCCTCGTGACGGGACGGTGTGCGTCGATGAACACGCTAGACTCTTTACTCGCTTGAGTAATCTTTGGTCTGACGCAGCCGATCCGGTAACATGACCGGCTTTTTCATCGCGGGAGTTTTGGCAGTATGGCGCAGCAGTATCAACCGGGGCAACGCTGGATCAGCGACAGCGAAGCCGAGCTCGGTCTTGGGACCATCCTGGCGCAGGATGGCCGCCTGTTGACCGTGCTCTACCCGGCCACGGGCGACACCCGCCAGTACTCGCTACGCAATGCGCCGCTGACCCGCGTGCGCTTCTCGCCGGGCGACCAGATCACCCACTTCGAGGGCTGGAAGCTGACCGTGCGCGAAGTCGACGACGTCGATGGCCTGCTGGTCTATCACGGCATCGACCCGCAGAACCAGCCACGCACGCTGCCAGAGACCCAGCTGTCCAACTTCATCCAGTTCCGCCTGGCCAGCGACCGCCTGTTCGCCGGGCAGATCGACCCGTTGTCGTGGTTCTCGCTGCGTTACAACACCCTGCAGCACACCAGCAAGCAGATGCTCTCCAACCTGTGGGGCCTGGGCGGCGTGCGTGCGCAACCGATCGCCCACCAGTTGCACATCGCCCGTGAAGTGGCCGACCGTATCGCCCCGCGCGTATTGCTGGCCGACGAAGTGGGCCTGGGCAAGACCATCGAGGCCGGCCTGGTGATCCACCGCCAGCTGTTGTCCGGTCGCGCCAGCCGCGTGCTGATCCTGGTGCCGGAGAACCTGCAGCACCAATGGCTGGTGGAAATGCGTCGACGCTTCAACCTGCAAGTGGCGCTGTTCGACGCCGAGCGCTTCATCGAAAGCGACGCCAGCAACCCGTTCGAGGATGCCCAGTTGGCGCTGGTCGCCCTGGAGTGGCTGGTGGACGACGAAAAGGCCCAGGACGCGCTGTTCGCCGCCGGCTGGGACCTGATGGTGGTCGACGAAGCCCACCACCTGGTCTGGCACGAGGAACAGGCCAGCCCCGAGTACGCCCTGGTCGAGCAACTGGCCCAGGTCATCCCTGGCGTGCTGCTGCTCACCGCCACCCCCGAGCAACTTGGCCAGGACAGCCACTTCGCCCGCCTGCGCCTGCTCGACCCCAACCGTTTCCATGACCTGGCCGCGTTCCGCGCCGAGAGCGACAACTATCGCCCGGTGGCCGAAGCGGTACAGGAACTGCTCGACGAGGGCCGCCTGTCGCCCAAGGCCCACGCCACCATCCAGGGCTTCCTTGGCGCCGAAGGCGAAGCCTTGCTGGCCGCGGTCACCGATGGCGACAGCCAGGCCAGTGCGCGCCTGATCCGCGAACTGCTCGACCGCCATGGCACCGGTCGCGTGCTGTTCCGCAACACCCGCGCGGCGATCCAGGGCTTCCCCGAGCGCCAACTGCACCCCTACCCGCTGGCCAACCCCGTGCAATACGCCGAGCTGCCGTCAGGCGAGCGCGCCGAGCTATACCCGGAAGTGGCCTTCCAGGCCCAGGGCGAGGTGGCCGACGACGAGCGCTGGTGGCGCTTCGATCCACGGGTCGACTGGCTGATCGACACCTTGAAGATGCTCAAGCGCACCAAGGTCCTGGTGATCTGCGCCCACGCCGAAACCGCCATGGACCTGGAAGACGCCCTGCGCGTGCGCTCCGGCATCCCGGCCACGGTGTTCCACGAGGGCATGAGCATCCTCGAGCGTGACCGCGCCGCCGCCTATTTCGCCGATGAAGAGTTTGGCGCCCAGGTGCTGATCTGCTCCGAGATCGGCAGCGAGGGCCGCAACTTCCAGTTCGCCCATCACCTGGTGATGTTCGACCTGCCGGCCCACCCGGACCTGCTCGAGCAGCGCATCGGCCGCCTCGACCGGATCGGCCAGAAGCACACTATCGAGCTGCACATCCCGTACCTGCAGGACAGCCCGCAGCAGCGCCTGTTCCAGTGGTACCACGAAGGCCTCAACGCCTTCCTCAATACCTGCCCGACCGGCAACGCCCTGCAGCACCAGTTCGGCCCGCGCCTGCTGGCGCAATTGCCTGGTGGCGACGACAAAGGCTGGGACAAACTGGTGGCCGAGGCCCGCGCCGAGCGCGAACGCCTGGAGGCCGAGCTGCACACCGGTCGCGACCGCTTGCTGGAACTCAACTCCGGCGGTGCCGGCGAAGGTCAGGCACTGGTCGAGGCAATCCTCGAGCAGGACGATCAGTTCGCCCTGCCGATCTACATGGAAACCCTGTTCGACGCCTTCGGCATCGACAGCGAGGACCACTCGGAAAACGCCCTGGTGCTCAAGCCGAGCGAGAAGATGCTCGACGCCAGCTTCCCGCTGGGCGACGACGAAGGCGTGACCATCACCTACGACCGCGGCCAGGCGCTGTCGCGCGAGGACATGCAGTTCCTCACCTGGGAGCACCCGATGGTCCAGGGCGGCATGGACTTGGTGCTGTCCGGCTCGATGGGCAATACCGCCGTGGCGCTGATCAAGAACAAGGCGCTCAAGCCCGGCACCGTGCTGCTCGAACTGCTCTACGTCAGCGAAGTGGTGGCTCCGCGCAGCCTGCAGCTGGGCCGCTACCTGCCGCCAGCGGCGCTGCGCTGCCTGCTCGATGCCAACGGCAACGACCTGGGTCCGCGGGTGGCCTTCGAAACCCTCAACGACCAGCTCGAAAGCGTGCCCAAGGCCAGCGCCAACAAGTTCGTCCAAGCCCAGCGCGATGTGCTGGCCAAGCGCATCGCCGCCGGCGAGGCCAAGGTCCTGCCCACCCACGAAGAACGCGTGGCCCAGGCCCAGCAGCGCCTTACCGCCGAAACCGACGAAGAACTGGCACGCCTGACCGCACTCAAGGCCGTCAACCCGAGCGTGCGGGACAGCGAGATCGACGCCCTGCGCCAGCAGCGTGAAGCCAGCCTGGCGGCCCTGGAAAAAGCCGCCCTGCGCCTTGAGGCGATCCGGGTGCTTGTCGCGGGTTGATCTCTATAGAGGTCATCGCGGGGCAAGCCCGCTCCCACGAGCCCGTTAGGGATTCGTGGGAGCGGGCTTGCCCCGCGCTCGCTTCAGCCTGTCAACATTCATTTAGACCTTCCAGCTATTACCCTCATATCCAAATGGTAGAAACCAAAGTGCCATTAATCAGGAAGGCTTAAGCCTCCATTCCTATACTCCAGCAGGAACAGTCTCCATCCGTGCTTTTTGGGGACGAGTGAAGACTCGACGAAGAGGCCTGCAATGGAGTGGCTGGGACTGCGATTGTTCGCCGAGCTGCCGGCGACCGGACAAATCATCCTCGACTGCCGACACAACCCCTTCCTGGTGCTGCTCGCCTACGCCGTGGCTTGCGCCGCCTGCTTCGCCACCCTCGACATGGCCGAACGGCAAAGTCACTGCGAGGACCGCTTCGCCCGCCGTCAATGGCGAGTGCTGGGTGCCTGCTGCCTGGCCGGCGGCATCTGGGCCATGCACTTCATCAGCATGCTGGCCTTCCAGGCGCCACTGGAAATCCATTACGACGCCCCGCTCACCGGCCTGTCACTGCTGATCGCCCTGCTCGCCGCCTGGCTGGCGATGAACAGCCTCAACCGCAGCCAGATGCGCCTGCGCCATTACCTGCAAACGGCGCTGTTCATTGGCCTGGGCATCAGCGCCATGCACTACATCGGCATGGCCGCGCTGCAGACCAGCGCCCACCAGTACTACCAGACCAGCCTGCTGCTGGCCTCGATCGGCATCGCCATCGCCACCAGCCTGCTGGCACTGCTGATAGCCCGTTACTTCCACGAGGGCAGCGGCACCGTGCACCTGCTGCTCAAGTACGGCGCCAGCCTGCTGATGGCCGGGGGCATCATGCTGACCCACTTCACCGGCATGGCCGCGATGACCCTGGTAATTCCCAGCGAAACCGCCCTGCGCCTGCCCACGGTGGACAACAGCCTGCAACTGGCGCTGACCATCGCCTTCATCACCCTGCTGATCAGCGGCAGCAGCATCAGCGCGGCCCTGGCCGACAAGAAGCTGCAAAGCAAGGAACACGACCTGCGCCGGGTCAATGTGCTGCTCAGCCAACTCGACCAGGCGCGTATGTCGTTGCAGCAAGCGGCCCACTACGACGCCCTGACCAACCTGGTCAACCGCCGCGGCTTCAACCAGGTGTTCGCCGAGCGCCTGGCCGAGCAGGCCAGCCATGGCAGCATGCTGGCGGTGATGTTCCTCGACATCGACCATTTCAAGCGCATCAACGACAGCCTCGGCCACGCCGCCGGCGATGAACTGCTCAAGGTGATCGCCGGGCATATCAAGGCCGCCACCCGCAGCCAGGACCTGGTGGCCCGTTTCGGTGGCGACGAATTCTGCATCGTCACCAACCTCAACAGCCGCGAAGAGGCCCGGCACCTGGCCCAGCGCATCATGCAGCGGATGAAGGAACCGATCGACCTGGCCGGGCGGCGCATGGTGATGACCACCAGCATCGGCATCAGCATCTACCCCGACGATGGCCTGAGCACCGAGGAACTGCTGAAGAACGCCGACCTGGCGCTTTACCAATCCAAGGGCTGTGGGCGCAACAACCTGAATTTCTTCAACGACGGGCTCAAGACCCGCGCCACCCTAGAGCTGCAGCTCGAGGAAGAACTGCGCATGGCACTGCTCGAGGAACGAGGCCTATGCCTGCACTACCAGCCGATCTTCGACCTGCGCAACAGCCAAGTAGCCAAACTCGAGGCCCTGGTACGCTGGCAGCATCCACAGCATGGCCTGCTCAGCCCGGAACGCTTCATCGGCATCGCCGAGGCCAACGGTCTGATCGCCGAGCTCGACCTGTGGGTGCTGCGCCGCGCCTGCCATGACCTGGCCCAGCTCAATCGGCATGGCTATGGCGAACTCAAGGTGACGGTGAACTGTTCAGCGCTGACCCTGGGCCGCGAGGAACTGGCCACCGAAGTGGAAATGGCGCTGTTCCAGGCTGGGCTGGGCGCACGCCAATTAGAGCTGGAAGTCACCGAGAACGCCCTGATGGGTGATATCCAGCACACCGTCAGCCTGCTCAAGCGCATCCGCGCCATGGGCGTGGCATTGTCAATCGACGACTTCGGCACCGGCTACTCCTCGCTGGCCTACCTCAAGCGCCTGCCGCTGGACGTGCTGAAGATCGACCGCTCGTTCATCCACGATGTGCCGGGCAATCAGAAGGACCGCGAGATCGTCCAGGCGATCATCGTCATGGCTCACACCCTGCACCTGAAAGTGGTCACCGAAGGCGTCGAGACCGTCGAGCAGCATGAGTTCCTCGCCAGCCATGGCTGCGACTACCTGCAAGGCTACCTGCTCAGCCGCCCGCTGCCGCTGGCCGAACTAAGGCCAACCCTCGAACGCCTCGACAGCCGGGACAGCGACCTCAGCCCTTGTTGCGATACAGCGTTACCAGGGTCGCCGGATCTTTTTGCAGATACCCCTGGCTACCATGCAGGCGCATCAACTGCGCGGCGAGGCCACTGAGCGGCGTCGCCGAACCTTGCTCGCGAGAGAATTTCACCGCGGTGTCGAGGTCCTTGAGCAAGGTGCGCACATGCCACTTGACCGGCTCGAAACGGCTCTCGGCCATTTGCGGGGCCAGTATCTGCAAAGGCTTGGAGTCGGCGAAACCACCGGCCAATGCCTCGGCGATCAAGCTCGCGTCCACCCCTGACTGTTCGGCCAGGGCCACCACCTCGGCAATCACCAGCGCATTGCAGGCGACGATCATCTGGTTGCACGCCTTGGTCACCTGCCCCGTGCCGACACCGCCCATGTGCGTCACCCGCTGGCCAAGGGCAAGCAGCACCGGACGCGCCCGCGCCAGGTCATCCGCCTCGCCACCGACCATGATCGCCAAGGTACCCGCCTCGGCGCCCGGCGTGCCACCGGACACCGGCGCATCGAGCCAGGCCATGCCACACAGCGCCGCCAGTTCGGCAGCCATCTCCCGGGTGGCGGTCGGTTCCAGGCTGGAGAAATCCACCAGCAACTGGCCCTCGCGTCCGCCCTGGGCAACACCACACTCACCGAACACCACCTCGCGCACCACTGCCGTGTCGGCCAGGCACAGCAGCACCATGTCGGTCCCCTCGCACAGGTCCTGTGGGCTCGCCGCCAGGCGCGCCCCAGCGGCGACCAGCTCGGCGCACTTCTCCGGGCTGCGATTCCACACGGTCAGCGGGTAGCCGGCAGACAGCAGGCGACGGCACATCGGCAGCCCCATCAAGCCGATCCCGGCGAACCCCAACGAAGGCAAGGCAGTACTCATGAGCAACTCCAGATTAAAGAAGCGTGACAAACGGACGATGCAATGCGGGTGCGAGGCAAAAACCTTAGAAGCGCTAAGGAAAACCCCTATCGCATAAAAAAAAGACGCACTGATAAAGTCGCGAAATTTCTCCGTGATGGCCAGATGACATGCATCACCGGGAAGCCAATCACTTCAGGCAAATGGCGCACTATGACCTCTACGAACACTTCTGCCAATGCGCTCCCCGAGTCGTCGCTCAGCCCCACCTCACCGGCTGCCGGCAGCGCCCGCGACCTGCCCGTCGCCCGTAGCCTGCCCGCGCAGCAGTACCTGTACTTCACCGAGCAGGACATCCAGCGCATCCTCGACAACCTCGACGGCCTGCGCGAGCTGGTGTTCCCGCAGAACCTGCACGTCGAGGACGAGGACCAGTTGCGCCTGGAGCAGCAGTTCCCGTCGGTGTGCCTGATCGGCCTAGGCCGTTGTGGCTCGAACATCGCCCTGGACGTGGCGGAGCTGGTGTACAACGCCCGTACCTTTTTCCTCAACGAGTTCAACAACGAGGACCGCTTCAAAGGTGAAGCGGGCTACAGCCCGGCGCGCTGGATCCGCCAGAACCTGCGCCTGGTGCAGAGCAAGGCGGCCAAGCCAGTGTTCCTGGTCGAGCCTCTGGTGATGCTTGGCGACCTCGACAAGGACATCGCCGGGCGTATCCGCTTTTCGCGCAAGGGCGAGCGCGGCGGCTTTTTGCGCGACTACAGCAAGATGAAGATCATGGACCTGTCCGAGGTGCATGCCGGTGGCGCCGGCAACGCGCCGATCCTCGGCCAGTACCTGGCCAAGATCATCCTCAACAAGGACACCCAGCGTTTCTCCAGCGCCGACTGGAAGCTGATCCACTCCTACCTGATCGACTCCTGCGGCATCAAGGCCAACCAGTCGCGCCTGTACTTCTACATCTTCAGCGCCGGCGGCGGTACCGGCTCGGGCATGGCCTCGGAGTTCGGCCTGGCCCAGCAGTACTCGTACATGAACAAGACCTTCGACACCAAGCCGGCCGACGAGAACGACGGCAAGAGCGGGCATTCGTTCGTCTTCGAGCCGATTTTCACCAGCGGCATCTGCGTGCTGCCCAATGCCTCCGACCACCGCAGCGAAATGTCCGAGGCACTGCACATCAACGCCGGGCGCCTGCTGTGCAAGTACCTGTCGGAGGAATGGGACTTCTCGTACAACTTCGACAATGAAGACAGCAGCGAAGCCAGCGTCATGGGCCGCATCCGCCCGTGGAACGCGATGATGCTGATCTCCAACGACATCATGCGCTATGCCGAGGAGAGCGATGACGGCACGATCCAGAACATCGACGTCAACGCCATGGAGAAGCACGCCAACCAGTACATCTCCCAGCAGATCTTCAACATCCTCACCGCCCAGGCGGTGACCACCGACTACGACCAGAACTACTTCCGCCGCGCCGGCATCGACATCGGCGAGACCATCCGCCTGGATGCCAACGACCTGTTCATGAGCCTGGCCGGCCCGGTGGCCATCGCCTACGCCGAGTCGGTGGTACCGGAAGTGCCGCCGGCGGGGTCGGACAAGTTCAAGGTGTTCGAGCGCGAGCAGCCACGGCTGGACATCGACGACCTGTTCTTCCGCTCCATCGACTTGCCGCACTTCAACAAGCAGACCCAGGCCATCGAAGGCATCAGCCTGCTGCCGATCGAGTCGCGTCGCTACCGCGCCGCGCTGGAGCAGTACCAGGCCTCGGGCTACGACGCCGCGGCCCTGCACGACCTGCACTTCTTCAAGAACTGCTCGTCGGTGGTGTCGATCGTTTCCCTGCCCAAGGACTACAAGCTGTCGTACATGGACCTGAACCGGCTCAAGACCCACCTCAACAGCCTGTTCCCCAACACCACGCTCAAGCGTTACGCCCTGGTGATCGGCGCCTCGGCCAACCTGTCGCTGACCACCCTGATCGCCAAGAGCCCATGCCTGTCGGACGACTTCCTGACCCTGATCGTGGCGTTCATCAAGCGTTGCTTCGCGCGTAATCCGTACCGCTTCGACGACACCATGGACAATGCGATCCTCGAGTTCATCACCAGCGAGCACTTCGAAGAGGAGCGTATCGACGACCTGCTCAACGAGTTCGAGAACCCGGCGAAGATCCTCGACACCAACTGGTACGCGATCAAGCCGATGTACGAGAAGAAATACCGCGAGCTGATCAACGACAAGAGCCGTTTCGTCTCGATCAACGACATCCGCCTGTCGCGTGAGTGCGTGAAGAAGGCGGTGAAGTACCTGCGCGAGATCTTCCGTCATCGCATCGGCAAGACCCGGGTGATTTCGCTGAACAGCCATACCGGGCGCGTGGATTACTGATACAGCCGAACCCTGTGGGAGCGGGCTTGCCCGCGAACACCGGCAAAGCCGGTGCCATACACCGCGGCGCCAGCTTCGCGGGCAAGCCCGCTCCCACAGGGGCGAGCTTGGCGCGAAACGGCGAATGCGAGTGAGCTACACAGCTCCCCAGTTACGCATTCCGTAAACTGTTACCGCCCCGCCGAATTACCCCGCCACTGTTACCAACTTCCACCTTACGTGAGCGTCAATGCGCACTCTCTCGAGGCGCCTGCGCGTTTTCACGCACTAAAAAAGCGCGTACTTATTCCGCTTTCTTCGCTTGAATCACGATGAACGGCGAAACCACTACCGCCCAGATCTCTGGATCGCGGGTTTGCAGGTCGAGTGCCTGCTCGGCAGAGACTGCTCCGACAGTGCCATCATTACGCCACTTGGCGAAGATCTCGCTGCGATTCTCGGCCATCGCCTCGGCAACGGTGATCAGGTCAAGGCTGGGGTCGACCCAAATCAGGTCACCCTTGGCCCAGAAACGCTCCAGGGCTTTCCACTCGATGACGGCCGTCTCGCCGAGCAATTTGGCATAGAGGGTGCTTACTTGATCAGTCATGGGTTACCTGCACAAAGATCGTCCAACAAAAAAGGCCGGCATTTTTGCAGAAAAACCCGGTTTCAAATACGTAATTTGGTCGATCCGGCCCGAGTTTGTGGGGACGGGCCGAAGATGCAGGCAAATTGATGGCGCTTTTCTGTATCTTTATGTCGATCAGGCGACACCCCTCGAGACAGACGCTTTTCGCCCGCTTTTCAAGCGCTCGGACAGCGCTCTACACTGTACCGGTACAGTTCCGGGACATGTTCCGGGGGAAGGTGGGGTTACGGCATGGCGTAGCCAGTCCGCGAATCCCGCCCGGTCTGTAGCCCTGGCCTCAGGACTATAAGAATTACAACAGAATGAGTGGAGCACTATGATCAAGATTTCCAAGCTGTTCGCCGCAATGGTTCTGGCCGGGGTTGCCAGCCATTCGTTTGCCGCCGACACCATCAAGATCGGCATCGCCGGTCCCAAGACCGGCCCGGTCACGCAATACGGCGACATGCAGTTCATCGGCGCCAAACAGGCCATCAAGGACATCAACGCCAAGGGCGGCGTCGATGGCAAGATGCTCGAAGCCAAGGAATACGACGACGCGTGCGACCCTAAACAGGCCGTGGCCGTCGCCAACAAAGTGGTCAACGATGGCGTCAAGTACGTGATCGGCCACCTGTGCTCCAGTTCCACCCAGCCTGCGTCCGACATCTACGAAGACGAAGGCGTGATCATGATCACCCCCGCCGCCACCTCCCCGGACATCACCGCCCGTGGCTACAAGCTGATCTTCCGCACCATCGGCCTGGACAGCGCCCAGGGCCCGGCCGCTGGCAACTACATCGCCGATCACGTCAAGCCGAAGGTCGTTGCGGTCCTGCACGACAAGCAGCAGTACGGCGAAGGCATCGCCACCGCGGTCAAGACCACCCTTGAGAAGAAAGGCACCAAGGTCGCCGTCTTCGAAGGCCTGAACGCCGGTGACAAGGACTTCTCCTCGATCATCCAGAAGCTCAAGCAGAACAACGTCGACTTCGTCTACTACGGCGGCTACCACCCAGAGCTGGGCCTGATCCTGCGCCAAGCGCAAGAGAAGGGCCTGAAAGCCAAGTTCATGGGCCCGGAAGGCGTGGGTAACGACTCCATCTCGCAGATCGCCCAGGGCGCCTCCGAAGGCTTGCTGGTCACCCTGCCGAAGTCGTTCGACGCCGACCCTGCGAACAAGGCCATCGTCGACGCCATCAAGGCCGACGGTAAGGACCCGAGCGGTCCATTCGTGTTCCCGGCCTACTCGGCTGTCCAGCTTATCGCCGAAGGCATCAAGGCCGCCAAATCCGAAGACGCCGACAAGGTGGCAGAAGCCATCCACGCCGGCACCTTCAAGACCCCGACCGGCGACCTGTCCTACGACGCGAAAGGCGACCTGAAGGACTTCAAGTTCGTGGTCTACGAATGGCACTTCGGCAAGCCGAAGACCGAAGTTTCCCCTCAGTAACTGCGTGACTAATAGCTGACCGAGAAGCCCACTGTGCGAGCAGTGGGCTTTGTTTTACGAGGTTCTATGGGCCCGATCCCCGCGATCCGGGGGCCGGCTCACCTGAAAATCTTAAAACCGTCACCCGCGGTTTCCTGGCAGTGCCCGCACAAGATCACGTGGCGAAGACCGCGAGAACAAGGGCCCGGGTCACCCCCGCCAGCGAAATGCAAATCAGGTTTTTAGGAGCGCTGTAATGCCTGAGATCTACCATTTCCTACAACAACTGGTTAACGGATTGACCATCGGCAGTACCTACGCGCTGATCGCCATCGGTTACACGATGGTGTACGGCATCATCGGCATGATCAACTTCGCCCACGGCGAGGTGTACATGATCGGCTCCTACGTGGCCTTCATCGCCCTTGCCGGGCTGGCCATGATGGGCATCCACTCCTTGCCGATCCTGATGACCGTGGCCTTCGTCGCCACGATCTGCGTCACCAGCGCCTACGGCTACAGCATCGAACGGGTCGCCTACCGGCCGCTGCGCAACAGCAACCGGCTGATCCCGCTGATCTCTGCCATCGGCATGTCGATTTTCCTGCAGAACACCGTCCTGCTGTCGCAGGACTCGAAGGACAAGTCCATCCCCAACCTGATCCCCGGCAGCTTCTCGTTTGGCCCGGGCGGCGCCGAGGAAGTGCTGGTTTCCTACATGCAGATCCTGGTGTTCGTGGTGACCCTCATCGCCATGACCTGCCTGACCCTGTTCATCTCCCGTTCTCGCCTGGGCCGCGCCTGTCGTGCCTGCGCCGAGGACATCAAGATGGCCAACCTGCTGGGCATCAACACCAACAACATCATCGCCCTGACCTTCGTCATCGGCGCCGCCCTGGCGGCGGTGGCGGCCGTGCTGCTGAGCATGCAGTACGGGGTGATCAACCCCAACGCCGGTTTCCTGGTGGGCCTGAAGGCCTTCACCGCGGCGGTACTGGGCGGCATCGGCAGCATTCCGGGCGCCATGCTCGGTGGGCTGGTGCTGGGCGTGGCCGAAGCGTTCGGCGCCGATATCTTCGGCGACCAGTACAAGGACGTGGTGGCATTCGGTCTTTTGGTTCTTGTCCTGCTGTTCCGGCCGACCGGCATCCTGGGCCGTCCGGAGGTTGAAAAAGTATGAACAGACATCTCAAACAGGCGTTCTTCAGCGCCTTGCTGGTCTGGGCCGTGGCCTTCCCGGTACTGGGCCTGAAACTCAGCATCGACGGCATCAGCCTGGTGGTGCACAGCCAGGGTTCGTTCACCATCGGCATCATCGCCGCGTGCTCGGTACTGATGTTCCTGCGCGTGCTGTTCGACAAGCAGTGGAGCGCGGTGATGGGTCGCCGCTCGGAGCGCAAACTGGTACCGCCATCGGTCAGCAACTTCCTGACCCTGCCGAAAACCCAGCGCTGGGTGATCATGGGGCTGATCGTGGCCGCGCTGATCTGGCCGTTCTTCGGCTCCCGCGGCGCGGTCGACATCGCCACGCTGATCCTGATCTACGTGCTGCTGGGCCTGGGCCTGAACATCGTGGTCGGCCTGGCGGGCCTGCTCGACCTGGGCTACGTCGGTTTCTACGCGGTCGGCGCCTACAGCTACGCGATGCTCTCCCATTATCTGGGCTGGAGCTTCTGGGTGTGCCTGCCGATTGCCGGCCTGATGGCCGCCACCTTCGGCTTTCTGCTCGGATTCCCGGTGCTGCGCCTGCGCGGCGACTACCTGGCGATCGTGACCCTGGGCTTCGGCGAGATCATCCGTCTGTTCCTGCGTAACCTCACAGACTGGACCGGCGGCCCCAACGGCATCAGCAACATCCCCAAGCCGGAGTTCTTCGGCCTGACCTTCGAACGCAAGGCCGCCGAAGGGATGCAGACCTTCCACGAGTTCTTCGGGCTGCAATACAACTCGATCAACAAGGTCATCTTCCTGTACCTGGTCGCCCTGCTGCTGGCGCTGCTGGCGCTGTTCGTCATCAACCGCCTGCTGCGCATGCCAATCGGTCGTGCCTGGGAAGCCCTGCGTGAAGACGAGATCGCTTGTCGAGCGCTGGGCCTGAACCCCACCGTGATCAAGCTCTCGGCGTTCACCCTGGGTGCCTGCTTCGCCGGTTTCGCCGGCAGCTTCTTCGCCGCCCGCCAAGGGCTGGTGACACCGGAGTCGTTCACTTTCATCGAGTCGGCGATCATCCTCGCCATCGTCGTGCTGGGTGGCATGGGTTCGCAGCTGGGCGTGATTCTCGCGGCCATCGTGATGATCCTGCTGCCGGAGATGATGCGTGAGTTCAGCGAATACCGGATGTTGATGTTCGGTGCGCTGATGGTGTTGATGATGATCTGGCGTCCGCAGGGCCTGCTGCCTATGCAACGTCCGCACATGGAGCTGCCTCGATGAGCCGCGAAATTCTGCAAGTCAGCGGCCTGAGCATGCGCTTCGGCGGCTTGTTGGCGGTCAACGGCGTAGGCCTGACCGTCAAGGAAAAACAGGTGGTGGCATTGATCGGCCCGAACGGCGCCGGCAAGACCACCGTGTTCAACTGCCTCACCGGCTTCTACAAGCCCAGCGGCGGTACCATCCTGCTCGACGGCCAGCCGATCCAGGGCCTGGCCGGCCATCAGATCGCTCGCAAGGGCGTGGTACGGACCTTCCAGAACGTGCGCCTGTTCAAGGAAATGACCGCGCTGGAAAACCTGCTGATCGCCCAGCACCGCCACCTGAACACCAACTTCTTCGCCGGCCTGTTCAAGACGCCGAGCTTCCGCCGCAGCGAAAAGGAAGCCATGGAGCGCGCGCAGTACTGGCTGAACAAGGTCAACCTGACCGAATTCGCCAACCGCACCGCCGGCACCCTCGCCTACGGCCAGCAACGACGCCTGGAAATCGCCCGCTGCATGATGACCCAACCGCGGATCATCATGCTCGACGAACCGGCCGCCGGCCTGAACCCCAAGGAGACCGAGGACCTCAAGGCCCTCATCGCCTACCTGCGCGAATCCCACAACGTGACCGTGCTGCTGATCGAGCACGACATGAAACTGGTGATGAGCATTTCCGACCACATCGTGGTGATCAACCAGGGCACGCCCCTGGCCGACGGCACGCCGGAAGAGATCCGCGGCAACCCTGATGTGATCAAGGCCTACCTGGGGGAGGCGTAAATGCTGAAGTTCGAGAACGTTTCCACCTTCTACGGCAAGATCCAGGCGCTGCACAGCGTCAACGTCGAGATCAACCAGGGCGAGATCGTCACCCTGATCGGCGCCAACGGCGCCGGCAAGTCGACCTTGCTGATGACCCTGTGCGGTTCGCCCCAGGCGAGCAGCGGCAGCATCAAGTACCTGGGCGAGGAACTGGTCGGCCAGCCATCCTCGCACATCATGCGCAAGAGCATCGCGGTGGTGCCGGAAGGCCGCCGTGTGTTCTCGCGCCTGACGGTCGAGGAGAACCTGGCCATGGGCGGGTTCTTCACCGACAAGGGCGACTACCAGGAGCAATTGGACAAGGTCCTGCAGCTGTTCCCGCGCCTGAAGGAGCGCTATATCCAGCGCGGCGGCACCATGTCCGGCGGCGAGCAGCAGATGCTCGCCATCGGCCGGGCGCTGATGAGCAAGCCCAAGCTGCTGCTACTCGACGAACCGTCTCTGGGCCTGGCGCCGATCATCATCCAGCAGATCTTCGACATCATCGAACAGCTGCGCCGCGATGGCGTGACCGTGTTCCTGGTGGAGCAGAACGCCAACCAGGCACTGAAGATCGCCGACCGGGCGTATGTGCTGGAGAACGGCAAGGTGGTGATGCAGGGCACCGGTGAAGCGTTGCTGACCGACCCGAAAGTGCGCGACGCGTATCTCGGGGGATAAAAGAACAAAGGGCCTTCGCAAGGCCCTTTTTTCTGCCTGGTGGAAATGCCTCGCCTGCCCTGGCCTCTTCGCGGGTAAACCCCGCTCCCACAGGTTCGCCACTACCCGATGTACCTATGGAAGTGGGTTTGCCCGCAAAAGGGCCGACACAGGGTTCACTTGTGATCACCGCCCAGCCTCGGTACCGTGGCCCGTTATTTCGCAAAGTTTCCCGGAGCCCGCCCCATGCGCCTCACCCCTTCCCTGCTGCTCACCGCCCTGCTGCCGCTGTTCGCCGGCTGCCAGATGCTGGCCGAAAAGCCAGTCGACCCGAACCTCGGCACCACCCGCCTGCAGGGCGAACTGAGCGCGGCCGGCGGCCAGCTCCTGTTCAAGCCATGCAGCGAGAGCCGCCGTTTCATCATCAACGACACAGCCGGCACCGGCATCCTCCAGGAAGCTGCCAACCTGGCCGAAGATGCCGGTGACAAGCTGTTCGCCGATGTACGCGGGCGCATGACCGGCACCCAGCAGGCAGGCAGCGACGGCAAGCTCGAGGTGACACGCCTGTACCGTCTCGAATCCTCCGAATACCGTGGCTGCGAAGACCCCAACTTCAAGCAGCTGACCCTGCATGCTGGCGGCCACGAACCGGACTGGGACATCAAGGCCAGCGGCAAGGGTATGGTCCTCAACCGTATAGGCGAGGCACCGCTGCCGCTGCCGTACCTCGAAGAAGCGCTGCCCGGCGGTGGCTTGAGCCTGTCCAGCGAGGCCAACGGCCAGCGCGTCGAGCTGTGGGTCGCGCCGCAACGCTGCGTCGACGGTGCCACTGGCGCGATCCGTCACCTCAAGGCCGAGCTGCGCATGGACGGCAAGACCCTGCAAGGCTGTGCCTACTACGGCGGTGCCCGCGACCTCTGATCGCCGGGTACTTTAATCCTGCCAGTCAGGGCGGCGAACAGCTTATACTTGGCGGTTTGTGTAAAGCCGCCGGCCGCCCATGGCCGGGATACTGGACCCTGCCATGCTACGAATCACCGAACTGAAGCTGCCCCTGGACCATTCCGACGATGAGCTGCGCGCGGCCATCGTTCAGCGCCTGGGCATCGACGACGCGCAACTGCTCGGTTTCACCCTGTTCAAGCGCAGCTACGACGCACGCAAGAAGAACAGCGAAATGCTGTTCATCTACACCATCGATCTTGAGACCAGCAACGAAGCCGAACTGCTGCGCCGCTTCGAGGACGACAGCAAGATCGGCGTCGCCCCGGATGTCAGCTACAAGTTCGTCGGCCAGGCCCCGAGCGAGCTTCAGGAGCGCCCGATCGTGGTCGGTTTCGGCCCTTGTGGCATCTTCGCCGGCCTGTTGCTGGCGCAGATGGGCTTCAAGCCGATCGTGCTCGAGCGCGGCAAGGAAGTGCGCCAACGCACCAAGGACACCTGGGGCCTGTGGCGCAAGAGCGTGCTCAATCCCGAGTCCAACGTGCAGTTCGGCGAAGGCGGCGCCGGGACCTTCTCCGACGGCAAGCTGTACAGCCAGATCAAGGACCCGAACCACCATGGCCGCAAGGTGCTGGAAGAGTTCGTCAAGGCCGGCGCGCCGGACGAAATCCTCTACATCAACAAGCCACACATTGGTACCTTCCGCCTGACCAGCATGGTCGAGAAAATGCGTGAGGAAATCATCACCCTGGGTGGTGAGGTGCGCTTCGAGCAGAAGGTCACCGACTTGCTGGTGGACGGCGAACAGCTCACCGGCGTGGTGCTGCAAAGTGGTGAGCAACTGCATTCGCGCCATGTGGTCCTGGCCCTGGGCCACAGCGCCCGCGATACCTTCCGCATGCTGCATGCCAAGGGTGTGTTCATGGAGGCCAAGCCGTTCTCGGTCGGCTTCCGTATCGAGCACCCACAATCGCTGATCGACAAGGCGCGCCTGGGCAAGTACGCCGGCCACCCGAAGCTTGGCGCCGCCGACTATAAACTGGTGCACCACGCCAAGAACGGTCGTTCGGTCTACAGCTTCTGCATGTGCCCGGGCGGCACCGTGGTCGCCGCCACCAGCGAGCCGGGCCGCGTAGTGACCAACGGCATGAGCCAGTACTCGCGCAACGAGCGCAACGCCAACTCGGGCATCGTCGTCGGCATCGACCCCGAGCGCGACTACCCAGGCGGCCCGCTGGCCGGTATCGAACTGCAGGAGCGCCTGGAAGCCCACGCCTATGTGATGGGCGGCAGCAACTACCAGGCCCCGGCGCAGCTGGTCGGCGACTTCGTCGCCGGGCGTGCGTCCACGGCGCTGGGCAGCGTCGAGCCTTCGTACAAACCGGGCGTGACCCTGGGCGACCTGGCGCCGAGCCTGCCGGACTTCGCCATCGAAGCGATCCGTGAAGCACTGCCGGCGTTCGACCGCCAGATCAAGGGCTACAACCTGCACGACGCAGTGCTGACCGGGATCGAGACCCGTACTTCATCGCCGCTGCGCATCACCCGTGATGCCAGCTACCAAAGCCTGAACCTCAAGGGCCTGTTCCCGGCGGGCGAAGGCGCGGGCTATGCCGGCGGTATACTATCGGCCGGTGTCGATGGCATTCGCATTGCCGAAGCCGTCGCACGGGATATGCTCGGCCTGTAGTCCCATCGCGGGCCCACAGGTTTTCACTGAACCTGTGGGAGCGGGCTTGCCCGCGAAGATGGCGGTACAGGCAAAAGAAAACCCCGAACAGGCCAGGCCCGTTCGGGGTTTCTTTTGTACGGCGATCAGTGGGTGACGCGGCTGGTGCCATCGACCGTCATGATGCGCACGCGCTCGCCAACACGGAAGATTTCGTTCTGCTGCACTTGCTGCACATAGGCACGCATGCTGCCGTCGTCTTCACGCACGGTGATCTCGACGCCCTGAGTGCGGGTCAGGCCCTCTTCAGCGGCGGAACCGGCCAGGCCACCGGCCACGGCACCGATCACAGCGGCGACGATGCTGCCACGGCCACCCCCTACCGCACTGCCGGCGACACCACCGACGATGGCGCCAGCGCCACCGCCGATCGGGGTCTTGGTGCCTTCGATCTTCACCGGACGCAGGGACTCGATGGTGCCCATGCGCACGGTCTGCACGCGGCGGGCCTCATCACGGGAATAGCTGTCGCCGGTCAGCGACGACTGGCAGCCGCCCAGCAGCAGCGAGACGGTGGTGAAGCTGGCCAGCAGCAAAGCGGATTTA
Source organism: Pseudomonas xantholysinigenes (assembly GCF_014268885.2). Taxonomy (NCBI): domain Bacteria; kingdom Pseudomonadati; phylum Pseudomonadota; class Gammaproteobacteria; order Pseudomonadales; family Pseudomonadaceae; genus Pseudomonas; species Pseudomonas xantholysinigenes. The sequence continues at coordinate 1,272,443 of NZ_CP077095.1, read as the reverse complement.
CGCATGGGGTCAATCTCCATAAGACAGGTGTCCATTAGACTCCGCGCCTTGACAAGTGTCACGGCGCAAACGTTATAAAATTGTTTTCATTCAGCCCAGGTACAGCCTGCGCCGACCGTGAAGCGGGCACTTACGTGAGACCAAGGATAGCCATGGATTACTTCATCGTCGTCGTGGTGACTATCGCCGGCCTGTATTTCCACGGCTGGCTGTATGTGCGCATGCGTCGCTGGATGGACCGCGACCTGGCGTTGTCACTGGCGGGAGAGGATCCGGCGAAGCGCGATTTGATGCTCAAGCTGCTGGCGCGGGCGCGGGTGGAGAAGGTGCGGCGCAAGGAGTTGGCGGCATGGCTGGAGCGGGAGGCGGCGGGGGATCGGTAATGTTGGGGCTGCTTTGCAGCTCATCGCGGCACAAGGCCGCTCCTACAGGGGTTACACGGTTCCTGTAGGAGGCCTTGTGCCGCGATGGGCCGCGCTTATCAGGGCGCCAGGCGCTCGCGCAGCCACTGGCCATCGACCGACCGGTAGTTCAGGCGATCATGCAAGCGGCTGGCCCGCCCCTGCCAGAACTCGATGCGCTCAGGTAGCAGGCGATAACCGCCCCAGTGCTCCGGGCAATGCGGCTGGGTATCGGAGAAGCGTGCCTCGGTGGCCTTGACCAGCCCTTCAAGCTCCTCGCGATCGGCAATCACCCGGCTCTGCGGCGACGCCCAAGCGCCCAGGCGGCTGCCCAATGGGCGTACCTGATAGTAATCGTCCGATTCCTTGGCCGTGACCTTCTCCACCCGCCCTTCGATCCGCACCTGACGCTCCAGCGCCGGCCAGAAGAAAGTCATCGCCGCGAAGGGATTGGCCGCGATGTGCTGACCCTTGGCGCTTTGGTAGTTGGTGAAGAAGGTGAACCCGCGCGCATCGAGGGCCTTGAGCAACAGCACCCGGCAATGCGGACGACCGTCGGCATCGACGGTCGCCAGGGTCATGGCGTTGGCTTCCACCGGCAACTGCTCGGTCTTCACCGCGTCAGCGAACCATTGATGGAACAGCGCGAACGGCTCCCCCGGAGCCTGGGCTTCGGCCAGGCCATCACGGGTATAGTCGCGGCGCATATCGGCCAGGGATTGGGTCATGACTGCGTTTCCTTGACGATCAGTTGGTCTTCGCAGGGCTGTTGGCGGCGACTTTCTTGTCGGTGGTGGCCTTCTTCGCAGCCGGTTTGGCCGGAGCGGCTTTCTTCTTCGCGGCGGTGCTGGCCTTGGCCGGCGCCTTGGCCTTGGCGACGGGCTTCTTCGCCGCCGGCTTGGCTGCAGCCTTGGCAGCTGGCTTGGCCGCAGGGGCCTTGGCATCCTGGGTGGCGACCATCGCCGCCGGAGCCGGTGCCGGAGCGGCCTGCTGGTACTTGGCCAGCAACGCGACCATGGTGTTCTGTGGGGTCAGCAGCAGTTCGACGCGGCGGTTCAAGGCGCGGCCTTCGGCGCTGTCGTTGGCGGCGCGCGGCATGACCGAGCCCATGCCCTTGAGCATCAGGCGGTCACGCTGCAGGCCACTGAGGCGGAAGATCGCCGATACCGAGGCGGCGCGCTCGAGGCTGAGCTTCTGGTTGGCGGCGGTGGCGCCGCTGCTGTCGGCATGGCCAAGGACCAGCACGGCGGTCTTGCTGTCGGTCTCGATGGCCTTGGCCACCTGGGTGATCGGCCCGAGGGTGACTGGCAGCAGCATGTTCGGGCGGTCCGGGTTGTACGAGCTGTCCACCGGAATGGTCACGGCCAGCACATCCTCGCGGCGCTCCAGCTCGAACTTGCTGCCTTTGATAGCCTCGCGGACCTTGGGTTCGTACTGGTCGAGCCAGGCCTGGGTGGCTTTCTGGTCGATCTTCGGCACGGCCGCGACCTTGCCTGGCTTGTCGTCGCCACCGAACGGCCACCACCAGCGGCTGCTGCTCTCGGACTTGGCATCGGCCTTGGCGACCTTCTCGACCACGGCCTCTTTCACCTCCTGGTCAGCGACCTTGTCCGAGCCGAAAGGCCACCAGTTGAGGGCGCTGTCCTTGGACGAGTCCTGCGAGTGGCTGGCGCAGCCGGTCATGGCCAGGCACAGGGCGAGTGCTAAGGTTTTATGTGAAGACATCAGCGATACACCATGAAATAGAAAGAAATTTTGCCCATACGCGTCAGGCGTTGGCATTGAGGATAGTCAAAGGGTTCGGGCAATACCCGCGTTACCCGATCAAAGGCAACTGCCAAGGATCCGCACCAGTTGCTGCGCGCGCGGATCCATCAGCACATAGGGGCCCAGGGTATTGGTGACGAAGCCGAAGGCGACGTCGTATTCAGGGTCGGCGAAGCCAACCGAGCCACCCGCGCCCGGGTGGCCGAAGGCTCGGGCGCCGAGGCCGAAGGTGGCGTTGGCCACATCCGGCTGATCGAGCATGCAGCCCAGGCCGAAACGAGTCTGGGTCAGCAGGGTGCGGTCCTGGCCGAGGCTGTGCTCGCGGGTCAGCTCGTCAAGCAGTTCGGATTCGAGCAGGCTGCCATCGAGCAGGCCGGCGTAGAAGCCTGCCAGGCTGCGGGCGTTGCCGTGGCCGTTGGCCGCCGGTTGCTGCATGCGTCGCCACTCGGGCTTGTTGGTGCTGGTGAGGATCGCCGGCGGATTGGTGAAAGCCCGGGTCGACAAGGCCTCGGGATCGCGCATGGTCACCTGCAGCAGGCGCTGGGCTGCGGCGTCGCCAGGGTTGCCCTTGCCGCGGGCGATGTGCGCCACGCGGTCAAACTCTTCATCTGCCAGGCCAACATGGAAGTCCAGGCCCAATGGCCTGGCGGTACGGGCAACAATGGAATCGCCTGGGCTACGCCCATCGGCGCGACGAATCAGCTCGCCAAGCAACCAGCCGTAGGTAATGGCGGCGTAGCCATGCTCGGTGCCCGGGGTCCACCAGGGGGCTTCGGCAGCCAGGGTGTCGACCATCGTCTGCCAGTCGTACAGGGCCTCGGCCGGCAGTAGCTCGCGGATGGCCGGCAGGCCGGCGCGGTGGCTGAGCAGTTGGCGCAGGGTGACCTGCTCCTTGCCGGCCTGGGCGAACTCCGGCCAGTAGCGCGCCACCGGGGCATCAAGGGCCAACTTGCCCTCGCCCACCAGTTGCAGGGCAGTGACGGCGGTGAAGGTCTTGGTGCAGGAGAACAGGTTGGCGATGGTGTCGCTGTGCCAGGCCTGGCGGCCGTCCTTGTCGGCGCTGCCAGCCCACAGGTCGACCACGGTCTCCCCGCCGACCTGGATGCACAGCGCGGCACCCCGCTCCTGGGGATCCTCGAACAACGCGGCGAAGGCCTCGCGCACCGCCTCGAACTTCAGCTCATAGTGACCCTGGATCTGCACCCGACTACCTCTCTGCACAGCCTGCTTGCAAAAGCGTGCATTGTTTCAGTAGTTGGGCAATTTGCCTACTGAAGATGGCTGGGTGGTTGTGGCCGAACAGGCCCAGCCGTCGTTAGGGTGCCGGTTTGGTCAACGTAGAAATCGCTTGGCGATTGCTGCGGCGTACCGCTTCGATGAAGCCCGCATAGGGCACGTCGGTGATCGCCACCAGCCCCAGGTGCCCATTCTCGCCATCGAGCAGGCGCCCGCTGGCAGGTTGGTCCAGGTACTGGAACCAGTGCGCGCCGACGATCATCGGCTGGGCCAGCGCGGCCTTGAGGAAATTGGCATACGCCGGGCCACGGTCTTCCTCGCGGGCCACTTCCAGTGGCCCAGGCCAGAACGGGCCGCGATCACGGGAGCCGAACTGGAACTCGGACACCAGCACCGGCTTGTCCAGCTCGGCCAGGCGGGCGAAATCGTAGCCGTCCTCGGGCTTGAGGGTATAGAAGTTGAAGCTCAGCACATCGCAGAACGCCGCGCAGGCCTTGACCGCCTCGGGCGTGCTCACCGCGTAGCGCCCCCCCAGCAGCAGGTGATTGGGCGCATGCCACTTCAGCGCATCGGAGATGGTCTTGAAGTAGGTTTCGGCAAAGACTTGCTGGAAATACTGGTAATCACGTTCGATTTCCGGATGCTCCGGGTTGGGCAGGGGCGCCTCGAAGCCTGGGTCCTCCATCAGCTCCCACGCCGTCAGCTCGATACCCCAGGCCTTCGACAGGCCCTCCTGGTTGCGATACTTGTCGCGCAGTTGCTTGAGGAAGGCACGCTTGGCCGGCACATCGGTGGTCAGGCGCAAGGTGCCGTAGGCCAGGCCATAGCGAGCCTTGGGAGCATCGCCCGGCGCGGCCCAGGCCAATTCGTTGTCGGCGAAATAGCCGATCAGCCAAGGGTCGTCACGGTGATCGCGCGCGGCAATGGCCACGGCCCGTTCGGTGGCCATGGCGAAACGCGGGTCGAACGGGTCGGGCATGCGCCCCCACCAGTCCATGCCGGTGCTGATGCTGGCGTAATCGCCGACGATCGACAGCGGCAAGGTATAGGGCATGCGCTTGGCCTGGCCCAGCGCCGGATCGCTCCAGTTGCCCAGGGTGTTGAAACCCCAGGCCTGCAAGCGGTCAAGGGTATGCGCCTGCCAGCGCGAAGCCTCCACTGCCAGCGGCGGGCAGGCCGCTGCCTGGTCACCCTGCGGGCACGGTGCACCATAGGTACGCTGGAGGTTGGCGGCATAGAAGTCGAACCAGCGGCCCTGTTTAAAGCCGCGGCCCTGGGATGAGGCGTTGCCGTCGTCGTTGTTGCCCTCACCATAGAACGCCTGCAGCGCATCGCCTTCAGCCGGCAATGTCGCGAACATTTCCTCGCGCCCAGCGACATAGGTGCGCCCGCCATCGGCGGCCACGGCGTTGACCCCCAGCGAGTAGAACGGATGCCCGTCCGGCGTGACCAGATACCAGCGACCGTCACGCTTCTCGGTGCGGAAGAAGCCTTTGGCCTCGAATACCGGCCCCGTCAGCAAGCCGCCGTAGAGGTCCAGTTTCTGCTTGGCGCGTTCGGCCAGCCAAGCCTTGAGCTGGGCCTGCTCGCGGTTGTCGGCAGCCTTGAGCTGATCGTCGCTGGCGATCTTTTCCGGCCAACGGCCACGGGTGGACTGCCCATAGCCATCGATCAGGCCGGCATAGGCGGCCTTGAAGGCTTTGTCGTCATCCTGCAGCCCCACCCTCTCGATCAGCAGGCTCTGGGCCACATTGGGCCCCGGGATGCTCAGGCTGACCGAAGTGATCTGCGCCAGGTCCGCCGCGCCCGTGCTGCTGGCCAGCAGCAGGCGCTGCCCTTCGAAGGTCCATGGCATCGGCGGCCCGGCACGCATGCCCTGGCTCAGCGGCGAATGGGCCTTGAGCGGGATCATCACCGTCTGCGCCGGACCGGCCGGCAGGTCGATCCGGCTGGTGAGGGTGCGCCCGTCGCTGCTCTGGATCGTCACATCGACGGTCAACGCCCAATCCATGCCGCTTTGCAGGCGCAAGGTCAACGCTTGCCCCGCCGACCAGTCCCAGGCCCCGGCCTGAGGGGCCAGGCGCAAGGTCGGTTGTGCCACCGGATTGAACACCACCCGCCGCAACACCTCGCCTTCGGCTGTCTGCTCCGCGTTGTACTGCGGCAACGTGGCGTCCTGGGTGATCACCTGCACCACCGAGGCCGGGCGCACGAAACTGAACAACGTCTGTTGCCCGGCCAGCAAGGGCGCGCTGAACAACAGGGAGAACATCACAGGCAGGGTACGGCGGATCATAGGGCGGTGGCTCTCCTTCAGAGCCCGTCACGGGCTCCAGATCGAGTAATGGACAACGAGGGGCGCGTGTTGCTCCGGCGGTCAGCCGATTTCCCGTCGGAAGGGTGGCAGTGCGTTGAGAATAGCCTTGCCGTAGCGTTGGGTGACCAGACGTCGATCGAGCAAGGTGATGACGCCACGGTCCTGCTCGGTGCGCAGCAGCCGACCACAGGCCTGGATCAGGCGCAGCGAGGCGTCGGGCACGGCGATTTCCATGAACGGGTTGCCGCCCCGGGCTTCGATCCATTCGGCCAGCGCTGCTTCGACCGGGTCATCCGGCACGGCGAAGGGGATCTTGGCGATCACCACGTGCTCGCAGTAGGCACCCGGCAGGTCGACGCCCTCGGCAAAGCTGGCCAGGCCGAACAGCACGCTGTGCTGGCCATCGTCGACCCGCGCCTTGTGCTTGTTGAGGGTCTCCTGTTTGGACAGGTTGCCCTGGATCAGCACCAGCTTGCGCCAGTCGCGGTCCAGGCCATCGAACACGTCCTGCATCTGCTTGCGTGAGGAGAACAACACCAGCGCGCCACGGGCATCCTCGACGATGGCCGGCAGTTCGCGGATGATCGCTGCGGTATGGGCGGTGGCATCGCGTGGGTCGGCGCCCAGGTCGGGCACTCGCAACAGCCCGGCGTCACCGTGCACGAACGGGCTGGGCACCACGCACTGCACGGCATCGCGGGGCAGGCCCGAACGCATGCGGAAGCGGTCGAACTTGCCCAGCGCGGTGAGTGTCGCCGAGGTCACCAAGGCGCCATGGGCGACGTTCCAAAGGCTCTTGCGCAACATCTCGGCAGCCAGGATCGGGCTGGCGTTGACTTCGATGTCGAACAGCGCGCCGCTCTCGGCCAGGGTCAGCCAGCGCGCCATGGGCGGGCTGTCCTCGGGGTCTTCGGCAGTAAAGGCGGTCCACAGCTCCCAGTTACCCTGGGCGCGGGTCACCAGGCTGCCGAACAGCGGATACCACTCTTCGGCCTGGTGGCTGGCGATGCCGATGTTGTTCTCGCCGTCCATGCCTTCCTTGAGCAGGTCGGCCAGGCGGGTGAACAGGTCGTTGAGGCGGGCGAAGCCTTTCTTGAGCTCGATACCGACTTCGCGGATCTGCTCGGGTACCACGCCGCCTTCGAAACGGTAGCGCGGGCGGTCGCGACCTTCCATGTCCTCGCCGGCGCGGAAGTCGGCAACCTGCTCGCACAGGGTGAACATGAACTGCTGCTGGGTTCGCACTTCGCGGGCCAGTTCCGGCACCTGTTCGATGTACTTGCCCAGGTCGCCCGGCAGCGGGTGCTGGGCCAGCAGCTTGGTCAGGTTCTTGGCGGTCTGTTCCAGCCAGTCGGCGGTAGAGCGCAGGCGCGAGTAATGGGCGAAGTGGCCGATGGCTTTGTCAGGCAGGTGATGACCTTCGTCGAACACGTACATGGTTTCGCGCGGGTCGGGCAGCACGGCGCCGCCGCCAAGCGCCAGGTCGGCCAGGACCATGTCGTGGTTGGTGACGATCACGTCGACCTTGCCCATGCCTTCGCGGGCCTTGTAGAACACGCACTGCTGGAAGTTCGGGCAATGGCGACCGGTGCACTGGCTGTGGTCGGTGGTCAGGCGTGCCCAGTCCTGGTCCTCGATGGCCTCCGACCAGCTGTCGCGGTCACCGTCCCAGCGGTTGCCGGCGAGCTTCTCGATCATGCTGTTGAACAGTTTCTGGCTGCGCTCGTCGACCTCGATATGGAAGCCTTCTTCCTCGAACAACTGGGCGGTGGCCGACTGGGCGTGGCCTTCCTGCAACAGGATGTCGAGCTTGGACAGGCACAGGTAGCGGCCACGGCCCTTGGCCAGGGCGAAGCTGAAGTTCAGCCCGCTGTTGCGCATCAGGTCGGGCAGGTCCTTGAAGACGATCTGCTCCTGCAGCGCCACGGTCGCGGTGGCGATCACCAGGCGCTTGCCTGCGGCCTTGGCGGCGGGAATCGCGGCCAGGCTGTAGGCGACGGTCTTGCCGGTACCGGTACCGGCCTCCACCGCCACCACGGCGGGCTCGCCGGCACGGCGGCCTTCGTCGTCGCAGGCGATGTCGCCGAGCACCTTGGCCACTTCGGCGATCATCAGGCGCTGGCCATAGCGTGGCTTGAGGCTTTTGGCTTCGAGGAAACGCGAATAAGCGCCCTGGATGGTGGCTTTGAGTTCGTTGCTGATCATGGTCTGCGGGCGCCCGGAGGGCTGGATATATTTTCAGTGTTTCGCATGGGCCGGCTATCATACCCCGCTATTGCCCTTTGTGCCGCATGGAGATCCGGATGCTCGCCTTTGCCCTGCCCTACACCTTGCATGTCCTGGCCGCCCTTGTCTGGGTCGGCGGGATGTTCTTCGCCTGGCTGGTACTGCGCCCGGCCACGGTCGCCGCCCTCGAAGGGCCGGCGCGGCTGCGGTTGTGGGTGGAAGTTTTCCAGCGGTTCTTCAGATGGGTCTGGCTGGCGGTGGCGGTGTTGGCGGTCAGTGGAGTCGGCATGATCCACCTGCGGTTTGCCGGGTTCGAGACCGCGCCTCGCTATGTCCAGGTGATGATTGGCGGGGGGATTGTCATGTTTGCGTTGTTCATGCGGGTTCAGGGGTTGTTGTTGCCCGAGCTGCGGGCGGCGGTGCAGGCCGAGGATTGGGCTGCCGGTGCTGGGGTGTTGGGGAGGATCCGGCGGTTGGTGGGGGTTAATTTGTTGATTGGGGTTTTGGTGGTGGGGGTGGCGAGTTCGCGGGTTTTGGTTTGAGGGTGTTGGATTCGGCTTCGGCTTCGGCTTCAAAGATGATTGTTTTGATTTTTGCAAACACATTCGTAGACGATAGCGACTTTTAGTCACCTTTCCGCCCTTGCGGCGGCCTACTTTTGTCTTGGCAAAAGTAGGCAAAACCGTTCCGCTCCGTTCATCCGGCCCCTACGCTGCGCTCCGGGGTCCCCTCGCTACGTTCTTGCTCCCGGGAGGACCGCGCTGAACGCCCCATCCTGGGGCGCAGCGCTTGACGGGCATCCATGCCCGTCACCTCCCTCCGCAAGAACTCCGCTCGGCCTCCTGAAGTCGCAATTGGCGGCGCCTGAACTATCGCGCGCTTAGAAGCAAGAGCAAGAGCGGAAGTTTTAAATTGATTTCTGGCAGTTATTTAAATATTGACTGCTCCGGCCCTTTCGCGGGTAAACCCGCTCCCACAGGGTTATGCATATTTTCAACTTCCACTACTCTCCTGTGGGAGCGGGCTGGCCCGCGAAAGGGCCTTGAAGATCACAGATATGCAACTAGCGACAGCTGCGCCAGTCCAGGCGCCGCCCCTAACTTCGCGACTTCAGGAGGCCGAACGCAGGCCTTGCGGAGGGAGGTGACGGGCATGGATGCCCGTCAAGCGCTGGGACCCAGGATGGGCCCTACAGCGCGGTCCTCCCGGGAGCAAGGCCGGAGTGAGGGAATCCCGCCACGAGCGGGACGGATGAATGGAGCGCAACGGCTTTGGTTACTTTGGCCGCGGACGGCGAGTTACGACCAAAGTAACCCGCCGTAAGGGCGGAAAGGTGAATAAGCGTCGACATAGCAAATGAATGCGCATAAAAAACTCAAAACAACCAAACAACCAAACAACCAAACAACAATATTTCGACCCACTCAAAGCCGCTGCAGAATCAACTCCCCAGAAGCCCCAGCCAACCCAGGCTGCCCGGCCTGCCCAGGCCGCCCATTGGCCCCAGCATCGGTGCTATAGACCAAACACCCCTTACTGACCCCACCCCGCCCCGCCTTGCCCGCAGCCCCCGGCTTCCCCGGCGCCCCGCCATCAAGCCGAACCACGATCCGCTCCTGGGCGAACCCCTCAGGCACACTCAGGCGAATCCGCCCACCCGCCGCGCCATCATGGCCATTACCCCCATCATCGCCATTGGCCCCACGACTGGCCTGGCCCCAGGTGCAACCACCCGGCGTGCCATTGGCACCATCGAGCCCGAAGTACCCAGGCGCCCCCGCCCCACCCCGGGCATCGATGGCCAACCGCTCGGCCTCCAGCGCCTCCAGCCGCAGATCCAGGTTGCGCCCCGGCCTCGCCGCACGCTCGTAGGTACCGGGCGCACCCGGCGCACTGAACTCGCTGCCTTCGGCCAACACGGCATGGCCCGCCACGATATTCAGCTCATGCTCCGCCGGAGCAATGGCAATGCGCGCATCACGCCCTAACTCGAGCCGGTCGATCTTCAGTTCGGTCAGGCTGGCCGGCAACAGCAAGGTTGCCGAGTCGGCCACCCGTAGCTGCTCCAGGTGCACGCTGGCCGACTTGTTGGGCAGGCGCAGCATCGAATGGGCGGCGACTTCAAGGCTCTCGGCCTGGGCCATGGGGGTGATCAATGCGGCCAGCAACATCAATTTACGCATGGCTCGGCGCCTCCTGCGACCGTGGGATGGACATGACATGGAAAATGCCGGTCAGCAGGATCTGCAACCGGTCGAACCAGCGATGGCTGCGCCCGCGCAAGCTGCCATTGAAAAACAGCACCTCGAGCACATGCAAAGAGAGCAGGAAGATCCCCGCGGCATTGATCAACAGGTTGAAAGGCAAGGGCTGCGGCATGAACAGATTGACCAGCACCACCCACCAGAACACCACCGTCAGGGCCTTGCCCAGGCCCAGGATGAACGTCATACAGCCGCCCCCAATGATTTGTTGTTATGTCGGCGCGGTCCGTGCAAACGGACCGTGCCGACAACAGTAACCCTAGGGCCGGGGCGCGCGCCAGAGGGGTCAGTTCAAGTGCAATTCCACCCGTCGATTGTGCGCGCGGCCTTCGTCAGTGTCGTTGTCGGCCACCGGCTCCGCCTCGCCACGCCCTTGGCTGGTCACCTTGGTCGGTGCCAGTCCCTGGCTGATCAGGTACTCGGCCACACTGCTGGCACGGCGCTCGGATAGTTTCTGGTTGTAACTGTCCGAGCCTACGCTGTCGGTGTGGCCAACCACCTTGACGCTGGTCACGCTGGGGTCGTTGAGCTTGGGCAGCAGGCTGTGCAGACGCTGCTGGGCACCGGCGGTGAGTTCGGCGGAGTCAAAGGCGAACAGCACCTGGCCCTGATCGTCCAGGGTGATGACTTCAGGGGTCGCTACAGGCGCAGGCGCCGGAGCCGACGCGGGATACTGCGGCAACGGGCAGCCCATGTGATCGACCGACGTCCCCGCCGGGGTGTCCGGGCATCGGTCGCGACGGTCGAAGACGCCATCGCCATCCTCGTCGCCGTCCTGGGCATAGCAGATCAAGCCACCGGCGATCACCCCGGCAGCACCGGCGCCAGCCGCCCAACTGGAACTCTCGATGGCCCCCAGGCCACCGCCGACCAGCCCGCCAAGCAGGCTGCAGATGGGCCAGGTCCTTTGATTGAGGGGCGCACTGCCGTCGCTGTGGGTGGCGCAACCTGCCAGCAGGCTCGTGGCCACCACCAGCGGCAGTGCCGCCTTCGACAAAACACGCATGGTGAATGCTCCTGTGTCACCGGCCGCTACCGGTCACACAGGAGTAAAGACGCGCCCGCGCCACTTCTCAAGGTACAGGCGCTACGCCATCAACGCTGGATCTTGATCTCGGTACGGCGGTTCATCGCGCGGCCATCGGCCGTGGCGTTATCAGCCACCGGCTGGGTCTCGCCGGCACCCACCACCGAAACGAAGCTAGCACGCGGCACACCGCTTTCGATCAGGTAGCTGGTCACCGACTGGGCACGGCGCTCGGAAAGCTTCTGGTTGTAGCGGTCGGAACCGACACTGTCGGTGTGACCGGAAACGCTCAGCCGAGCACTTGGGGCTTCCTGCTTAAGGCGCGTCGCGACGGTATTGAGGCGCTCTTTGTCGGTGGCGGTCAGGCGCGCCGAGTCGAACTCGAAATGCACATCGCGAATGACGATGACCTCTTCCTTCTGCACCACGACTTCCTCCACCACCGGCGCCGGCTCCGGCGGGCAGCCATTGGCGTCGACTTGCACCCCGCGCGGGGTGCCCGGGCACTTGTCGCGGCTGTCCGGCACGCCATCGCCGTCTTCGTCGCCATCGCCATGGGCCCAGCAGTAGCCGGCCGCCAGGCCGCCACCGAGCAAGGCGCCCCAGCCGGCCCAGCTGGAACTCTCGATCGCGCCCAGGGCCGCGCCACCCACGCCCCCGACGGCAGCACACTTCGGCCAGTCGGTTTTCTGCAAACCTGCACAACCAGTCAACACACTGGTGAGCAGAACCAGGGGTATCGCTGTGCGTACTATGCTCATCTTGTTGCTTCTCCTAGGGGGAATCGGTGCAATACCGATGCTCTGGGAGTAAAGACCGGCGATCCCCGCTCTGCCAGCAATAAGCCACGACGCGGCGACGCGGCACTTTGCCCGATCGCCGGGGACCGCTAGTCTTGAGCGATCTGAACGAGGAATGGCAATGACCGACGTTTTCTCACAACGCACGCCCCAGCAGGCCCTGGCCGCCCTGCTCGAACGCTTCACCCCGCGCCATCTGCTGCTGGTGGGCAGCCGCTTCCCGGCCCTCGAGGCCTTCGCCGCTGCTCACCCCGACAGCCAGATCGAGGTTGCCGCGCCCGGCCCGCTGCCCAGCGAACACGCGGCCCAACGCTTCGACCTGGCGGTACTGGTCGACTGCCTGGAGCACCTGCCCAAGCGTACCGGCCTCGAGCTGCTGGGCGGCATCCGCAACCTCAATGCAAGCCGCGTCGCGGTACTGGCGGACCTGAGCGCCTGCGGCTGGCAGGACACCGATTTCTATTCGCTGGCGCTCTCGGCCAGCGAGAAATTCCAGCGCGACGAGCAAGTGCTGAGCCTGTTCACCTATGATCTGCATGACTACAAACAGGTCCCTGACTGGCTCAACGCCAGGTTCTGGGCCAACCCTGAAAATTTTGGCAAGTACTGGTGGTGATTCAATGAGTGTCTCGGTCTGCCCTTGCGGCAGTGGCAACCTGCTCGACGCCTGCTGCGGGCACTATCACGCCGGCACCCCGGCGCCGGACGCCCAGGCCCTGATGCGTTCGCGCTACAGCGCCTATGTCCTGGGCCTGGTGGACTACCTGGTGGCCACCACCCTGCCGGCCCAACAGGCCGACCTCGACCGCGCCGGCATCGCCGCCTGGAGCGCGCAGAGCACCTGGCTGGGGTTGGAGGTGGAAAGCGCCGAGGTGCTGGGCGGCCAGCCCGAGCATGCCTTCGTCACCTTCACCGCGCGCTGGCATGACCAGCAGGGCGACCACCAGCACCGCGAACGCTCGGCGTTCGTCCAGCACGCCGGGCGCTGGTACTTCATCGACCCGACCGCGCCGCTCAAGGCCGGGCGCAACGACCCCTGCCCCTGCGCCAGCGGGCAGAAATTCAAGAAATGCTGCGCCAGTTACCTCGGTAGCTGAGCATGCGCCCTCTGGCCCGCCTGTTCATCCTGAGCCTGCTGCTGGGCTGGCTGACCGGCTGCGCCAGCTGGGGCGGCAGCGACTGGCACGAACCGCAGGTGCGCCTGGTGAAAGTCGAGCCAGTCAAGCTGCGCCTGCATCAACAAGAGTTCGTGCTGCATCTGCAGGTCGACAACCCCAACGACGGTCGCCTGTTCATTCGAACCCTGGCCTATTCGCTCAGGCTGGGCGACCTGCTGCTGGCCGAGGACGAGGCGAGCCTCTGGCGCAGCGTCGGCGGCCATGCCCGGCGAACCTTCAAGATCACCGCACGGACCAACCTCTGGCAGCACCTCAAGCCCTTGGCGAAGCTGCTCAAGGGCGGGCAACCACTGCAATATCAGCTGCGCGGCGAGCTGGCCACCGGGCTGATCGTCCATCGGGACCTGCACTTGACACGCAGTGGTGAGATAATCCCCGGCGATCTTCAACCGGAGTAACAGCGCAATGACCCAGCAACCCCATGTCCATGGCCCCGACTGCAACCACGATCACGACCACCACCATGAGCATGACCACGGCCATGTGCACGGCCCGCACTGCAACCACGGCCACCAGGAGCCGGTGCGCAACGCCCTGAAGGACGTCGGCCGCAACGACCCTTGCCCATGCGGCAGCCAGAAGAAATTCAAGAAGTGCCACGGCGCTTGAAAAGCAGCAAGTAAGCTGCAAGCTGCAAGTAAGCTGCAAGCTGCAAGCTGCAAGTAAGCTGCAAGCTGCAAGCTGCAAGCTGCAAGCTGCAAGCTGCAAGCAAGAACAGTTTGGCGCAGTACGCGCTTTTCTCTCGTGGCTTGAAGCTTGCGGCTTGCCGCTGCTGACCATTTGTAAATAAAGCTCCCCGGCACCTTGCACGGCGACTGCGCGCTCACTACCTTAGCGCCTTTCACAACCCCGCCACGCCCTGCAGGAGCCTAGTCATGGCCGCCCCCGTCCTACCACCCTTCCGCCCACGCTTGGGCAGCGCCGCCGTGTTGCTCGGCATGCTCGCGCTCGCCGGCTGCCAACTGGGTGGCTACCAGGACAGCGTGCCACCAACCACTGGTGTGCAACCGCTCAAGGGCCTGGCGCAGAACGTCTCGGTACGGCGCAACGCCATGGGCGCGCCGTTGATCGAAAGCAGCAACTTCCATGACGCGCTGTTCAGCCTGGGCTATGTACATGCCGGCGACCGGATCGGGCAGATGGTCGCCATGCGTCTGCTGGCCCAGGGCCGCCTGGCGGAACTGGCCGGCAGCGAGGCACTGGATATCGACCGCCTGATGCGCGCGGCCAATCTCAAGCAGAGCGCCGGCCAGCTCTATGCCGATGCCTCGCCGCGTTTGAAACGTTTCTTCGAGGTGTATGCCCGCGGGGTCAATGCCTACCTGTTCCGCTACCGCGACAAGCTGCCGGCTGAGCTGGCCAGCAGCGGCTATCGCCCGGAGTACTGGAAGCCCGAGGATTCGGCGCTGATCTTCAGCCTGTATGCCTTCAGCCAGTCGGTGAACCTGCAGGAGGAACTGTCGGCCCTGACCCTGGCGCAGAAGGTTGGCAGCGACAAACTGGCCTGGCTGCTGCCCGGCGCCCCCGACGAACCGCTGGCCGAAGCCGAGGTGGACAAGTTCAAAGGCCTGAACCTGGCCAGCCAACTACCGGGCCTGGCCTCGCTGACGGCAGCCGGCCAGCGCCTGGCCGACCTCGGCCTGCTTGGCGCCCCTGGCTCGTCCAACCTGGCCCTGGGCCCGCAACGCTCGCGCAGCGGCAAGAGCCTGCTGGCCAGCGACAGCCGCGCCACCTGGGCACTGAGCCCGGTACAGATCCACACCAGCAAGTACCAGGTCGCCGGCCTGGCGCTGCCTGGCCTGCCAATCGTGCTGGCCGGCTACAACGGCAAGCTGGCCTGGAGCGCCAGCGCAGTGATGGCCGACAACCAGGACCTGTTCCTCGAACAAGTACGCCGCCAGGGCAGTCAGCTGAGCTACCTGGCCGATGGCAAGTGGCAAACGGCCCGCGCCCGCAACGAAACCTTCTTCGTCCGGGGGCAGCGCCCTCAGCGCGAGGTGATGTACGACACCCGCCACGGCACCCTGCTGCCGGGTCATGGCAGCCTGGCGCTGGCCCTGCACCTGCCGCAACTCAAGGATGACCGCAGCCTCGACGCACTGTTCGACCTGACCCGTGCGACCAACATCGAGAAGGCCTTTGACAGCACC
Organism: Pseudomonas xantholysinigenes; assembly: GCF_014268885.2. Classification (NCBI taxonomy): domain Bacteria; kingdom Pseudomonadati; phylum Pseudomonadota; class Gammaproteobacteria; order Pseudomonadales; family Pseudomonadaceae; genus Pseudomonas; species Pseudomonas xantholysinigenes. Next base: position 1,257,077 of record NZ_CP077095.1, on the reverse strand, counting down.
CGCGAGGTCGGCGCCGCGGCCCTCAATTTCGTCTTCGCCGAGCCGCAGCATATTGGCTGGCAGGTCAGTGGCCGCTACCCCAATCGCCGCGAAGGCCAGGGCCTGTTGCCCTCGCCGGGCTGGGACGGGCGCTACGACTGGGATGGCTTCGCCGACGCCATGCTGCATCCCTACGACCAGGACCCTTCGAACGGTTTCATCGGCCACGCCAACCAGCGCAGCCTGCCCAAGGGCTACGGCATGCAGCTGTCGAGCAGTTGGTACTACCCCGAGCGCGCCGAGCGCCTGGCCCAGCTGGCCAGCAATGGACGCCACGACAGCCGCAGCCTGATGGCACTGCAGAACGACCAGGTGACGCTGCTGGCCGACAAGCTCAAGCAGATGTTCGACGCTCCCGGCATGGCCCAGCCGCTCAAGCAGGCCATCGACGCCCTGCCCGCCGGCCAGCGCGACAAGGCCCGCGACGCGCTGGCCCGGCTCAAGGCCTTCGATGGCCGCTTGAGCCCGGTCTCGGCGGATGCCGCACTGTATGAGTTGTTCCTTCAGGAAGTCACCCGGCAGACCTTCCTCGACGAACTGGGCCCGGAGTCCAGCCCGGCCTGGCAGGCGTTTGTCGGCAACGCGCAACTGTCCTACTCGGCCCAAGCCGACCACCTGCTAGGGCGCGAGGACAGCCCCTTCTGGGACGACCGTGGCACCGCGCAGAAAGAAGACAAACCGACGATCCTCGCCCGCAGCCTGGCCGCCGCGATCGACACCGGCACCGCGCAACTGGGGGCCGATCGCCGCGCCTGGCAATGGGGCAAGTTGCACCAATATCGTTGGCCGACGCCGAACTACCAAGGCCTGGGCGACAACCTGGGCCGTGCGCCGCTGGCCGCCGGTGGCGACTTCAGTACCCTGGCCCTGACCCCGTACGCCTGGGGCAGCCGCTTCGACAGCCAACTACCAGCCTCGGCGCGCATGGTCGTGGACTTCGGCCAGGCCGAACCCCTGCAGCTGCTGACCAGCAGTGGTCAATCCGGCAACCCGGCCAGCCGCCACTACAGCGACGGGCTGGATGCCTGGTTCAAGGGGCGCTTCATGAGCTTGCCGCTGCAACCGCAGAACTTCGCCCGGGCATATGGCAGCCAGCGCCTGACGCTGGTGCCGGGTAGGTAGGTAAAACGGACAGGACATAGCGGCCGGCCTTTCGCTGGCAGGGCGCCCCCGTGAAGCAAGCGCCCGCAGTGGCTGGCACCGGCTGCGCCGGTGTTCGCGGGTGAACCCGCTCCCACGGGCCTCAAGCCATGCGCGTCACCTGTAGGAGCCAGCCTTGCTGGCGAACCAGGCGACGCGATGCTTGGCTTCGCCTTGGCGCACACGGCAAATGATGCACCCCAGCGCAAGTTGTGCTTCTATCCTTGATCCCAGCCCCTACCGCAGACGCTCCGACCAGGACCACCATGCACCATTCGACCCATGACCTGCTGTCCCCCGTCCCGGGCATCGCCCGCCAGCTGCACAGTTTTCACTTCGGCCCACGCGGTGGCGCCAAGGTGTACATCCAGGCCTCGCTGCACGCCGACGAACTGCCGGGCATGCTGGTGGCCTGGCATCTCAAGCAACGCCTGGGCGAACTGGAACAACAAGGGCGCCTGCAACGCGAAGTAATCCTGGTGCCGGTCGCCAACCCCGTTGGCCTGGAACAGGTACTGCTGGATGCGCCGCTGGGCCGCTTCGAGCTACAGAGCGGAGAGAACTTCAACCGCCATTTCGTCGACCTGTCGGACAGCATTGGCGACCAGGTCGAGGCCCACCTCACCCAGGACCCCGCGCACAACCTGGCCTTGATCCGCGAATACCTGCGCCGCGGCCTGGATGCACACGCGCCGCGCACACCACTGCAGTCGCAGCGCCTGACCCTGCAACGCCTGGCCTGCGACGCCGACATGGTGCTCGACCTGCACTGCGACTTCGAAGCGGTCGAACACCTGTACACCACGCCCGAGGCCTGGCCGCAGGTCGAGCCGCTGGCCCGTTACCTCGGCGTGCAAGCCAGCCTGCTGGCCACCGATTCCGGCGGGCAATCGTTCGACGAATGTTTCAGCCTGGTCTGGTGGCAACTGCAGCAGCGCTTCGGCAAGCGCTTCCCGATTCCTCAGGGCAGCTTCTCGGTGACCATTGAGCTACGCGGCCAGGCCGACGTCAGCCATGCCCTGGCGACCCAGGACTGCCAGGCGATCCTCGATTTCCTCACCCACAGCGGCGTCATCGAGGGCCAACCTGCCCCGCTGCCCGCCCTGCGCCAACCCGCCACGCCCCTGGCGGCGGTGGAGCCGGTGACCGCGCCACTCGGCGGCCTGCTGGTGTTTCATGCCAAGCCAGGGCAGTACCTGGAGGCAGGTCAACTGGTCGCTGAAGTCATCGACCCGCTCAGCGACCGGGTTACCCCGCTGCGCAACAGCCAGGCCGGGCTGATGTATGCGCGCAGTGTGCGGCGCATGGCCACGGCGGGCATGGTCGTCGCCCATGTAGCCGGTGAGCAGATCTGCCGCAGCGGTTACCTACTGGGCAACTGAGGCCGCTCAGGCCACCGGGGCCGGTGGCGGCTCATCAGGCAGGGTCGGCTCGCCAGGCTCCATGGGCGGATGCTCACCGGGTTCCGGCGGTTGAGGCGTGTCGGGATCAGGCTGGTGCGGTACACCACCGGCCTGCATGGGAATCGGCGTGGCGATCGGCGGGTGGGCCAACAGCGACCATACCGGCAAGCCGATCTGGTTCGGCTGCAGGACGGCCAGCTTGGCACTGATGGCGGGGTCGAGTTTCATCGGCGGCTCCTGGCGAGGCCCGGCGCGCGTCGTGCGCACCAGGGCTATTCACCTGTTGGAGTGCCAGGCGGAGAAACAATTCCCCGCGTTTGGTCGGCTCAGGTGCGTGGCAGGGTGACGCCGCGCTGGCCTTGGTACTTGCCGCCACGATCCTTGTACGAGACTTCGCATTCTTCGTCGGATTGCAGGAACAGCATCTGCGCCACGCCTTCGTTGGCGTAGATCTTCGCCGGCAACGTGGTGGTGTTGGAGAACTCCAGGGTCACGTGGCCTTCCCACTCGGGTTCCAGCGGGGTGACGTTGACGATGATGCCACAACGGGCGTAGGTGCTCTTACCCAGGCAGATGGTCAGCACATCGCGCGGAATGCGGAAGTACTCGACGGTGCGGGCCAGGGCGAAGGAGTTCGGCGGGATGATGCAGACATCGCTCTTGATGTCGACGAAGCTGCCGGCGTCGAAATTCTTCGGATCGACGGTGGCCGAGTTGATGTTGGTGAACACCTTGAATTCATCGGCGCAGCGCACGTCGTAGCCGTAGCTGGAAACGCCGAAGGAAATGACCCGGCTGTCCTGCTCGCCACGCACCTGGCGCTCGACGAACGGTTCGATCATGCCGTGTTCCTGCGCCATGCGGCGAATCCACTTGTCCGATTTGATGCTCATGGCGGGGTGTCCTGAAAGAGTGCGGGGTGAAAAACAAGATGCGCATCTTACCGGTCCCGACGCCCGGGTTAAAGTTTCCTGACCTGATCCCGCGCCGGACGGGGGCTGCACAGGCCGCCGATCCGAATTTCATCAAAGCGCTTCTTGGCCATTGGCAGGTTGTGGAAAGTGGGTTAAGGTGGCGCCACTGTGCTGCACGTGACACCGAGAATCTCTAGTTTGATGCACGATCCTGATCGGCCCATCGCTGAATTTTCTGCTCTCTTTGCGCTCAGTCCCGGTCAGGGTGTTTCCTGACCGTTATCAACTTTGTCCAAGGAGACAGAAAAATGTCCAACCGTCAATCCGGTGTTGTTAAGTGGTTCAACGATGAGAAGGGCTACGGCTTCATCACCCCTCAGTCGGGCGACGACCTGTTCGTGCACTTCAAAGCCATCCAAGCTGACGGCTTCAAAACCCTGAAAGAAGGCCAGGCTGTTACTTTCGTCGCTACCCGCGGCCAGAAAGGCATGCAGGCTGAAGAAGTTCAGATCGCCTAAGTCGATCTCGCTTCCTCGCTTTCAAAAAAAACCCGCCATTGGCGGGTTTTTTTGTGCCTGCTCGAAAGCTATCCGCCGGCCCCTGTAGGAGCGGCCTTGTGTCGCGAAAGGGCCGCAGAGCGGCCCCGGCAATACCTGCTTGATACACAGATTCTGGGGCGCTTCGCACCCCTTTCGCGGCACAAGGCCGCTCCTACAGGTAACGCGTCAGTCCTCGCTGATGGTAATGCTTGGCATTGCCGGGGCCGCGGCCTCCTGCAATACGATGCGAGCGCCCACCTGCCGCGCCAGCTCCTGGTAGACCATCGCGATCTGGCTTTCCGGCTCGGCGATGGCGGTCGGCTTGCCGCTGTCGGCCTGCTCACGGATCAACATCGACAGCGGCAACGACGCCAGCAGCTCGACGCCGTACTGTGCCGCCAGCTTCTCGCCGCCGCCCTCACCGAACAGGTGCTCGGCATGGCCACAGTTCGAGCAGATATGCACGGCCATGTTCTCCACCACGCCCAGCACCGGGATATTGACCTTGCGGAACATCTCCACGCCTTTTTTCGCATCCAGCAGCGCCAGGTCCTGCGGCGTGGTGACGATCACCGAACCGGCCACCGGCACCTTCTGCGCCAGGGTCAGCTGGATATCGCCAGTGCCCGGCGGCATGTCGATCACCAGGTAGTCGAGGTCGTCCCAGGCAGTCTGGGTCACCAGTTGCAGCAGCGCGCCGGAGACCATCGGGCCGCGCCAGACCATCGGCGTGTTGTCGTCGGTGAGAAAGGCCATGGACATCACCTCGACACCATGGGCCTTGATCGGCACGAACCACTTCTGCTCACGGATCTGCGGGCGGGTGCCTTCGGCGATGCCGAACATCACGCCCTGGCTCGGGCCATAGATATCGGCGTCGAGGATGCCGACCCGGGCGCCTTCGCGGGCCAGGGCCAGGGCCAGGTTGGCCGCGGTGGTCGACTTGCCGACCCCGCCCTTGCCCGAGGCCACGGCGATGACATTCTTCACATTGGCCAGGGCAGGCACCTGGGCCTGGGCCTTGTGGGTGGCGATCACGCAGTCGATGCTCACCTGGGCCGAGGTCACGCCCTCCAGGTTCTCCAGGGCGGTCTGCAGCACCTGAGCCCAGCCGCCCTTGAACAACCCGGCGGCATAACCCAGTTGCAACTGCACCTTGACCTGCCCGCCCTGGATATCGATGGCGCGCACGCAACCGGCGCTGACCGGGTCCTGGTTCAGGTAGGGATCGGTGTACTGGCGAAGCACGCCTTCGACGGCGGCACGGGTGACGGCACTCATGGAGGCTCCCATTGGCAAACGGAATACGAACAGGCGCCTATGCTAACCCGTCAATCGTCAGCAGATGCGCACGCGGGGTGAAATAAATTCGCCAGCCCTTTATAGTGGTCGATCACCCTCATTTTTTACCTGAGCCAGATAAGTAGCCGAGCCACCATGTCCGAGCCACGTCAGATTCTCGTCACCAGCGCCCTGCCCTATGCCAATGGATCCATCCACCTTGGCCATATGCTCGAGTACATCCAGACGGACATGTGGGTACGCTTCCAGAAAATGCGTGGCAACCAGTGCATCTATGTCTGCGCCGACGACGCCCACGGCTCGGCCATCATGCTGCGCGCCGAAAAGGAAGGCATCACCCCGGAGCAACTGATCGCCCAGGTCCAGGCCGAGCACAGCAGCGACTTCGCCGACTTCCTGGTGGATTTCGACAATTTCCATTCCACCCACAGCGAAGAGAACCGCGAACTCTCGGCAATGATCTACGGCCGCCTGCGCGACGCCGGGCACATTGCCACCCGCTCCGTGACCCAGTACTTCGACCCTGAGAAGGGCATGTTCCTCGCAGACCGCTTCATCAAGGGCACCTGCCCCAAGTGCGCGGCCGAGGACCAATACGGCGACAACTGCGAAAAGTGCGGCGCCACCTACGCCCCGACCGAGCTGAAGAACCCCAAGTCGGCGATCTCCGGCGCCACGCCGGTGCTGCGCGACTCCCAGCACTTCTTCTTCAAGCTGCCGGACTTCCAGGCCATGCTGCAGCAGTGGACCCGCAGTGGCACCCTGCAGGACGCCGTGGCCAACAAGCTCGCCGAATGGCTGGACTCGGGCCTGCAGGAATGGGACATCTCCCGTGACGCGCCGTACTTCGGCTTCGAAATTCCAGGCGAGCCGGGCAAGTATTTCTATGTCTGGCTGGACGCGCCGATCGGCTACATGGCCAGCTTCAAGAACCTCTGCGCACGCCGTCCGGAGCTGGACTTCGACGCCTTCTGGAACCAAGGCTCGCAGGCCGAGCTGTACCACTTCATCGGCAAGGACATCGTCAACTTCCACGCCCTGTTCTGGCCGGCCATGCTTGAAGGCGCGGGCCTGCGCAAGCCGACCGCGGTCAACGTGCACGGCTACCTGACCGTCAATGGCGCGAAGATGTCCAAGTCGCGCGGCACCTTCATCAAGGCGCGCACCTACCTCGACCACCTGCAGCCGGAATACCTGCGCTACTACTACGCCGCCAAGCTCGGCCGTGGCGTCGACGACCTCGACCTGAACCTCGAGGACTTCGTGCAGAAGGTCAACTCCGACCTGGTCGGCAAGGTGGTCAACATCGCCAGCCGTTGCGCCGGTTTCATCCACAAAGGCAATGCTGGGGTGATGGTCGCCGGCGACGCCGCGCCGGAACTCAGCGAAGCCTTCCGCGCCGCCGCCCCGTCGATTGCCGAGGCCTATGAAGGCCGCGACTTCGGTCGCGCAATGCGCGAAATCATGGCCCTGGCCGACCGCGCCAACGCCTGGATCGCCGACAAGGCGCCGTGGTCGCTGGCCAAGCAGGAAGGCAAGCAGGATGAAGTCCAGGCCATCTGCGCCCAGGGCATCAACCTGTTCCGCCAACTGGTGATCTTCCTCAAGCCGGTGCTGCCGGTGCTCGCCGCCGACGCCGAGGCGTTCCTCAATGTCGCGCCGCTGACCTGGAACGACCACGCCTCGCGCCTGGAACACCACACCCTCAACCCGTTCAAGGCCCTGATGAGCCGTATCGAACCGGCCAAGGTCGAAGCCATGGTCGCCGCCAGCAAGGAAGACCTGCTGGCCGCCGAAGCCAAGGTCGCCCCGGCCGGCAATGGCGAACTGGCCAAGGACCCGCTGGCGGACGAGATCGAGTTCGACACCTTCGCCGCCGTCGACCTGCGCGTGGCCCTGATCGTCAAGGCCGAGGCCGTGCCGGGTGCCGACAAGCTGCTGCAGCTGACCCTGGATATCGGCGATGAGCGCCGCAACGTGTTCTCGGGCATCAAGTCGGCCTACCCGGACCCGTCCCAGCTGGAAGGCCGCCTGACCATGATGGTGGCCAACCTCAAGCCACGGAAGATGCGTTTTGGCATCTCCGAGGGCATGGTCATGGCCGCGGGCCCTGGCGGTGAAGAAATCTACCTGCTCAGCCCCGACAGCGGTGCCAAGCCTGGCCAGCGCATCAAGTAAGCCCCTTGCCCCGGCCATTGGCCGGGGCATTTCCATCTGCCTCCGGCTGCCAGATAATCAAGCTTTGCGCAGCTTTCGGCATTTCCATGAGCGACTACATCCTGGTCCTGGTCAGCGCCGCGCTGGTCAACCACCTGGCCCTGCAGACCGACCCCGTCGACCGCGCCCGTGTGCACGCATCAGGGTTGTGCGGCGCGCTGCTGATACTGCTGGCGCTGCCCATAGGCCTGCTGCTGCCGGCGGCCAATAGCGATCTGCAACTGCTGCTGTTCCTGCCACTGCTGGCCGCCCTGGCCTGGGCACTGCCCAAGCTGCTCGGCCGCTGGCTACCCACCTGGCCCCTGCAAGGCCTGCAACCGTTGCTGATGGGCAATGCCGTGGTGCTAGGCTTGCTGTTGCAGCAAGCCAGTGAGCCCAGTGACATTGGCCAGACGTTGCTCTACGGCCTGGTCGCGGGGCTCGGTTTCTGGCTTGCCCTGGCACTGTTCGCCGACCTGCGCGCACGCAGTCGTCATCCGGACCTGCCAAGAGCGTTACACGGGCTGCCGATCGAACTGATCGGTGCCGGAGTGATGGCCATGGCGTTTTCCGGGCTCAACGGATTATTCACATAATGAGTCTGATACAACGCATCGACGCCCTGCTGCCGCAGACCCAGTGCGGCAAATGTGGCCATGACGGCTGCCGGCCTTACGCCGAAGGCTTGGCCATGGGCGAGGCGATCAACAAATGCCCGCCTGGCGGCAACGAGACCATCGCCGCCCTGGCAACACTGCTGCAGGTGCCAGTGATCGCGCTCGACCCGCAGCGTCCCCCAGGCCCTTCGCAGGTGGCGTTCATCCGGGAGGCTGAATGCATTGGCTGCACCAAGTGCATCCAGGCCTGCCCGGTGGATGCCATCGTCGGTGCAGCCAAACTGATGCATACCGTGATAGCTCACGAGTGCACCGGATGCGATCTATGCGTGGCACCCTGCCCAGTCGACTGCATCGATCTGCTGCCGCTGCCCACCAATGTGATCCCCATCGTTGGTGGCCTGGCCCATACCGCCGAGCAGCACCTGGCCCGTACCCGGCGCCGCGACAAGGCCCGTCATCGCCATCTACAGCGCGAAGCGCGCCTGCGTCGTGAGGAGGCCCAGCGCCAAAGCCAACGCCAGGCGCGGCAACAGCCGCTCGACAACGAGGCCGCACTCAAGCAAGCCAAGATCGCCGCCGCCATGAGCCGTGCCCAATTGAGCAAGGCCCGCGGCGCCCTGGGCAGCACGCCCGATGCGCAGCAACTCGCGCAGCTCACGGCACTGGAGACAGCCGCCGAGCAAGCCCGTCTACACCTGGAGGCGCTGCAGCCCCATGCCGGCACCTGACCCCCGCCTGCGCGCCACCATGCACCTGGTGCTACTCGCCTGCGCTCCAGGTTTACTGGTGTTGTTCTGGCTGCATGGCTGGGGTGTGCTGATCAACCTGCTGTTGTGCGGCGCGAGCGCACTAGCAAGCGAAGCCCTGTTACTCAGGTGGCGCCAGCGACCCGTGGCCGTGGCACTGGCCGATGGCAGCGCCTGGGTCACAGCCATCCTGCTGAGCGCCGCACTGCCGGCCAACGCCCCCTGGTGGTTGCCCGTGATTGCCGCGAGTGCCGCCATCGGCCTGGGCAAGCAGGCCTATGGTGGCGTCGGACGCAACCCATTCAACCCGGCCATGGTTGGCTACGCCGTGGTTTTGCTCAGTTTTCCATTGCAGATGAGCCATTGGCCTGGCCAGACAGCGGGCTTTTCGCACAGCCTGTCCCTGAGCGTTGCCAGCAGCGATCAGATCGACGCCTGGGCCAGCCCGACGCTGCTGGATGTCCTGCGCCACAACCGCAGCCTGACCATCGACGAGTTGTTCGGCAATCATCCGGCCTTCGGCCATTGGGGCGGCTGGGGCAGTGAATGGGTCAATCTTGCCTTCCTGCTGGGCGGCCTGGTGCTGTTGCAACGCAAGGTCTTCAGCTGGCACGCGCCAGTAGGCCTGCTGGGCGGGTTGTTCCTGTTCAGCCTGTTGGCCTGGAACGGTTCCGGCTCCGACTCCAACGGTTCACCGCTGCTGCACCTGCTGTCTGGCTCGACCATGCTAGCTGCCTTCTTCATCGCGACCGAACCGGTATCCGGTTGCAAACGCCCGCTTGCTCGCTTGCTGTTCGGTTTCGGTGCCGGCTTGCTGATCTATCTCATCCGCACCTGGGGCAGCTTTGCCGATGGCACCGCATTCGCCATCCTGCTGATGAACCTCGCCGCTCCGGCTCTGGACAGATGGGCGCAAAGGCGTGAGCAGGTGCAACCATGAGTACGCGCTGGCGCAACCACCTGCTGCTGTTGCTGGTCACCACCCTGGCCGTGCTCGCCACCCTGGCCTGGCAGCGCTGGACTGCCGCCCCGATCGCCGAGGCTAGGCAACAATGGCAAGAGCGGCAATGGCTGGCCGTGCTGCCACCGGGCAGCTACGACAACCGCCCGCTGGCCGCTGCCCTGTCCTTGGAGCATCCGACACTGGCGCACAGCCGCCTGCTCGCCGGCTATCGCGCCAGCCTGGCGGGCAACCCGGTGGCCATCCTGTTGCACAGTCGCTGCCAAGGTTATGGCGGCCCGATCGACTTGGCGATCGCCATCGACCGACAAGGACGCCTGATCGGCGTACAGGTACTCGCGCAACAGGAAAGCCCGGGGCTGGGTGATCAACTGGTGAATCCGGCAGTGCATTGGCTGGAGCAGTTCATCGGCCAGACACGAACGCAAGACTGGGCACTCAAGCGCGACCATGGCGCCTTCGATCAGTTGGCGGGAGCCACGGTCACCTCTCGCGCGGTGATCGACGCACTTCAGGATGCGTTGCGCTATTTCGACGAACACCGCCCGGCACTGCTTGGCGAGGTGGCACCATGAGCGCTCTGCGGTTATTACTGGCAGGCCTTGCACCTGTCCTGGGTGCCAGCACCAGCCTGACAAACGGCATCGCCATTGGCCTCTGCGCACTGTTGCTCGCCGGCCTGCATCAAGTGCTCATGACGCCTCTACGCCGCCACCTCGATGCCAACACGATACCTTGGGCAAACATCGTGCTGATTGCCGCCCTCACCACCTGCCTGCTGCTGGCCTTGCGCGCCTGGGCCTTGCCGCTGGCCGAGCAACTGGGACACTACCCTGCACTGCTCGCCCTGACCTGCCTCGCCATCGACCCCCTGCTGCCGCAGCGCAAACGCTGGCGGGCGCTCGGCCTCGGTCTCGCCGGCCTGCTGGTGGGCAGCGTCAGCCTGGGCCTCTGTCGCCAACTGCTGAGCAATCCCCTCGGCATGCATCTCGCCGAGTTCGCCCCAGGCGCCCTGATTATCCTCGGCCTGTTGCTGGGCCTGTACAATCACCTGCGCCCACGGCCCCCTTCCTCACGCCGTCAAGGAACCCGTTGACCCCATGAATGCCGCCAAACGCCTGGAGATCTTTCGCAGGCTGCATGAAGACAATCCCGAGCCGAAGACAGAACTGGCCTATACCACGCCCTTCGAACTGCTGATTGCCGTGATTCTCTCGGCCCAGGCCACCGATGTCGGGGTCAACAAGGCCACCGCCCGCCTGTACCCGGTCGCCAACACACCACAGGCGATCCACGCCCTGGGGGTGGAAGGGCTGAGTGAATACATCAAGACCATTGGCTTGTATAACAGCAAGGCCAAGAACGTCATCGAAACCTGCCGTCTGCTCGTCGAACAACATGACGGCGAGGTGCCGCAGACCCGTGAAGCGCTCGAAGCCCTACCCGGAGTCGGCCGCAAGACCGCGAATGTGGTACTGAACACAGCATTCCGCCAGTTGGCCATGGCGGTCGACACGCATATCTTCCGCGTGAGCAACCGCACCGGCATCGCCCCTGGCAAGACCGTGCTCGAGGTGGAAAAGCAGCTGTTGAAGTTCGTTCCCAAGGATTACCTGCTCGATGCCCATCACTGGCTGATCCTGCACGGCCGCTATGTTTGCCAGGCGCGCAAGCCTCGCTGCGGCAGTTGCCGAATCGAGGACCTGTGCGACTACAAGCACAAGACGTCGGACGATTGAGGTAATAGCGGGTTATGGTGATAGCCGATTGAAAAAATCTTTTTTACCCGCTCTGCGAATCCCGTTATAAGGACGGCCAATGGCCCTTTGGCTTGGAGTGACGAATGAGCACCGATAAAGAAGATCTGGCTATCGACGAAGAGTTCTCGAACACAGACGAGGACGAAGAGCCTCAGGCCGAACCGGCCAAGACCAACCTGAGCAAACGCCGCACCATCGACAACATGCTCGAAGAACGGCGGCTGCAGAAACAACTGGCTGACTTCGACTACGACCTGTAGCCCAGCCAGGCACAAGCCTTCGCCACGAAGGCTTGTGCCATTACCCTCAGGCCAACCCGTTGCGTTGGGCCAACTCGATGAGATCGACCAAAGAGCGGGCATTGAGCTTGAGCAGCAAGCGAGTCTTGTAGGTACTGACCGTCTTGTTGCTCAGAAACATGCTATCGGCGATTTCCTTGTTGCTTTTACCGCGCGCCAACTGCTGCAACACCATCATCTCCCGCCCAGAGAGACGCTCGACCATCTCGCTCTCCGTACCGCCCCCGACCCCTGAACGCCCCTTGTGCAGCGCCTGATTGGGGAAATAGCTGTAACCGGATAGCACGGCCTTGATCGCGCTGAGCAACTCTGTCAACTCCTGCTGCTTGCACACATAACCTGCGGCGCCTGCCTGCATGCAACGCATGGAAAAATGTCCGGGTGCCTGCGATGTCAGCACCAGCACTTTGCTGGCGGGGCTTAGCAAGGTCAACCGGGCTATCACTTCGAGCCCATCCAGCTTGGGAATTCCGATATCCAGAACGACGATGTCTGGAAGATACTCCCGCGAAAGTTGCAGGGCATCCACACCGTTGTCACTCTCCGCAACCACCTCGTAGCCATGCCGCTCCATCAGCATGCGTACGGCCAGGCGAATGACCGGGTGATCATCCACGATCAGCACTTTATTCATGCGATATCCATTGATTCGTTATTTTCATTTCGCCAGACCACAATAACCGACCTTGCGGCCATTGGGTTCTGAAGTTCCCGTGGCAGATACATCAAAAGAATGGGACTACACCAATTACGGATTAATCCTACAGATATCAATTTCACAAAATGTAATAGATCCACGCCGGAATTAACCGTCACAAAAATTAACAGCCCTATCAATGGGATCCAAGTGCAAGTGCATTACACAACTTGCAGGAAATTTCATTTATGGCCAGGGGATAAAGGTTGAAGGAGATTCATTTCCAACACGGGAACTTCCTCACACTGCTCACTTGAAATGAAACGACGTACAGATGAGTGACGCCCGAACGGATACCCATCATGAATAAAGAATCCATCAGCCCCCTGACCCTTATCGCCGTCTTTGCCGGCGTCATCGAAGCCTCGGCTTTGGCTTCACTGCCATTCTTGAGTGAAGAAAGCCAGAGTATCTATACTTGGTTCCTCGTGGGTTTTCCGTTCTTCCTTACGGTGCTGTTCTTTCTCACGCTCAACTTCAACAACGACTCATTGTTCGCCCCCGACAAGCACGAGCCAGGCGCCGGCTGCACGCCTCCTTCCAGCCCGATGCCACTACACGAAGCGAAGCCGCCGCAAAAACACCGCCCCCCCCCCAAAGCTGCAATGAAGTCGGCGCGGCGCAAGCAAAGCCCAATGGTCATCGCCATCTCTGGCCAGGAAAGCCGCAAGATGATCGAGAAGCATGTCCTGCGCATGATCGAGCACCCATCACCCACCACCCGCCGCTGGATCCTCTACAACCTGGATGCACGCGTGTGCATACAGCTCTCGGTGAAACCCATGCCCGAACATGCAGCGCCAGCGCTGGATGGCAAACGGAGCGGCTGAAACGCGGGCAAAAAAAAACCGGCCAATGGCCGGTTTTTTGTCAGAGCGCGCTTAGAGCAGCGAGCGCCCCTTGTTGGCCGCGATGCGCATGCGCAGGGCATTGAGCTTGATAAAGCCCGCCGCGTCAGCCTGGTTGTAGGCGCCGCCATCTTCCTCGAAAGTCGCGATGTTGGCATCGAACAGCGAGTCGTCCGACTTGCGACCGACAACGGTCACATTGCCCTTGTACAGCTTCAGGCGCACAACGCCGTTCACATTGACCTGAGAGGCGTCGATCATCTGCTGCAGCATCAGACGCTCCGGGCTCCACCAGTAACCGGTGTAGATCAGGCTGGCGTACTTCGGCATCAGCTCATCCTTCAGGTGAGCGACTTCGCGATCCAGGGTGATCGACTCGATGGCACGGTGCGCCTTGAGCATGATGGTGCCGCCCGGGGTCTCGTAGCAGCCGCGCGACTTCATGCCGACGTAGCGGTTCTCGACGATGTCCAGACGGCCGATGCCGTTGGCGCCGCCGATGCGATTGAGGTCGGCCAGCACGGTGGCTGGGCTCTTCTCGACGCCGTCGATGGCGACGATGTCACCGTTGCGGTAGGTCAGCTCGATGTAGGTAGCCTGGTCTGGCGCGTTCTCCGGGGAGACGCTCCAGCGCCACATGTCTTCCTCGTGCTCGGTCCAGGTATCTTCCAGGACACCACCTTCGTAGGAGATATGCAGCAGGTTGGCGTCCATCGAGTACGGCGACTTCTTCTTGCCGTGGCGCTCGATCGGAATCCCGTGCTTCTCGGCGTAGTCCATCAGCTTCTCGCGGGACAACAGGTCCCACTCACGCCATGGGGCGATGACCTTGACGCCGGGCTTGAGCGCATAGGCACCCAGCTCGAAACGCACCTGGTCGTTGCCCTTGCCGGTAGCACCATGGGAAATAGCATCGGCGCCGGTTTCGTTGGCGATCTCGATCAGGCGCTTGGCGATCAGCGGACGGGCGATGGAGGTACCCAGCAGGTACTCGCCTTCATAGACGGTGTTGGCGCGGAACATCGGGAAGACGAAGTCACGCACGAATTCTTCGCGCAAGTCGTCGATGTAGATTTCTTTCACGCCCATCGCCTGGGCCTTGGCGCGGGCCGGTTCGACCTCTTCGCCCTGGCCGAGGTCGGCGGTGAAGGTCACCACTTCACAGTTGTAGGTGTCCTGCAGCCACTTGAGAATCACCGAAGTATCAAGGCCGCCGGAATACGCCAATACGACCTTTTTTACGTCCGCCATGCCATCACTCCACGGGGTTGTACGGAAAGCCGATGATTCTACCGGCCTTGCCGAAATATTTACAATGGGGCGACAGCTTGTGACGACAAAGCGACAGGAATTGTCGAGAGCGCGACCCGTGGTCGCACTCAGGATTTCGCCGGGGCGGGCTGCGCGGCGGTGGCAGCAGGTGCTGACGGGGAAGCTGCAGGTGCCGGAATAGAGGCCGGTGCTGGTGCTGCCGGTTTCTCCACCGGTTTCTCGACGGGCGTCACGCGCTCGAGCTGGATGTTCACCCGGCGATTGCGCGCGCGGTTGGCGGCGCTGTTGTTCTTGGCCAGCGGATAGCGCTCACCGTGGAAACGCACGGTGATCTGCTCTTCCGGCACGCCGTGGGCCTTGAGGTACTCGGCCACCGCCAGCGCCCGCCGACGCGAGGTATCGCGGTTGGTCAGGCGATTGCCGCTGTTGTCGGAGTGACCATTGAGTTCGATGTGGTTGACCGTCGGATCGGCCTTCAGGTAGTCGAGCAGCACATCCAGGCGCGCACGCGCCGAGCCGTCCAGCTCGATCCCCCCCCCAGGGAAACCGACCTGGGTCTGGCGGATCTGGTCATAGTTCATTGGCAGTAGCTTGGCAGCGCACAGCTGGTAGTCGCCGTAGGCCTTGGCGAAGCTGACCGGCATCACATGCACTTCCATCGGCCTACCACCTTCGCCCCGATAGTTGCGCACCACGGTGCTGCGGCCATCGAGCAGGCCATTGATCAGACGGCTGGCCTGGCCTTGGCTGGAAGTGAACAGCACGCCCGTGCGGGCCATCTGCACCGCGCCGAGGTTTATGTCGCCGCGCCCCGGCTGCCAAGGCGCCGCCGCGGCCAGCAAGGTGGCGGAACCGGCCCCCAGCACATTGCTGTCCGAGCGCAGCTGGAAGGTCGGCTGCTCACCGGCGCGGCGCACGAACTCGCCACTGCCGAAACCGTCGATCGGCTGGATCAGGCGACATTCGAACTGGTCCCCCTCGACTTTCCAGGCAACGTTCTCCACGCGGGTCTGGAAGGTCAACGCGCCGGCCGGCAGGCTGGCGACAAGGGTGAACAGGGCTAGGTAACGCTGGCGCACGGGCGGCTCCACAGATTCTGACGGCTTACCTCAAGGCTATCGGACGCCTGCGGGAAAACTTGATAGCCGTGCTCGACAAGGGGTTTTCCGGTAGCATTGAGGTCTGAGTTCGACCCGCCTGGAATTCCCAATGTCCGATCGCCTGACCCTCCTGCGCCCCGACGACTGGCACATCCATCTGCGCGATGGTGCCGTCCTGCCACATACCGTCGGTGACGTGGCGCGCACCTTTGCCCGTGCCATCATCATGCCCAACCTCGTGCCGCCGGTGCGCAATGCCGTCGAGGCCGCTGCCTACCGCGAGCGCATCCTTGCCGCACGCCCCGCCGGCAGCCGCTTCGAGCCGCTGATGGTGCTGTACCTCACCGACCGCACCAGCGCCGACGATGTCCGTGCCGCCAAGGCCAGCGGGATCGTGTACGCCGCCAAGCTCTACCCGGCCGGCGCCACCACCAACTCCGACTCGGGCGTGACCAGCATCGACAACATCTTCCCGGCGATCGAGGCCCTGGCCGAGACCGGCATGCCATTGCTGGTGCACGGTGAAGTCACCCGTAGCGAGATCGACGTGTTCGACCGCGAGAAGCGCTTCATCGACGAGCACATGCGCCGCCTGGTCGAACGCTTCCCGACGCTCAAGGTGGTGTTCGAACACATCACCACAGGCGACGCCGCGCAGTTCGTCAGCGAGGCCCCGGCCAACGTCGGCGCGACCATCACCGCCCAGCACTTGCTGTACAACCGCAACCACATGCTGGTCGGCGGCATTCGTCCGCACTTCTATTGCCTGCCGATCCTCAAGCGCAACACCCACCAGGTGGCGCTGCTGGATGCGGCCACCAGTGGCAATCCGAAGTTCTTCCTCGGCACCGACTCGGCGCCACACGCCAAGCACGCAAAAGAAGCCGCCTGTGGTTGCGCCGGCTGCTACACCGCCTACGCCGCGATCGAGCTGTACGCCGAGGCGTTCGAGCAACGCAATGCCCTGGACAAGCTCGAAGGGTTCGCCAGCAAGCACGGCCCGGACTTCTACGGCCTGCCACGCAACACCGACACCATCACCCTGGTGCGCGAGGAGTGGAAGGCGCCTGAAAGCCTGCCGTTCGGCGACACCACCGTGGTTCCCCTGCGCGCTGGTGAAACCTTGCGCTGGCGCCTGCTGGAGGACAACGCGTGAGCGAAGACCTCTACGAAGACGATCAGGACAACTCGGTCAGCAGCGGCTCGCGCCACCCGATGGCCGAGCGTTTCCGCGGCTACCTGCCGGTGGTGGTGGACGTCGAGACCGGTGGATTCAACAGCGCCACCGACGCCCTGCTGGAAATTGCCGCGGTGACCATCGGCATGGATGAGAAGGGTTTCCTGTTCCCCGAACACACCTACTTCTATCGGGTCGAACCCTTCGAAGGTGCGAACATCGAGCAGGCCGCCCTGGAGTTCACCGGCATCAAGCTGGACCATCCGCTGCGCATGGCCGTAAGCGAGGACAGCGCGCTGACCGACATCTTCCGTGGCGTGCGCAAGGCACTGAAGGCCAATGGCTGCAAGCGGGCGATCCTGGTCGGCCACAACAGCAGCTTCGACCTGGGCTTCCTCAATGCCGCGGTGGCGCGCAACGATATCAAGCGCAATCCTTTCCACCCATTCTCCAGCTTCGACACTGCCACCCTCGCCGGCCTCGCCTATGGCCAGACCGTGCTGGCCCGGGCTTGCCAGAGCGCGGACATCGACTTCGACGGCAAGGAAGCGCATTCGGCGCGCTACGACACCGAGAAGACCGCCGAGTTGTTCTGCGGCATCGTCAACCGCTGGAAAGAGATGGGCGGCTGGCGCGATTTCAACGACTAAGCTGCAAGCTGCAAGCTGCAAGCTACAAGCTACAAGTAAGAGCTGCCTGCATGCGCCCCGTGCTTTTCGCTTGAAGCTTGTAGCTTGTAGCTTGTAGCTTGTAGCTTGTAGCTTGTAGCTTGTAGCTTGTAGCTTGTAGCTTGTAGCTTGTAGCTTGTAGCTTGTAGCTTGTAGCTTGTAGCTTGTAGCTTGTAGCTTGTAGCTTGTAGCTTGAAGCAAAAAAAAACCGGCCACCGGGGCCGGTTTTTTGCGCTTGGCAAATTACAGCTTGCCAGCGTTCTCGCTCAGGTAGGCAGCAACACCTTCCGGCGAAGCGTTCATGCCCTTGTCGCCTTTCTTCCAGTTGGCCGGGCAGACTTCACCGTGCTCTTCGTGGAATTGCAGGGCGTCAACCAGACGCAGCAGCTCGTCCATGTTACGGCCCAGCGGCAGGTCGTTGACGATCTGCGAACGCACGACACCGTTGGTGTCGATCAGGAAGGCACCACGGAAAGCCACGCCGCCTTCGGACTCGACGTCGTAGGCCTTGCAGATTTCGTGGGTCATGTCGGCAGCCAGGGTGTACTTGACCTGGCCGATGCCGCCATTGTTGACCGGGGTGTTACGCCAGGCGTTGTGGGTGAAGTGCGAGTCGATCGACACGCCGATCACTTCCACGTTGCGGGCCTGGAAATCAGGGATGCGGTTGTCCAGGGCGATCAGCTCGGACGGGCAGACGAAGGTGAAGTCCAGCGGGTAGAAGAACACCAGGCCGTACTTGCCTTTGATGGCCGAGGCCAGGTTGAAGCTGTCGACGATTTCGCCGTTGCCCAGCACGGCCGGTACGGTGAAGTCAGGGGCTTTCTTGCCAACGAGTACGCTCATTCGATATCTCCTGATGAGGGGTGAAGAAGCTTGCCGGGTGGAACCTGCTCCCCCGGATCCAGCAAAGGTCGACCATCATACACAGCTTTGCGTGACAGGCCGAATCCCTGCCATCGGTCGCTCAAGCACGGCCCTTCCAGAAAGTGCTTTGACAAGCATTCTCATTACCATTAATCTCCCCCCAACGACTCAACCCCGCGATGGTCAGCCTTTATGTATGTGTGTCTTTGTGTCGGTGTCACCGACGGACAGATCCGCGATGCGATCTACGAAGGATGCTGCAGCTACAAGGAAGTTCGAGCCGCGACCAACGTCGCCAGCCAGTGTGGCAAATGTGCCTGCCTGGCCAAGCAGGTGGTGCGTGAAACGCTCACCGAATTGCAATTGAGCCAACAGGCCGTGCTGCCCTACCCCGTGGAATTCAACGCCGCCTGATTTCAGCGAATTCAAAGAACCGGACCTTGCGTCCGGTTTTTTTATGCCTTCAATTCAATAACTTAGCGCTCGAACGCGGTTCACAAACATTCTTATTCCTATTAATTTTCACTTATTATTCAATAACTTAGGTTTGACATAGTTAGAGGTCGGGCTCAAACTCGAATCCATTGGCTCAACTTCTACAGGGCAGGACCCCATCATGAAAGGCGACGTAAGCGTCATCCAGCATCTCAACAAGATCCTCGGAAACGAGCTGGTCGCGATCAACCAGTACTTCCTGCATGCACGCATGTACGAAGATTGGGGCCTGAACAAGCTGGGCAAGCTCGAGTACAAAGAGTCCATCACCGCGATGAAGGACGCTGACAAGCTGATCAAGCGTATTCTCTTCCTCGAAGGCATTCCCAACGTCCAGGACCTGGGCAAGCTGCTGATCGGCGAGCACACCAAGGAAATGCTCGAGTGCGACCTGAAGCTTGAGAAAAAAGCCCACACCGACCTGAAAGCCGCCATCGCCCACTGCGAAACCGCCGGCGACTTCGGCTCCCGTGACTTGCTCGAAGATATCCTCGAGTCTGAGGAAGAACACATCGACTGGCTGGAAACCCAACTGGGCCTGATCGACAAAATCACCATCGAGAACTACCTGCAATCGCAGATGGGCGAAGAATAAGCCCTGCCGCTCCTACAGCGGCACGCAGCAAATCAGAAAACAAAAAGCCCCGCGATTGCGGGGCTTTTTGTCATGCAAGGACCGGATCAGGCTTCGGAAGCCTTGGCCTTGGCGGCTGCTTCCTTGATCAGGGTCTGCAGCTCACCCTTTTCGAACATCTCCAGCATGATGTCGCTGCCGCCGACCAGCTCACCACCTACCCACAGTTGCGGGAAGGTCGGCCAGTTGGCGTACTTGGGCAGGTTGGCACGGATTTCCGGGTTCTGCAGGATGTCGACGTAGGCGAACTTCTCGCCACAGCCCATCACCGCCTGCGAAGCACGGGCCGAGAAGCCGCACTGCGGGGCATTCGGCGAGCCTTTCATGTAAAGCAGAATGGTGTTGTTGGCGATCTGCTCTTTGATTGTTTCGATGATATCCATGAAGCACCTCGGCTGAACTTTCCGACGTGATCGTCGGCACGGTGGCGCATTGTAACGGAAAGCCGAGCAGCATGCTCGGCCTTGCCGCAGGTCAGGCCGCCTCTACCTGCACCGGCACCCCATTGAGTGCCGCGTTACCCGACACGGCGTCGCGCAGGTGTTCATCGGTCAGGTCGTTGGCACTCACTCCCGGTTGCGCACTGGCCACCTGCAACTGCGCCCCCTGACGCCCATGTCCGTAGCCATGGGGCAGGCTGACCACACCCGGCATCATCTCGTCGCTGGCCTGCACCTGTACCTCCAGCACCCCGGTACGCGAATGAACACGCACAGTCTGGCCATCCTGGAGCTGCCGCTGGTGCAAATCGTCCGGGTGCATCAGCAACTGGTGGCGTGGCTTACCCTTTACCAGGCGATGAAAGTTATGCATCCATGAGTTGTTGCTGCGCACATGGCGACGACCGATTAGCAGCAGTTGGCCTGGGGCTGGCGGCACCTGTGCGGCCAAGCGCTGCAAGTCGTCGAGCAAGACCGTCGGTGCAGCCTCGACCTTGCGGCTCTCGGTGCGCAAGCGTGCGGCCAGGTTTTCACGCAGCGGCCCAAGGTCCAGGCCGTGAGGATGCAGGGCCAGGGTCTGCAACGACAGCTTGAATGCCGATTCGTCGCCATAGCGCCCTTTGCGCAAGGCAAAGTCGATCATCTGCGCCGGCGCCAGGGTGACCTTGAGTTCGACCTGCGCACGCCTGGCGAACGCCTGCGCCAATCCGACGAAAATCTCCCAGTCGTGCAGCGCCCCCTCGGGCTTGGGCAGGATCGCCCGATTGAAGCGCGTGACATTACGCACCGCCAGCAGATTGAAGGTCGAATCGTAGTGATCGTTCTCCAATGCCGATGTCGAAGGCAGGATCAGGTCGGCATGCCGGGTGGTCTCGTTGATGTACAGATCGATGCTGAGCATGAAGTCGAGCCCAGCCAGCGCCTCGTCCAGGCGGCGCCCATTGGGCGTGGACAGCACCGGGTTGCCGGCAACCGTGACCAGCGCCCGCACCTGCCCCTCGCCCGGTTCCAGGATTTCCTCGGCCAGGGCCGAGACCGGCAACTCGCCGCCATATTCCGGCAACCCCGACACCCGGCTCCGCCACTGGTTGAAATGCCCACCGGAGGTCGAGGCGACCAGGTCCACCGCAGGCTCCGTGCACAGGGTGCCACCTTCGCGGTCGAGGTTGCCGGTCAGCAGGTTGATCAGCTGGACAAGCCAGTGACACAACGAGCCGAATGACTGGGTCGACACCCCCATGCGGCCGTAGCACACGGCCTTGTCGGCCGCGGCAAAGTCGCGGGCCAACTGCCTGATGTCCTGCGCCGCGATGCCACAGAGCTCGCTCATGGCTTGAGCGTTGAATGGCATGATGGCCTCACGCACTTGCTCCAAGCCATTGACCGGCAGGTGCGAGCCTTTGGCCAAGCCCTCGGCGAACAGGGTATGCAGCAAACCACACAACAGTGCCGCATCACCGCCGGGGCGGATGAACAGATGCTGGTCGGCGATGGCGGCCGTTTCGCTGCGTCGCGGATCCACCACCACCAGGCGACCGCCCCTGGCCTTCAGCGCTTTGAGCCGCTTTTCCACGTCTGGCACGGTCATGATGCTGCCGTTCGAAGCCAACGGGTTGCCACCCAGGATCAACATGAAGCTGGTGTGGTCGATGTCTGGGATCGGTAGCAGCAAGCCGTGTCCGTACATCAGGTGGCTGGTCAGGTGCTGCGGCAGTTGGTCAACGGAGGTGGCCGAGAAGCGATTGCGCGTTTTGAGCAGACCGAGAAAATAGTTGCTGTGGGTCATCAGCCCATAGTTGTGCACGCTTGGATTGCCCTGGTACACCGCGACCGCATTGCGTCCATGGGCTTGCTGCACTGCCCAAAGCCGCTCGGCGGCCAGTTCGAAAGCCTCGTCCCAGCCGATCGGCTGCCAGTGCGCGCCGATGCGGCGATGCGGCTGGCGCAGGCGGTCGGGATCCTCCTGGATATCCTGCAACGCCACGGCCTTGGGGCAAATATGCCCACGACTGAATGAATCCTGCGGGTCGCCCTTGATCGAGCTGATGCGCGAGCGGCCGTCAGCCTCATGGGTAATTTCGATGTTCAGGCCACAGATAGCCTCGCACAGGTGACAGGCTCGGTGATGCAGGGTCTTGGTCATGGCCGCCTCTGCCTTGTTGTTCTGGACGCTCGACTATGCGCTGCGCCACCGCAGCGTGCCAGCGCGCTTCGCCGCGTGAATCGGGCGACATCAGGCCGGCGATTCGCGACAACGGGTTTGCCAAAGCCGCGCCGCGCCGTGTACAACCGCTGTAGCAAATAAAAAACGGCTGCCTGCCAACGGGTTACGACACCCTTTGACACAGAGGCGGTGTTTCCCCTCTTGGTTTCAGGCGACATTTAATTATAGTATTGCGCCTTTCCCTATTCCGTCCGCCCCGTGCGGCTTACGCCGCAGGTCACCCCCGTTGTCAACAAAAACCATACGGTCGACCTGCAGAACGTTGCAGATAAGGTAGTCAATCATGAGCGCTAGGCACTTTCTCTCCCTGCTGGATTTCACCACCGACGAATTGCTCGGTGTGATCCGCCGAGGCATCGAGCTGAAGGACCTGCGCAAGCGCGGCGTGCTGTTCGAGCCGTTGAAAAACCGCGTGCTGGGGATGATCTTCGAGAAATCCTCGACCCGTACCCGAGTGTCGTTCGAAGCCGGCATGATCCAGCTCGGAGGCCAGGCGATCTTCCTCTCGCCGCGCGACACCCAGCTGGGCCGTGGCGAACCGATCGCCGACAGTGCCATCGTGCTGTCGAGCATGGTCGACGCGGTGATGATCCGCACCCACGCCCACAGCACGCTCACCGAGTTCGCCGCCCACTCGAAGGTGCCGGTCATCAACGGCCTGTCCGACGAGTCGCACCCCTGCCAGTTGCTGGCCGACATGCAGACCTTCTTCGAGCACCGTGGCTCGATCCAGGGCAAGACAGTCACCTGGGTCGGCGATGGCTTCAACATGTGCAACTCCTACATCGAAGCGGCCGTGCAGTTCGACTTCCAACTGCGCATCACCTGCCCCGAAGGCTACGAGCCCGATCAACGCTTCCTGGCGCTGGGCGGTGACCGCGTGCAGATCATCCGCGATCCACGGGAAGCCGTGCGTGGCGCCCACCTGGTAACCACGGATGTCTGGACTTCCATGGGCCAGGAAGAGGAAACTGCACGACGCCTGGCGCATTTCGCGCCTTACCAGGTCACCCGCGAACTGCTCGACCTGGCGGCACCCGACGCCCTGTTCATGCATTGCCTGCCCGCCCACCGTGGCGAGGAAATCAGCCAGGACCTGCTCGACGACCCTCGTTCGGTCGCCTGGGACGAAGCTGAGAACCGCCTGCATGCACAGAAGGCCCTTCTGGAATTCCTTGTAGAACCGGCTTACCACCACGCATGAGTCAATCCCTGCTGCTCAACCTGCGCGACCTCGCCTGCGGCTATGGCGACCAGCGCATCGTCCAGAACCTCAACCTGCACCTGAACGCAGGCGACATCGGTTGCCTGCTGGGTTCCTCCGGGTGCGGCAAGACCACCACCCTGCGCGCCATCGCCGGTTTCGAGCCGGTGCACGCGGGCGAGATCCAGCTGGCCGGCGAGGTCATCTCCCGTGCCGGCTTCACCTTGGCCCCGGAAAAGCGCCGGATCGGCATGGTGTTCCAGGACTACGCACTGTTCCCCCACCTCACCGTGGCGCAGAACATCGCCTTCGGCATCGGCAAGCACCCCAGGCAGGCCGCAGTGGTCGAGGAGATGCTCGAGCTGGTCAAGCTCGGCGGACTGGGCGGGCGTTACCCGCATGAGCTGTCCGGCGGCCAGCAACAGCGCGTTGCCCTGGCCCGGGCACTGGCGCCCGAGCCGCAACTGCTGTTGCTCGACGAGCCGTTCTCCAACCTCGACGTGGAGCTGCGCCGGCGCCTGAGCCATGAGGTGCGCGACATCCTCAAGAGCCGTGGCACCAGCGCTATCCTGGTCACCCACGACCAGGAAGAAGCCTTCGCCGTCAGCGACCATGTCGGCGTGTTCAAGGAAGGCCGCCTGGAGCAGTGGGACACGCCCTACAACCTCTATCACGAACCGCAGACACCATTCGTCGCCAGCTTCATCGGCCAGGGTTACTTCATCCGTGGCCAGATGAGCAGCCACGAGGCGGTCACCACCGAGCTGGGCGAACTGCGTGGCAACCGCGCCTATACCATGGCCCCCGGCAGCTCGGTGGACGTGTTGCTGCGCCCCGATGACATCATCCATGCGCCCGACAGCACCTTGCGCGCGCAGGTCATCGGCAAGAGTTTCCTCGGTGCATCGACCCTGTATCGCTTGCAACTGCCCACCGGCAGTCAGCTGGAAGCGATCTTCCCCAGCCATAACGACCACCCGCTTGGCCAGGATGTCGGCATTGCCGTGGCGGCCGATCACCTGGTGCTGTTCCCGGTGCCTGGCAGTGTTGCCGCGCAATTGCCGCGTCATGAGAATGGGGTGCGCCGGGTCAGCTCAGCGCACTGACTCTTGCGATTGGCACCGGCTGCGCCGGTGTTCGCCAGCAAGGCTGGCTCCTGCGAGGCTTGCAACCTGCCTGGTAGAAGCCAGATTGACTGGCGAACCTATCACAGCATCAGCGTGCCACTGGCCACCCGCCTGGCCATGCCACCGATCTTCACCCGCTCCCCCTCCAGGCGACAGAACAGCTCCCCGCCCCTGGCCGAGCGCTGGAAGGCCGTCAGCTCGGTCTTGCCCAGGCGCGTCGCCCAATACGGGATCAGCGAGCAGTGGGTGGACCCCGTTACCGGATCCTCGGGGATACCGATACCTGGCGCGAAATAGCGCGACACAAAATCATGCTGTTCCCCTGGGGCGGTGACGATCACCCCTAGCCCTGGCAACCGGGCCAATGCGGCCATGTCCGGCGCGCAGTCACGCACTGCCTGCTCCGATGCCAGCACCACCAGCAGCTCCTTGGTCTGGTAGACCTCACCCACCGCGCAACCCAGCGCCTCGGCGACCGCCACCGGTGCGGCCAGCGGCTGCGGATCGATACGCGGAAAATCCAGCCATAGATAGCCATCTTCACGGGTCACGCTCAACAAGCCTGAGCGGCTCTGAAAATCCAGACGCGGGACCTTTTCGCCGTAGACCTCAAACAGCACATGAGCCGTGGCCAGCGTGGCATGGCCACACAGGGGCACTTCGGTGCTGGGGGTGAACCAGCGAATCCGGTAGCCCTCTCCTTCGGCCACCACGAACGCGGTTTCGGCAAGGTTGTGCTCGGCGGCAATCTGCTGCATCAAGCCGTCGTCGAGCCACTGCTCCAGGTGGTAGACCATGGCCGGATTGCCGGCGAAGGGTCGGTCACTGAATGCGTCGACCTGATGAAAATGCAGTTGCATGCCACGACTCCAGTGTTCGGCGGGAAAGGCATCGAGCATGAGGGAATGCCCGGGGGCCGAACAGTGACAGAGTCGTGGAATTTGTATCAGTACAGATGATCAGCCACGGCCAATCTCGGCAAACTGCGCCTGGGTATGGGCGGCCAGCACCGCAGCCGTCAGTTCCACTTCCAGACCACGTCGGCCGGCACTGACATGAATGGTTTCATGATGTTGCGCCGATTCATCGATAAAGGTGCGCAAGCGCTTCTTCTGCCCCAGCGGGCTGATCCCCCCCACCAGGTAGCCGGTGGCACGCTGGGCGGCCTGCGGATCGGCCATCTCGCATTTCTTCACCCCTGCGGCGTGGGCCAGGGCCTTCAAGTCGAGGGTACCGACCACCGGCACCACCGCGACCAGCAATTCTCCCTTCTCGCTGCTGGCCAACAGCGTCTTGAACACCCGTAGTGGGTCAAGGCCGAGCTTTTCCGCCGCTTCCAAGCCGTAGGACGCAGTTTTCGGATCGTGTTCGTAGCTGTGCACGCGATGCTCGGCGCGGGCTTTCTTCAGCAGGTCCAGGGCGGGGGTCATGGTGGCTCCAGTGGCACACAGGTCGGCGGCTACTTTAGGACAAATCCCCCCCACCGGCCAGTGCAAGCCCCAGGCTAGAGCAGCGGCCATGAGTTCATCTGCCGCCCTGCCGGTCAGATTGTGGCCATAGGTTCATTTTCGACCTTTGACATCAGCGTTTCTTGTCTATATTTTTTCGTTTATGAATAAATGGTGCACCTATAAGGTGCACTTCCTGTACCCGCCCGGCATCAATGGGGATCGATGCCGGGCTTTTTGCTGTCGAGCGCCCAGCGCCTCACAACAACAAGAACCGAGGTCATACATGACGACTGCACTGCGACAACCGACGTTATCCGCCCAATGCCTGGCCGAGTTCCTCGGCACGGCCCTGCTCATCTTCTTCGGTACCGGCTGTGTCGCCGCGCTCAAGGTCACCGGCGCCAGCTTCGGCCTGTGGGAGATCAGCATCATCTGGGGGGTGGGCGTGAGCATGGCGATCTACCTCACTGCCGGTGTTTCCGGCGCGCACCTTAATCCGGCGGTGAGCATCGCGCTTGCGCTGTTCGCCGGCTTCGACAAGCGCAAACTGCCCTTCTACATGCTGGCCCAGGTCTGTGGCGCATTCTGTGGCGCCGCGCTGGTGTACTTCCTGTACAGCAACCTGTTCTTCGATTTCGAACAAAGCCACGCCATGGTCCGCGGTAGCCAGGCCAGCCTCGAACTGGCCTCGACGTTCTCCACCTACCCGCATCCGGCGTTGTCCACCGGCCAGGCATTCCTGGTCGAAGTGATCATCACCGCCATCCTGATGGCGGTGATCATGGCCCTGACCGACGACAACAACGGCCTGCCACGGGGCGCCACCGCGCCCTTGCTGATCGGCCTGCTGATCGCCGTGATCGGTAGCGCCATGGGCCCGCTGACCGGCTTCGCGATGAACCCGGCGCGTGATTTCGGCCCCAAGCTGATGACCTTCCTCGCAGGCTGGGGCGAAATCGCCTTCACCGGTGGCCGTGACATTCCCTATTTCCTCGTGCCGATCTTCGCGCCTATCCTCGGCGCCAGCCTGGGCGCGGCCCTGTACCGCGGCCTGATCGCCCGCAACCTGCCGGTCGCGCACGCCGAGACGCCACAGACAGACGATAATCCTCAGGGTGATACCCAGGTTTCCTGATGCCGCGCCGAGCCCGGGGCTGAACAGCCCTGGCCCGCCACGCCCTGACCTATTCCAATTTCTTGCAAGGCCATCGACATGACAGACACCCTGGACAAGAACTACATCATCGCCCTGGACCAGGGCACCACCAGTTCCCGCGCGATCATCTTCGACCGCGACGCCAACGTGGTCGGTACCTCCCAGCGCGAATTCGCCCAGCACTACCCGCAGGCCGGCTGGGTCGAGCATGACCCGATGGAAATCTTCGCCACCCAGAGCGCGACCATGGTCGAGGCCCTGGCCCAGGCCGGCATCAGCCACGCCCAGGTCGCCGCCATCGGGATCACCAACCAGCGTGAAACCACGGTGGTCTGGGACAAGGAAACCGGCCGCCCGGTGTACAACGCCATCGTCTGGCAGTGCCGGCGCAGCACCGAGATCTGCGCCCAGCTCAAGCGCGATGGCCATGAGCAGTACATCCGCGAGGCCACCGGCCTGGTCACCGACCCGTACTTCTCCGGCACCAAGCTCAAGTGGATCCTCGACAACGTCGAAGGCGCCCGCGAGCGTGCCGAACGCGGCGAGCTGCTGTTCGGCACCATCGATACCTGGCTGATCTGGAAGTTCTCCGGTGGCAAGGTGCACGTTACCGACTACACCAACGCCTCGCGCACCCTGATGTTCAACATCAATACGCTGCAGTGGGACGAAAAGCTGCTCGATATCCTCGGCATCCCACGGCAGATGCTGCCTGAAGTGCGCCCATCGTCGGAAATCTATGGCAAGACCAAGAGCGGCATCGACATCGCGGGCATTGCCGGCGACCAGCAGTCGGCACTGTTTGGCCAGATGTGCGTCGAGCCTGGCCAGGCCAAGAACACCTACGGCACCGGCTGCTTCCTGCTGATGAACACCGGTGACAAGGCGGTCAAATCGTCCCACGGCCTGCTCACCACCATCGCCTGCGGCCCACGCGGCGAAGTGGCCTATGCCCTGGAAGGCGCGGTGTTCAACGGCGGCTCCACCGTACAGTGGCTGCGCGATGAACTGAAGATCGTCAACGACGCCTACGACACCGAGTACTTCGCCAGCAAGGTCAAGGACAGCAACGGCGTGTACCTGGTGCCAGCCTTCACCGGCCTGGGCGCCCCGTACTGGGACCCGTACGCCCGTGGCGCGCTGTTCGGCCTGACCCGTGGCGTGAAGGTCGACCACATCATCCGCGCGGCGCTGGAGTCGATCGCCTACCAGACCCGCGACGTGCTCGACGCCATGCAGCAGGATTGCGGCCAGCGCCTGTCGGAACTGCGCGTGGACGGCGGCGCGGTGGCCAACAACTTCCTCATGCAGTTCCAGGCCGACATCCTCGGCACCTGTGTCGAACGTCCGAAAATGCGCGAGACCACGGCCCTGGGCGCGGCCTACCTGGCGGGCCTGGCCTGTGGTTTCTGGAGTGGCCTGGACGAGCTGCGCGACAAGGCGATCATCGAGCGCGAGTTCAGCCCACAGTTGGACGAAGCCGCCAAGGAGAAGCTGTACAAGGGCTGGCGCAAGGCCGTGGACCGCACCCGCGACTGGGAAGACCACGACGCCTGATCCCCGTGCCTCGCACCGGCTACGCCGGTGTTCGCGGCGGTGCGCCGGTCCGATAAACCCGCTCCCACAGACCTCAAGCCATGCGCGTCACCTGTGGCAGCCAGCCTTGCTGGCGAACCAGGCGACGCGGTGTCTGAAGTGTGAGCTGGCTACCGGCGACGGACCGCCAAGCAACCCCCATTGACCAAAGGCCTACTGGTCGTCATCCCCTTCCTACGGCATCATTGCAGAATTTATCCGGCTGCCCCTAAGGACCGCCCATGAATCTGCCTCCTCGCCAACAACAAATCCTCGAGCTGGTCCGCGAACGCGGCTATGTCAGCATCGAGGAGATGGCGCAGCTGTTCGTCGTCACCCCGCAGACCATCCGCCGCGATATCAACCAGCTCGCCGAAGTCAACCTGCTACGCCGCTACCATGGTGGCGCGGCCTACGACTCGAGCATCGAGAATACCGCCTACGCCATGCGCGCCGACCAGATGCGCGATGAGAAACAGCGCATCGCCGAAGCCGTGGCCCAGCAAATCCCCGATCACGCCTCACTGTTCATCAACATCGGCACCACCACCGAATCCATCGCCCGCGCCCTGCTCAACCACAACCACCTCAAGGTCATCACCAACAACCTGCACGTGGCCGCGATCCTCGCCGCCAAGGATGATTTCGAGGTGCTGGTGGCGGGTGGCACGGTCCGTCGCGATGGCGGCGTGGTCGGCCAGGCCAGCGTCGACTTCATCAACCAGTTCAAGGTCGACTTCGCCGTGGTCGGCATCAGTGGCATCGACGAAGACGGCAGCCTGCTGGACTTCGACTACCAGGAAGTGCGCGTATCCCAGGCGATCATCGCCAATGCCCGCCAGGTCATCCTCGCCGCGGATTCCAGCAAGTTCGGCCGCAACGCCATGGTGCGCCTGGGCTCGATCAACCTGGTCGACTGCCTGGTGACCGACCAGGCCCCTTCGGCCGCCCTCACCCAGCTGCTCAACCAGCACAAGATCCGCCTCGACGTGGTTTGAGTACAGCGCTTCTACCGACCATAGCGGCACCCTAGGGTGCCGCTGAGATACGCTCGCCTTACACGCCGACGCAGGCAGTAACCTGCTGCTGACGCTCAAGCCTTTTTCACAAATGTTCATTTCCCTGTCATCCGATCAGTTTTTTCTATAAAGACTGACTGGCAGCCGCCTGTTCATTGCGCTAGTATTTTCGAAAACGAACATACATGTTCGCATTCGATGCGAACGCCCCAGGAGGCCTTGCCCGTGTCCCAGCCTGTTTCGTCCCAGCCCCCCCTCCACGACTGCTACGACCTCGCCGTGATCGGCGGTGGCATCAATGGCGTGGGTATCGCTGCCGATGCCGCCGGGCGCGGCCTGAAGGTGTTCCTTTGCGAAAAGGACGACCTGGCCCAGCACACCTCCTCGGCCAGCAGCAAGCTGATCCACGGCGGCCTGCGCTACCTGGAGCACTACGAGTTCCGCCTGGTGCGTGAAGCCCTGGCCGAGCGCGAAGTGCTACTGGCCAAGGCGCCGCATATCGTCAAGCCGATGCGCTTCGTCCTGCCGCACCGCCCTCACCTGCGCCCGGCCTGGATGATCCGCGCCGGCCTGTTCCTCTACGACCACCTGGGCAAGCGCAAGCGCCTGGGCGCCTCGCGCAGCCTGCGCTTCGGCCCGGGCTACCCACTCAAACCGGCCATCACTCGTGGTTTCGAATACGCCGACTGCGCCGTGGACGACGCGCGCCTGGTGGTGCTCAACGCCATGGCCGCCCGGGAAAAAGGCGCGCACATTCACACCCGCACCCGCTGCCTGCGCGCCGAACGCATCGACGGCGTCTGGCAAGTGGAACTGCAACAGGCCGATGGCAGCGTGCACAGCATCCGCGCCAAGGCACTGGTCAATGCCGCTGGCCCATGGGTCGCCAGCTTCATCAAGGATGACCTCAAGCTCGAGGCCCCCTACGGCATCCGCCTGATCCAGGGCAGCCACCTGATCGTGCCGCGCCTGTATGAAGGTGAACACGCCTACATCCTGCAGAACGAAGACCAACGTATCGTCTTCTGCATTCCCTACCTGGACCGCTTCACCCTGATCGGCACCACCGACCGCGAATACAGCGGCGACCCGGCCAAGGTGGCAATTACCGACCAGGAAACCGACTACCTGCTCAAGGTGGTGAACGGCCACTTCAACCACCAGCTGAGCCGCGACGACATCCTGCACACTTACTCGGGCGTACGCCCTCTGTGCAATGACGAATCGGACAATCCCTCGGCGGTGACCCGCGACTACACCTTGGCACTGTCTGCCAGTGAAGGCCAGGCGCCGCTGTTGTCGGTGTTCGGCGGCAAGCTGACCACCTACCGCAAGTTGGCCGAGTCGGCGATGGGCGAACTCAATCCGTTCTTCAGCCAGATGCGCGGCAGCTGGACAGCCGGCGCGCCCCTGCCCGGCGGCGAAAGCATGACCACCGTGCAAGCCCTGGTCGAGGCGCTGCTGGCCAAGCATGACTGGCTGGCAGTGGATATCGCCAAGCGCTGGGCTGTGACTTATGGCAGCCGGGCCTGGCGTTTGCTGGAAGGCGTGCAGGGCCCACAGGACCTGGGCCAGGCGCTCGGCGCAGGCCTGTTCACCCGCGAAGTGGACTACCTCTGCCGTGAAGAGTGGGCCACCGGCGCGGACGACATTCTCTGGCGCCGTACCAAGCTGGGCCTGTTCACTAGCGCGGCCGAGCAACAAGGGCTGCGTGACTACCTGGCGCAATGCGAACTGCCGCGCGGGCAGATTCACGCGGCCTGAGTAATGACCCTGGCATGCCATACGCATGCCGGGGCCTTCGGTTGTCAGGGGGTCAGGCGCTCGTATACCTCCCTGGCAATACGCCTGATCAGTTGGCGCTCGGCGGCCTCGAACTCATACATGAAACCTTTGCTGCGATTGACATAGGTCCATTCATCGATGAGGTTCTTCTCCAGGTCTGCCTCGTTCTGCTCCTGACGTTGGGCAATTGCCCGCGTCTGTTCCTGCAGCCTGTCGGCATAGCGCGTGCGTACGTGGGCTTCCCAGAACGGGCGTTGCGCCAGCGCGGCGATTTCGCGCTCACGATCATGCGCGGCAAGTACATCGCTGCGTGCTCTGATCAAATCGCTGGTGTTGACATTCGCGTAATGCGCGTAATGCATCTCGTCGGCCCTGAGGGGAAGCTCGAGGCTTTGCCTGAGCTTCAAGCGATAGTACAAGCGCACCTCGACATCATCGACCAGCGACGTGCCCTTTTCGCGCATCCGTGCAGCGTGCCGGGTAGCGATGCCGTCGACCTCATCCAGACGAAACAGCGAGCGCGCCAAGCGTAACAACCTGCTTTCCACCTGGGCGGCCGGAACATCGGCAGTGGCACGCGTCACCAGGACACTCAACTCCAGTTGTTCCAGGATCAACAATTCACGATCCTCGCAGGTGCGCGGCTGCGAAGCCTCCTGAAACACGCCCTGGCGTACCTGTTCATGCTGTTCGCACGCGTCAAGGATGTCCCAAATTCGCGCCCTGAAGGCACCAGGGCGCTCGATGAAGTCAGGGGAGCGTACAAAGTCGGTGAGAAAGCGCAGCAAGCCCGCAGCGTCGGGGTCCTGACTCAACGCATTCAGCGTCTGATTGCGACGGGTGCGCTGCTCTGCCGATGCCCCACCCACCCACTGCTCGCGTACTGCGTCATTCAGCCTGCCGTGCTCATGGGACACGCTGCCCCTTGCCCCGGCGTCGCTCATGCCGGCTGCCAGGTCCACCAGGGCACTGCTTTGTTGGTCCAGCGGGTTGTCATGCAGGAACAGTCGCTCCACACGTTGACGCAGGTGAACCAGATCCTGGCGAATACTGCGAATCTGGTTCTCGCGAAAGTCCACCTGAGCACGCCAGCTAACACGATCCGGCAAGGTTGCGATGTCCGTGCCGCGCAAGCGCAGCTCGCGCAAGTCGCGCAAGGCCGTAAGGTCGGGCGCCCGTCCCAGCGGGTTGAAGTTCAGGTCGAGCAGTTGCAAATGACTCAAGGCCGCCAGACGGCGCTCGCTTTCGCTATCCATCACCAGCCTGTTGCGCGACAAGTACAATCTGCCTAGCTGAGGCATGCGCTCAAGGCCCCTGGGCACCTGGGTGAGCCGATTACCCCGCAGGTCCAGTTCGACCAGGTTGGGGAAGCGCGTCAGCAGGTTTTCTTCGACTTGCTCCAGTGCCATGTTGCGCAGGGTCAAACGTCGCACATGGGAAAAATCCACGCCCTCAGGCAACGTCGGCAGGTGAGTGACACGCTCACCATCGATTTCGAGCACATACTCCTCGGCGGAGTTGGTGACCTTGCGCCGCCAACTGCGGCGAAACTGCGTTGCCACACGCCGGCGGCGCAACCCTTCAAGCAGGTTGTCGGTTTCGCCGCGCCAGGCCTCCAGGCTGCGTCGCAGGGCCACGAGTTGATCCTGCAGGCTGGAGAAATGCGTCCACAGACCGTCGCCACGCGTCATTACGCCAAGCAGGTAGTCCTGCATTTGCGCGTCAGTAAGCGTCGGGAAAATCTGATGGATACCGCGCTTGATCGCCTGCCGGCTGCCTTCACCCCGCCCGTTGAGCAGGTATCCCACTCGTCCATCACCGAACCTTCGGGGAGGCCGCAGGCCGACATCGGTCGAGGCCAATCCCAGCAGGCGCGCCACACGCGGCCGATCGCTGCCGGCAGCCTCGGCAAGGCGCTCACGCAAGGCTTGCGCGGAGAACCCAGCGCCAGGCTGCAGTGAGGTTTTCTGATGCTCGTCCAGGCATTGCGCCAATGGCTCTAGTACGTCCTGCGTGATGGTAGCGCTGCCCTTCAGGCGGTAGCCCTCAGCCAAGCGAATCATCACCCACGTCTGCCCGGCATCCTGGTTGCCCTGGCTCGCCAGCAAAGTGCCGTCCTCGGTGCCATCGCGCACTTCCAGGCGCACCGTGTCCGGCCAAGGCGCCAGTTCACTAACCAGCCCCAACGCCAAACGCTCGCTGTCCTCGTCTGCCCACGACGGCAGGCGCAAGCTGGCGCAGGCCCGATCGAGGCGGCCTCCACGTATCTGCCAACGAGCTCGCTCCGCCAGCGCCAAGGGCACGCGTCGCTGCTCGACCAGCGCTTCGATCTCTGTGCCACTGGCCTGGCTGACGATTTCCCGGGCAGCGCGCACCGACAGGCCTGGAAAGTCCCGCAACAGCACCTGCTCGCCCGCCGTCGCAGGAGGCTGGCGCTCAACAAACCGTGTGGCCAGTTGCGCGCCATCCTGATCGACGAGCTGCTCGTGCAGTTGCTGGCGATCGTAGGCATCGAGCAGCCGCGCCGGCGCGGGGGCGTTTTCCAGGTGCAGGGCGCGCAAACGCGGCTCATCGAAACCAGTAGCCTGGGCCAACTGTACCGCGCCGTCATCCGTCAGCCCGGCGAACCGGCTGCTCAAGCGTCGCATCAGGTAGCCGATGCCCTGCCAGTCCTGTGGACTTTCCAGGGCATGACGCCAGCCGCCGCTGGCATTGCGCTCGACCAGAGGCGCGCCAGCCTGGGCTCGCAGCGGATGGCGCACGCTGGCACTACCGCTGGCCGGATCCTGGCGAATACGATAGAGCTTATCGTTGACATGCACCAACCACTGATCGTCGGGCACATCACCCTCATAGGCCTGCACCTGTGCCTCGGTCATGCCGTAACCCGGCAACTCCGATGCGCACAATTTGATCTTCCCGCCCTCCATGACCACCGGCACCAGGTTGTCGACGAACCACAAGCGGTCAAGCATGCGCATGCCAACCGAGCCCCCCTTACCGATGAGCAGGCCCGCAGCGACATTCTCCGCAACGCCGAACAGATGGCCCAGCGCGCGCTGGCGATCACCGACCCGCCAGTCTTCATAGCCTTCGTAGACCTCATCGGCCATCTGCACCGCGAACACCGTCATCATCACTTCACCCAGCACCGGCACGAACATGCCGGCCAGGCCAAGCACATTCAGGGCAAGCGATTCATAGGCCCGTATACGCGCAAGGCGGTCTTCCTGGTCCTTATCGCCGGTCGGTTTGGCCAAGACTCGGGCATCGTCGAACAGCTTGGCGACCTGCAGCCCGCGCACGTGTGCAAACACGTCACCACTGATTGCTAGGTTGCGGCCGTCCAGATCAACCAGTTCACCGCTCGCCAACCTCTGTAAGCGCTCGTGCAGCGTGGTGTAGAACACCGGCCGATCCCGCTCCAGGATGAACCGGGCAAAGAAATCCCGATGCTCACGCTCGCTCAAATAACCAGACAGCCAGTCGTAGAGTGCCTGCCAGGAGTCATGGCGCTGCACCGGTCGCACGGCAAGCCCAGGGAAAAATGCGATCACTCCCTGCACCGCAGCGCTTTCGGGTGAGCAGACTTCGAAGGTCATGGCACCCTGCACACACTTGCCCAACACATAAAGCTGTCGTGCAGTCACTGTGTCGGGCAGAGCAGGCACGACGGGCGCCGCACTCATGACCGGGAGCAGGTGCAAATAGCTAGGCTCATCCAGCTCTGCCTTGGCCAGCGCCATGCGCACCGCGCATTCCAGTTGCACCCGCGCACGCTCCTCGAACAGCGTGCGAACCTCGGCACTGGCCTTGCCCGATGCATCGCCGACGCCCAGATGGCGCTCAAGCTCCGCCTGGTAGCGCTGGCCAATATCCAACGCCCGGCAACGACCGGCGAAGGCCTCGAACCCCAGAGGCAGGCGATTGCCTTGCGGGTCCTGCAGCCAGGCTTGCCGATCCGACGCGGGCCTGGTCTCACCCAGGTGATAGTTGTGCAACGCCGCAGCCAGCAGGCTCTGGGGCGCGGCCGGGTGGCTGTCGCCCTTGTATTTGACGGTCACCGTGCTACGGCGCAGGTCGTCGACCTGCACACCGGCGCCACGCAGTTCGGCCTGCAGCAACGGTTGCGCAAAGGCATCCAGCGCCGGGATCGCCGCCAATATTGGCTGCAGGCGCCGACTGACTCGTTCCTGCTGCTCCAGCGCCTTGTGCAGCGCACGTACGCGATCAGGGTGCGTGGCGACCAGCCAATCGGGCAGACGCTGGGCGATCAGGGCATCGATCGAGTCGGAGGGTAACTGAGGGGGGGTTGGCATGAGGCGCTCTCCTGGAGAAAGCGCATCAGTTCACCAGTGGATCGTGGAGAGCCTGCGTTACCTATGTAGCGCCTGCCTCGCCCCCGAACACGCGTTCGGATTTACGAACGCGAAGGCGTCACTCATTCGGAAAACCGTCCACGAACGAATGGCAATAAATTTCAAAATAGCTTAATGCCCAGGATTTTCACGGCGTTATGATCGGTATCAGGGCTTGGCACGAGTCATGCTCTACACTTGGTAGCCGAATGCACCACGCTTCATGCTGTATTCGTTGAACGAAAGAGTCCGCCAACGGCTCCATAAAAAAAACAAACACGTCGAGGAAAATTTGATGCGCATCGTTCGTCAATTGCTGGGCGCCGCCATCGCGGCCGCTGTCATCGCATCGCCGGTCATGGCCGAAGAGCTGACCGGTACTCTGAAGAAGATCAAGGATTCGGGCACCATCACCCTGGGCCACCGCGACTCCTCCATTCCGTTCTCCTACCTGGCCGGCAGCACCGCGCCGGTAGGCTATTCCCACGACATCCAGTTGGCCGTCGTCGAAGCCCTGAAGAAGCAACTGGGCACCGACATCAAGGTCAAGTACAACCTGGTCACCTCGCAGACCCGCATCCCGCTGGTGCAGAACGGCACCGTCGACCTGGAGTGCGGCTCCACCACCAACAACGTCGAGCGCCAGCAGCAGGTCGGCTTCTCGGTGGGCATTTTCGAAGTGGGTACCCGCCTGCTGACCAAGGTCAAGGATGGCCAGCCTTCCTACAAGGACTTCCCGGACCTGGCTGGCAAGAACGTGGTGACCACCGCTGGCACCACTTCCGAGCGCATCCTCAAGGCGATGAACGCTGACAAGCAGATGAAGATGAACGTGATCTCGGCCAAAGACCACGGCGAAGCCTTCAACATGCTCGAAAGCGGCCGCGCCGTGGCCTTCATGATGGACGACGCCCTGCTGGCCGGGGAAATGGCCAAGGCACGCAAGCCAGCCGACTGGGTCATCACCGGTACCCCGCAGTCGTACGAGATCTACGGCTGCATGGTGCGCAAGGATGATGCGGCGTTCAAGAAGGCAGTCGACGAGGCCATCGTTGCCTACTTCAAGTCGGGTGATGTCAACAAGAGCTACGACAAGTGGTTCCAGCAGCCAATCCCGCCAAAAGGCCTGAACCTGAACTTCCCGATGAGCGACGAGCTGAAGAAGCTGATCGCCGAGCCGACCGACAAGGCGGCGGACGAGAAGAAGTCCTGACCCTCAGCCAGTGGCCTGGCGCACATCCGTGCGAATCCATCCAACAGGCCACCTAGTTAGTGTCTAACCTTTACATCCGAGGGCCTCGCAGGCCCCCGGATGTCTCTAGGTGCCCGTGAAACAACCGTCTGAGGGGAAATCCCGATGAATTACAACTGGGACTGGGGCGTGTTCTTCAAGTCCACCGGCGTGGGCAGCGAAACCTACCTGGACTGGTACATCACCGGTCTGGGCTGGACCATCGCCATCGCCATCACCGCCTGGATCATCGCCTTGCTGCTGGGGTCTGTCCTCGGCGTGATGCGTACCGTGCCCAACCGTCTGGTGTCAGGGATTGCCACCGCCTACGTCGAGCTGTTCCGCAACGTGCCGCTGCTGGTGCAGCTGTTCATCTGGTACTTCCTGGTACCGGACCTGCTGCCCGAAGGCCTGCAGGAATGGTTCAAGCAAGACCTCAATCCGACCACCTCGGCGCTGATCAGCGTGGTCATCTGCCTGGGCCTGTTCACCGCCGCGCGCGTCTGCGAGCAGGTGCGCACCGGCATCCAGGCGCTGCCCCGCGGCCAGGAAGCCGCCGCCCGCGCCATGGGTTTCAGCCTGCCGCAGATCTACATGAACGTGCTGCTGCCCCAGGCCTACCGGATCATCATTCCGCCACTCACCTCGGAATTCTTGAACGTGTTCAAGAACTCCTCGGTGGCCTCGCTGATCGGCCTGATGGAACTTCTGGCGCAGACCAAGCAGACCGCCGAGTTCTCCGCCAACCTGTTCGAGGCGTTCACCCTGGCCACGCTCATCTACTTCACCCTGAACATGGGCCTGATGCTGCTGATGCGCATGGTCGAGAAGAAAGTCGCCGTGCCCGGCCTGATTTCCGTGGGGGGCAAGTAAATGGACATGGATTTCAGCGAAATCATCCCTGCCCTGCCTGCCCTCTGGGACGGCATGCTGCTGACCCTGCAACTGATGGTCATGGGCGTGGTCGGCGGTATCGCCCTGGGTACCATCCTGGCACTGATGCGCTTGTCCTCGAGCAAGCTGCTGGCCAACGTGGCCGGGGCCTACGTCAACTACTTCCGCTCCATCCCGCTGCTGTTGGTGATCACCTGGTTCTACCTGGCGGTGCCCTTCGTGCTGCGCTGGATCACTGGCGAAGACACCCCGGTCGGTGCGTTCACCTCCTGCGTGGTGGCCTTCATGATGTTCGAGGCCGCGTACTTCTGCGAAATCGTCCGCGCCGGCGTGCAGTCGATCTCCAAAGGCCAGATGGGCGCGGCGCAGGCGCTGGGCATGACCTACGGCCAGACCATGCGCCTGATCATCCTGCCCCAGGCGTTCCGCAAGATGACCCCGCTGCTGCTGCAGCAGAGCATCATCCTGTTCCAGGACACCTCGCTGGTCTACACCGTGGGCCTGGTCGACTTCCTCAACTCGGCTCGCGCCAACGGCGACATCATCGGACGCTCCCACGAGTTCCTGATCTTCGCCGGTGTCGTCTACTTCATCATCAGCTTCTCCGCTTCGTGGCTGGTCAAGCGCCTGCAAAAAAGGATCACCGTATGATTTCCATCAAGAACGTCAACAAGTGGTACGGCGACTTCCAGGTACTGACCGACTGCAGCACCGAGGTCAAGAAGGGTGAAGTGGTGGTGGTCTGTGGCCCGTCCGGCTCGGGCAAGTCGACCCTGATCAAGTGCGTCAACGCCCTGGAGCCGTTCCAGAAAGGCGACATCGTGGTCGACGGCACCTCCATCGCCGACCCGAAGACCAACCTGCCCAAGCTGCGTTCGCGGGTCGGCATGGTGTTCCAGCACTTCGAGCTGTTCCCGCACCTGAGCATCACCGAGAACCTGACCATCGCCCAGCGCAAGGTGCTCGGCCGCAGCGAGGCGGAAGCCACCAAGAAGGGCCTGGCCCTGCTCGATCGTGTCGGCCTCGGCGCCCATGCCAAGAAGCACCCCGGCCAGCTCTCCGGCGGCCAGCAGCAGCGCGTGGCGATCGCCCGCGCGCTGTCGATGGACCCGATCGTCATGCTGTTCGACGAACCGACCTCGGCGCTGGATCCGGAAATGGTCAACGAAGTACTGGACGTGATGGTCGAGCTGGCCCACGAAGGCATGACCATGATGTGCGTGACCCACGAGATGGGCTTTGCCCGCAAGGTCGCCAACCGGGTGATCTTCATGGACAAGGGCAACATCATCGAGGACTGCCAGAAGGAAGACTTCTTCGGCAACCCCGAGGGCCGCCACGAACGCACCCAGCACTTCCTCAGCAAGATCCTGCAACACTAAGCAGGCGACGCTGCCCGGCCCTGCCGGGCAGCCGATGCTGGTGGTGACAAGGCCACTGTGATGAAATGCGACCCTTCGCTCCTGCGCCCTGCCCAACCTGCCGTGAAATCCCGCCTGATCCGCCAATTGCTCGTCCCGCCCCTGGTCATCCTGCTGATGGTCGGGCTGGGCTTCGCCGGCTTCCTGATCAGCGAAAGCAACGGCATCCGTACCCTCAGCGAAAACGGCGAGCGCCAGCTGGAGCTGCACGCGCGTACCGTCGAAAGCGAAATCAGCAAGTACACCTACCTGCCCAGCTTGCTGGAGCTGGAAGACAGCGTCTCGCGCCTGCTCACCGACCCCGACGCCGGTGATCGCCAGGCCGTCAACGAATACCTCGAAGGCCTGAACCGGCGCAGCCGCAGCCGGGCGATCTTCGTCCTCGATACCTCCGGGCGGGTCCAGGCCACCAGCAACTGGCGCGATGCCGACTCCTTCCTCGGCGAAGACCTGGCCTTCCGCGCCTACTTCCAGGTCGCCGTGCGCGGCGAACCCGGGCGCTTCTACGGCATCGGCAGCACCACCGGCGAAGCCGGCTACTACCTGGCCCACGGCCTGGAAGAACACGGCAAGATCATTGGCGTGGCGGTGATCAAGGTACGCCTGGACACCCTCGAAGAGCGCTGGCAGCGCGCACGCCTGGAGGCCTTCGTCAGCGACGAGAACGGCATCATCATCCTCTCCAGCGACCCATCCCGGCGCCTGAAGTCGGTACGTCCGCTGAACCCGCAGATCAAGGAGCGCCTGGCCCGCAGCCTGCAGTACTACTGGTGGCCGCTCAACGAACTGCAACCACTGGCCCGGGAAACCCTGGCCGATGGCGTGGAAAAACTCACCTTCCCGGCCAACAGCGAGACCGAGCACGGCAAGCAGCGCGAGGTGGCCTACCTGGCCCAGACCCGACGGCTGGCCGACACGCCCTGGCACTTCACCCTGCTCACCCCGCTGCAGGACCTGCGCCGCGAATCGATGGTGCAGGGCATCCTGGTCGGCGTGGCCTTCGCCCTGCTGGCGATCCTGGCCATCGCCTGGAACGAGCGGCGCAAGGTGATCGCCACCCGTCTGGCGGCCCGCGAAGCGTTGGAAGAGGCCAACAGCCAGCTGGAACGCAAGATCACCGAGCGCACCGCCGACCTGCGCGCCAGCAACGAACGCCTCAAGGGCCAGATCCGCGAGCGCCGCCATGCCGAACAGACCCTGCGCCATGCCCAGGACGAGCTGGTCCAGGCCGGCAAGCTGGCGGCCATCGGGCAGATGTCCACCAGCATCGCCCACGAGCTCAACCAGCCACTGGCGGCGCTGCGCACCTTGTCCGGCAACACCGTGCGCTTCCTCGAACGGGGCGCCCTGGAAACCGCGAGCGCCAATTTGCGCACCATGAACGACCTGATCGACCGCATGGGCCGCATCACCGCCAGCTTGCGTTCGTTCGCCCGACGTGGCGACGACAGCGGCCAGGCCTCGCTGGACAAGGCGGTGCAAGCGTCCCTGCAGGTGCTGGGCAACCGTATCAGTGCCTGCCACCTGCAACTGCACCAGCAATTCGACGACCAGCTGCTGGCCATCGACCAGACCCGCCTGGAACAAATCCTGGTCAACCTGATCGGCAACGCCCTCGACGCCATGGCCACCCAGCCCCTGCCGCAGCTGTGGCTGGAAGGCGAGCCGCAGGGCGACAAATACCGCCTGCGGGTACGCGACAATGGCCACGGCATCGATGCCGAGACCCGCAAGCACCTGTTCGAACCCTTCTTCACCACCAAACCGGGCGAGCACGGCCTGGGCCTGGGCCTGACCCTGTCGGCGAGCCTCGCCGCCGCCGCCAAGGGCACCCTGAACGTCGAGCACCCCGCCAGCGGCGGTACCGCGTTCGTCCTGGCCCTGCCCCTGGCCACGCCCCCTAGCGAACTGGCTGAGCCCCTATGAACCAAGCGCCCCTTACCGTTCTGATCGTCGAAGACGACCCGCATGTGCTGCTCGGTTGCCAGCAGGCACTGGCCCTGGAAGACATCGCCTGCGAAGGCGTCGGCAGCGCCGAGCAGGCCCTCGAGCGTATCGGCGACGACTTCGCCGGTATCGTCGTCAGCGACATTCGCCTGCCGGGCATCGATGGCCTGGAGCTACTCAACCGCCTCAAGGCCCGTGACCGCAGCCTGCCGGTGGTGCTGATCACCGGCCACGGCGACATCGACATGGCAGTCGGCGCCATGCGCAACGGTGCCTACGACTTCATGGAAAAACCGTTCTCGCCGGAGCGCCTGGTCGAGGTGGTGCGCCGCGCCCTGGAACAGCGCGGGCTATCCCGCGAGGTGTTCGCCCTGCGTCGCCAGCTGGCCGAGCAAAGCAGCCTGGAAGGCCGCATCATCGGTCGCTCGCCGGCCATGGAACAGTTGCGCGAACTGATCAGCAACGTCGCCGACACCTCGGCCAACGTACTGATCGAAGGCGAGACCGGCACCGGCAAGGAGCTGGTCGCCCGCTGCCTGCACGACTTCAGCCGACGCCAGGGCCAACCGTTCGTGGCACTCAACTGCGGCGGCCTGCCGGAGAACCTGTTCGAAAGCGAGATCTTCGGCCATGAAGCCAACGCCTTCACCGGCGCCGGCAAGCGCCGTATCGGCAAGATCGAACACGCCAACGGCGGCACGCTGTTCCTCGACGAAGTGGAAAGCATGCCGGTCAACCTGCAGATCAAGCTGTTGCGCGTGCTGCAGGAACGCACCCTGGAACGCTTGGGTTCGAACCAGAGCATCCCGGTGGACTGCCGGGTGATCGCCGCGACCAAGGCCGACCTCGGCGCCCTGGGCCAAAGCGGCCAGTTCCGCAGCGACCTGTACTACCGCCTCAACGTCGTCACCCTCGAACTACCGCCGCTGCGCGAGCGCCGCGAAGACATCCTGCAGCTGTTCGAGCACTTCCTGCAGCAGTCGGCCTTGCGCTTCGACCGCGAAGCACCGACCCTCGACAGCCAGACCCTGTCGCAACTGATGGCCCATGACTGGCCGGGCAACGTCCGCGAGCTGCGCAACGTTGCCGAACGCCATGCCCTGGGCCTGCCCGCGTTCAAGAAAAGTACCAGCGGCGGCGCCAGCCAAGGGTTGGGCTTCGCCGAAGCAGTGGAGGCGTTCGAACGCAATCTGCTCAGCGACGCCCTGCAACGTACCGGCGGCAACCTTAGCCAGGCCAGCCAGGAGTTGGGCATGGCCAAGACCACGCTGTTCGACAAGGTAAAGAAATACGGGCTCGGCTAAGGTTTGGAGTCGCCCGCTTCCACAGGTACCGTGCAGGCCTCGGGCATTGCCTTATCCCCGCGAACAAGCACACACCGATTCACAGCCCGGCGAGATGGGTGACATCCTGCCGGTGCGCTTGCAGATACGGCAGTACCGCCCCCAGCAACGGGGCCTTGAACGGCTCCTGGAAGCGATGCGCCAACCCTGGAATCAACCGTAGCTGGCTACCCTGGATATGCGCCGCCAGATGCACCCCATGCATCACCGGCAACAGCGGATCGGCCGTGCCATGCACCACCAGGGTCGGCACCCTTAGCTGGTTGAGCAACTCGACCCGACTCGGTTCGGCCAGGATCGCCATGATCTGGCGCTTCACCCCGTCTGGATTGAACGCCCGGTCATAGGCCACCGCCGCCTGCTGGCGCAACACCGCGCGATCGTCGCTGACCTGCGGGCTGCCGAGGGCCGCCAGCAGATCGGCCTGTTGCTCGATCGCCACTTCGCGGCTCGGCGCGCTGCGCCGCGCCAGCAGCCGTACCAACGCCGGATTCGGCGCCGGCAGGCCGGCGGCCCCCGAACTGGACATCACCAGGGTCAGGCTGCGCACCCGTTGCGGCGCCATGGCGGCCATGTGCTGGGCAATCATGCCGCCCATGCTCACCCCCAGCACGTGAAACTGGCGAATCTGCAACGCGTCCATCAGGCGCACGCCGTCATCGGCCATGTCGATCAAGGTGTAGGGGGCCGACACCGGCAGCCCCAGCTTGTAGCGCAGCAACTCGACGGTCAGGTTGGCCGAGGCCGGCAGTTGGTTCCAGCGTGACAAGCCAACATCGCGATTGTCATAGCGAATCACCCGAAAGCCCTGACGGCACAGCGCCTCGACCACGTCGTCGGGCCAGTGGATCAGTTGCCCGCCCAGGCCCATCACCAACAGCAAGGCCGGATCGCGTGGCGCGCCGACGCTCTGGTAGACCAGGCTCAGCTTGCCCAACTCGGCCCGTTGCGACGGTACGTGAACGTCACAGCGGTCATCGGCGAAGCTTGCCGGCACGCTGGCCAGTAGAAAGAAGAAAAGTAGAAACGCCCGCATGAAAGAAACACCAGAATGCAGATCCCCAGTAGAGCGCGAGTCTGATGAAATCCGTTCGGTCGCGCTGCCACAAAACCGTGACAGTTTCGTGAACCTTGCCGAGCGGTCGCGCGCGCCAGGCAGTCGACAACAGCGCCAAACATGAGGGAAACTCAACAACCCTGTGATTTCCCGCAAAGATTGCTACCGGAGCCCGCGTGCTTGAGATCCGCCACCTGAAAACCCTTCATGCCTTGCGCGAAGCCGACAGCCTGGTGGAGGCCGCCGAGCGCCTGCATCTGACGCAATCGGCGCTGTCGCACCAGTTCAAGGAGCTCGAGGAGCGCCTGGGCCTGCCGCTGTTCGTGCGCAAGACCAAGCCGATCCGCTTCACCAGCGCCGGTCTGCGCCTGCTGCAACTGGCCGACGCCACCCTGCCACTGTTGCGCGGCGCCGAGCGCGATATCGCGCGCCTGGCCGGCGGCACCGCCGGGCGCCTACATATGGCCATCGAGTGCCACAGCTGCTTCCAATGGCTGATGCCGACCATCGACCAGTTCCGCGACGCCTGGCCGGAGGTGGAGCTGGACCTGGCCTCGGGCTTCGCCTTCGCCCCGCTGCCGGCGCTGGCCCGCGGCGACCTCGACCTGGTGGTGACCTCCGACCCGCTGGACCTGGCCGGCATCACCTACGTGCCGCTGTTCACCTACGAGGCCATGCTCGCCGTGGCCAACCAGCACCCATTGGCCAGCAAACCGTACATCGTGCCCCAGGACCTGCTCGACCAGACCCTGATCACCTACCCGGTGGAACGCGATCGCCTGGACATCTTCACCCGCTTCCTGGAGCCGGCCGATATCGAACCGGCCGCGGTGCGCACCTCGGAGCTGACGGTGATGATGATGCAACTGGTGGCCAGCGGCCGCGGCGT
The DNA here is from genome assembly GCF_014268885.2 of Pseudomonas xantholysinigenes. NCBI lineage: Bacteria > Pseudomonadati > Pseudomonadota > Gammaproteobacteria > Pseudomonadales > Pseudomonadaceae > Pseudomonas > Pseudomonas xantholysinigenes. The sequence continues at coordinate 1,212,279 of NZ_CP077095.1, read as the reverse complement.
GTGCGGCATGCCGCACTGGGCGCTGCACGAATACAGCTCGCGGGGCTATGTGAAGGGCAAGCGCCTGGGCGAAAAAGGCCTGTTCGCCACGCTGTACGCGGCAGTGCGCACCGACATGCTCGATGCGCCGTACATGCGCGACTTCCTGCTGACCGCCAAGGACACCTCGTTCGCCACCCTCGATGGGGTCAGCGCGGTGCGTTGAGGCCTTCGCGCCACAGCGGCAGGATCAGATCGCGGGTCAGAGGAGCCAGGTTCAAGCTTGTCGCCTGGTCGACGCTCAGCCAGGTCACCTCTTCGATTTCCGCCGCCGGGCATACCGTCTCGCTGCAATGAACGCGGAACAGCTCGGCGTGAACCTCAAAGCCCGGTTCATTGGCCGCCGGGGCGCTGAACTGCCCCAGGTGCACAGCCTGGACCGGATCGACGCGCAGGCCCAGTTCCTCATGCAGCTCGCGCACCAGCGCCTGGGCCGGCGACTCGCCGGCATCGATCTTGCCGCCGGGCTGCATGAACGCCTGGGTGCCGCGCTTGCGCACCAGCAGGGTGCGGCCCTGGGCATCGATGAGCAGGGCGGCGGCGATGTGGATGATCTTGGGCATGGCTGGCTCGTGGTGGGTTGGGGGGACGCAGGATACCTCGCCGCGTCCCTTCACACACTGCAGGAGCCAGCCTTGCTGACGAACCCGGCGACGCGAAGGATGCTCCCCCTTGAGCCGAGGCAGGCTCAGCGCTTGGCCTGGAACCCGGCAAACCGCTTGTTGAACCCGGCCACCCGCCCTTCCACCGTGGTCTTGCGCTGCTGCCCGGTGTACACCGGGTGCGAGGCGCTGGATACATCCAGCGCCACATAAGGGTAGGTCTGGCCGTCGCTGTGCAGATGGGTACGCTCGGTGTCCACCGTTGAACCGATCAGGAAGTACACATCGGCAGCGGTGTCGTGGAACAGCACGGGACGGTAGTCGGGGTGAATACCTGCTTTCATGACGCAAACTCCTCAAGATAAAAGTGATACTTTATAACATAATATATTGCGAATGATTTTCGATACTCGAATTTTCATTTTTTCATCCGCCCCCACGCTGGCAAAGCGTCGTCCAACCGGGCTATGGTCGGGCTTTGCCCCAGGCCCCTGAGCCTGACCGCGCCATTCGCAAGGACCCCGTATGAGCCTGTCACTTCTCAGTCGTTACGCCTTTTTCGCCGCCTGCGTGCTGTTTACCCTCGCCAGCCTACCGTTCCTCGCGCATGACTGGCTGTGGCCCTTCACCCTGACCACCGGGGTGCTCAGCCTGATCGGCGTGTTCGACCTGCTGCAGCAACGCCACGCGGTGCGCCGCAACTACCCGATCCTCGGTAACATCCGCTACCTGGTCGAAGGCATCCGCCCGGAAATCCGCCAGTACCTGCTGGAGTCCGATAGCGATGCCCTGCCCTTCTCCCGCGCCCAGCGTTCGCTGGTCTACGCCCGGGCCAAGAACGAGGCCTCGGACAAGCCCTTCGGCACCCTGATCGACGTCTACGAGTCGGGCTTCGAATTCATCGGCCACTCCATGCGCCCGGCGCCGCTGGCCGATCCGGCCAGCTTCCGCGTGGTGGTCGGCGGCCCGCAGTGCAGCCAGCCGTATTCGGCGTCGATCTTCAACATCTCGGCCATGAGCTTCGGCTCGCTCAGCGCCAACGCCATCCGCGCCCTCAACCAGGGCGCCAAGCTGGGCAACTTCCACCACGACACCGGCGAGGGCAGCATCAGCCCGTACCACCGCGAGCATGGCGGCGACCTGGTGTGGGAACTGGGCAGCGGCTACTTCGGTTGCCGCACCCCGGACGGCCGCTTCGACCCCGAACGTTTCGCCAGCCAAGCGCAGAACCCACAGGTGCGGATGATCGAGATCAAGATGAGCCAAGGCGCCAAACCCGGCCATGGCGGTATCCTGCCCAAGCACAAGGTGACCGAGGAAATCGCCGAGACCCGCGGCGTGATGATGGGCGAGGACTGCATTTCGCCGTCACGCCACAGTGCCTTCTCCACCCCCATCGAAATGATGCAGTTCATCGCCCAGCTGCGTGAACTGTCCGGCGGCAAGCCGGTGGGCTTCAAGTTCTGCCTGGGCCATCCTTGGGAATTCATGGGCATCGCCAAGGCCATGCTGGAAACCGGCATCCTCCCCGACTTCATCGTCGTCGACGGCAAGGAAGGCGGCACCGGCGCGGCCCCCGTGGAGTTCACCGACCATATCGGCGTGCCGCTGCGCGAAGGGCTGCTGTTCGTGCACAACACCCTGGTGGGGCTGAACCTGCGCGACAAGGTCAAGCTTGGCGCCAGCGGCAAGATCGTCAGCGCCTTCGACATCGCCAGCGTGCTGGCCATCGGCGCCGACTGGGCCAACTCGGCGCGTGGCTTCATGTTCGCCATTGGCTGCATCCAGTCGCAGAGCTGCCATACCAACAAGTGCCCGACCGGCGTGGCCACCCAGGACGCCCTGCGCCAGCGGGCGCTGGTGGTGCCGGACAAGGCCCAACGGGTGCTCAATTTCCACCACAACACTTTGCGTGCGCTGGCCGAGATGCTCGCCGCGGCGGGGCTGGAACACCCAGCCCAACTGGAGGCCAAGCACCTGGTACGACGAATCTCGGCCACCGAGATCAAGCTGTTCTCGCAGATGCATGTGTTCCTCAAGCCGGGCGAGTTGCTTACCGGCGAGGTCAATGGGCAGTTCTATTCGCGGATGTGGCAACTGGCTCGTGCCGACAGTTTCGAGCCGCACAGCGAGGTGGCGGCCTGATCGATCGCGGGGGCTGCTTTGCGGCCCTTTCGCGGCACAAGGCCGCTCCTGCAGGCGCTACGTACTCCCTGTAGGAGCGGCCTTGTGCCGCGAAAGGGCTGCGCAGCAGCCCCTCTATTTCACATCAGACACTGCTTGTCAGCGCTTGCGCCTCTTTAGGTGCCAGGCGGAACGCGTAGTACAGCACCGTCAGCAGCACCAGGAACGCCGGGCCGATATACAGCGCCACGCGGGTATCCGGGAAGTACGCCATCAGGCCCACCACCAGCACCAGGAACGCCAGCGCCAGGTACGAACTCAGCGGCCACAGCCACATGCGGTACTTCAGCGCATTGCGCTCGGCAGTGCTCAGCCCGGCGCGGAACTTCAGCTGCGCCAGCAGGATCATCACCCAGGTCCAGATCGCACCGAAGGTGGCGATCGAGGTCACCCAGACGAACACCTTCTCCGGCACCAGGTAGTTGGCCAGCACGCCCAGCAGCAGCGCGCCGATCGACAGCAGCAGCGCATTGCGCGGCACGCCGCTCTTCGAGGTGCGGGCGAAGGTGGCCGGGGCCTGGCCGTTCTGCGCCAGGCTGTAGAGCATGCGCCCGGTGCTGAAGATGCCGCCGTTGCACGACGACAGCGCGGCGGTGATCACCACGAAGTTGATGATGCCGGCGGCAGTCTTGATTCCAAGGCGCTCGAAGGTCATGACGAACGGGCTGCCCTGGCTACCGATCTCGTTCCACGGGTAGATCGACAGGATCACGAACAGCGCGCCCACATAGAACAGCAGGATGCGCCAGAACACCGAGCCGATGGCTTGCGGGATGGTCTTCTGCGGGTTGCGTGCCTCACCGGCGGTCAGGCCGATCATTTCCACGCCCAGGTAGGCGAACATCACCATCTGTAGCGACATCAGCACGCCGGTCACGCCGTTGGGCATGAAGCCGCCGTTGCTCCACAGGTTGGAGATACCCATGGCCACGCCGTCGTTACCGAAGCCGAAAGCGATGATGCCGATGCCGCCGAGCACCATGGCAATGATGGTGACGATCTTGATCAGGGCGAACCAGAACTCGAACTCGCCGAACGCCTTGACCGCGATCAGGTTGATCGCGCCCATGCTGCCCAGGGCCATCAGCGCCCAGATCCAGCGCGGCACATCGGGGAACCAGATGCCCATGTAGATGGCCACTGCGGTGATTTCGGCAACGCAGGTCACCAGCCACAGGAACCAGTAGTTCCAGCCCGTGAGAAAGCCCGCCAGCGGGCCGAGGTAGTCTTGCGCGTAGCGGCTGAAGGAGCCTGCGACCGGGTTGTGCACGGCCATCTCGCCGAGGGCGCGCATGATCACCAGGATGGCCAGGCCACCGATGATGTAGGACAGCATGATGGCGGGGCCGGCCATTTCGATGGCCTTGGCCGAACCGAGGAACAGGCCGACGCCGATACAGGCGCCAAGGGCCATCAAACGGATGTGCCGTTCGCCCAGCTCGCGCTTGAGCGGGCCGCCTTGGGCGGACTCGCCATGGGCAGGGTGGTTGCCGACGGGCATAGCAATACAACCTCATTTTGTTATTGGATTTGACCTTCGTGCAGCACCGGCCCGGCCGATAGGCGGGGCGTCGTCACGCCAGGCGGCCTTGTGGGCCAACCTGTCCACCGGGGCTCGGGGCACCGGCAGGGCGAAGGGGTCGAGCAGTATAGGAAGGCACCTGTAGGGCTTTTCACTATATACAGCAGGAAATTTGGCGAGAATTCTCGGCCAAACGCCTCGCTACGGAGGGGCATTTCGGCCCTGTTCCGCCCACGCACAGGAATGGGGCAGCTACCTTAACAACATTGCCGCAGAATGGAAGTCGCACCAAAGGCGCATGTTTTTACGAAGCAATCCGATGCCTCCTACAAATTTTTCACCAAACCCGGCCACCGTCTAAGCTTCAGACAAGTAACGCGAAAACACCTGGCCGGACTCAAGACTATGGGCGCACTGTGGCAATCGGAACCAACCAGAACGGAAGCACCCAAAGCACCTCAGGCTGAAGCCCCCTTGCCCAAGACCCCACGTCAGCGTCGGCTGTGGTGGCGCCTGATCCTGCTGATCCTGGTGCTGGCCATCGTCGCCGTGGGCTTTGCCGCCTATGACGAAATCCAGACCTCGCGCGTGCAGTCCCGCGAGTTCAGCCGCCTGGCCGGCACCCTTACCTATGCCCTGGAGCCCGGCCCCAGCGACGCGATCGTCTACCCCGGCGAAGGCCCGTTCGACAAGCGCCTGGGCTACAGCGCCCTGGGCGAGTTCCTGCCGCGACTGCTCAAGCGCGACTACCTGATCACCCAGCAGGTGCGCTTCTCGCCGGCGCTGATGAACTATGTCGAGCACGGCCTGTTCGTGCCCTACGTCGAGAAGATCCAGGCTGGCCTGTCGATCACCGACTGCCGTGGCGACACTTTGTACCAGTACAACTACCCACAGCACCTGTATCCGAATTTCGCCGCGATCCCGCCGGTGATGGTCAACAGCCTGCTGTTCATCGAGAACCGCGAACTGCTCGACCCGAAAGACCCGCAGAACAACCCCGCAGTGGACTGGCCACGCTTCGCCAAGGCCGCCTACAGCCAGATAGCCAAGTACCTTGCCCTGCCGGGGCAATCCGCCGGTGGCAGCACCCTGGCCACCCAATTGGAAAAATACCGCCACTCGCCGGACGGGCTGACCGTTTCCGGCGCCGAGAAGATCCGCCAGATGATCTCCGCCAGCGTGCGCGCCTACCAGGGTGGTCCTGATACCACCGAGGCGCGCGAGCGCATCGTGCGCGACTACCTCAACAGCGTGCCGCTGTCGGCGGTGCCCGGGCACGGCGAGGTGCACGGCATGGCCGAAGGGCTGCGGGTCTGGTATGGCGCCGATTTCGACCAGGTCAACCAGGCGCTCAACGCCACCGCCAATGATGAAAAGAGCCTGGCCGAGCGAGGCCTGGCCCTGCGCCAGGTGCTGTCGTTGATGATCGCCCAGCGCCGCCCTTCGCACTACCTGTCCAAGGGCCGCATCGAGCTGGCGGAGCTTACCGATGCGCACATTCGCGTGCTGGCGGCCAACGCCATCATCGACCAGCCGCTGGCCGCCGCCGCCTTGGCCAGCAAGGCGGTGTACCGCGACTGGGTGGCGCAGCCGACCATCGTGCCGATCATCACCAACAAAGGCATCAGCCTGGCCCGCAACCGCCTGGCGGCCATGCTCAACCGCCCCTTGTACGACCTCGACCGCCTCGACCTGTCCGCCACCAGCACCCTGCAAGCCGACCTCCAGGTGCAGGTCAGCCAGTATCTGAAAAACCTCGCCGATCCGGTGTTCGCCGCGCAGATCGGCCTGATCGGCGAACGCCTGCTCACCGCCAAGACCACCGACCAAGTGAGCTACAGCTTCACCCTGTTCGAGCGCACCGCCGACGGCTCGCGGGTTCGAGTGCAGACCGACAGCACCAACCAGCCCTTCGACATCAACGAGGGCAGCAAGCTGGAGCTCGGCTCCACCGCCAAGTTGCGAGTGCTCACCACCTACCTGGAGATCATCGCCGAGCTGCACGACAAGTACGCCGGCAAACCCGCCGCCGAGCTGAAGCAGGTGCCGGTGGCCGAGCTCGACCGCATCACCCAGTGGTCGCTGGAATGGCTGGCCCTCAACAGCAAGAACCAGAGCCTCGACGCCATGCTCGACGCAGCGCTGGAGCGCAAGTATTCGGCCAACACCGGCGAGGCGTTCTTCACCGGCGGCGGCATGCACGTGTTCAACAACTTCCGCAAGGAAGACAACGGCCGCAACCCGACCCTCAAGGACGCCCTGCGCGAGTCGATCAACCTGCCGTTCATCCGCCTGATGCGCGATATCGTGCGCTATGTCACCTACCAGCAGCCGTTCAACCGCGAGCCGCTGCTCAAGGACGACAGCGACCCACGGCGCCAGGAGTACCTGTCACGCTTCGCCGACCGCGAAGGCACCAACTACATGATGCGGTTCTGGAAGAAGTACCAGCGCAAGACTTCGCAACAGCGCCTGGACACCTTCCTCGACAGCCTGCGCGTCACCCCGCAACGCCTGGCCGCGGTACATCGCTACCTGTTCCCCGAGGCCAGCCAGGAAACCTTCAACGCCTTCGTCCGCGCCCACAGCAAGGGCGACAAGCTGGTCATGGCCAAGCTCACCGATGGCCGCCTGGTGGAAATGTACGACGCCTATGGCCCTGGCAAGTACGACCTGCCCGACCAGGGCTACATCGCCAAGGTCCACCCGCTTGACCTGTGGATGCTCGGCTACCTGCTGAAAAATCCCGGCGCCTCGCTCAAGGACACCCTCAACGCCAGCCGCTTCGAGCGCCAGGAGGTCTACGGCTGGCTGTTCAAGAGCCGCCATCAGGGCGCCCGCGACAGCCGCATCCGCACCATGGTCGAGATCGAGGCCTTCACCGACATCCACCAGCGCTGGAAGCGCGTCGGCTACCCGTTCGACCACCTGGTGCCGTCGCTGGCCACCGCCATCGGCAGTTCCGGCGACCGCCCCGCCGCCCTGTCCGAGCTGGTGGGGATCATCCAGAACGACGGTGTGCGCCTGCCGACCCTGCGTATCGACACCCTGCACTTCGCCCAGGGCACGCCCTACGAGACCCAACTGACCAGCGACCCTGACCGTGGCCAGCGAATTCTCCCGGTGGAAGTGGCACGGGCGCTCAAGGGCGCCATGTCGCAGGTGGTCGATGCCGGTACCGCGCGGCGTATCTCTGGCAGCTTCAAGCTGCACGATGGCACCCCGCTGGTGATGGGCGGCAAGACCGGCACCGGCGACAACCGCATCGAAAGCTTCGGTGCCGGCGGCCGGCTGATCGGTTCACGCTCGCTGAACCGCACCGCCACCTTCGTGTTCTTCCTCGGCGACAACCATTTCGGCACCCTGACGGCGTTCGTCCCAGGGCGTTCGGCCGAAGCCTTCAAGTTCACCTCGGCGCTGCCAGTGCAAGTGCTCAAGGGCATGGCGCCGATCCTCATGCCCTATCTGGAACCGGGCAATCCCAATGCCTGCAAAGTGCCGCAGGTAGCTTCACAACCTTGAGAGTGACGACCGATCGACTAATCAGATAGTAATAATTCGTATTTAAGGGCTTGTATTGCGATATATCTTGAGTAATATCTCACGATATATCTCACCACAAGGAGCCCTGCATCATGCGTGACCATGCCTCCCATGATTTTCACGAGCGCCGCCACGGCCGTGGTGAACGCGACCACGGTCGTGGCGAGCGCGGCCCACGGGTATTCGCCCCGGGTGACCTGAAACTGCTGATGCTGTCGATGCTCGCCGAGCAACCCGGCCACGGCTACGACCTGATCCGCCAGATCGAAAGCCTCTTCGACGGCAGCTACAGCCCCAGCCCTGGGGTGATCTACCCGACCCTCAGCTACCTCGAGGAAGCCGAGCAGATCACCGGCACCACCCAAGGCAGCAAGCGCCTCTACACCATCACCGACATCGGCCGCGCCGCGCTGGCCGACCAGGCGGTGGCGCTGGACGGCGTGCGCATGCGCCTCGAAGTCAGCAAGCGTGCCCTGCGCGGCCATGAGCGACCGCCACAAATCCATGAAGCCGTCGGCAACCTGCGCCACGCCCTGCAGATGCACAGCGGGCGCTGGACCGCCGATGAGATCGAGCGGGTCCGCACCCTGCTCAACGACACCGCCAAGGCCATCGCCTCCGGGCCGGCCGCACCTGTACCTGTTAAGGAAGACACCCCATGAGTGACAGCATCCACCGCGTCAACCACGAAATCCGCCAGCGCCGCCTCGATGTGCTGCGGGTCACCGACATCACCCCGCGCATGCGCCGCATTACCCTCGGTGGCGCGGAGCTGGCCGGTTTCACCAGCGTCGGCAGCGACGACCATGTCAAAGTGCTGTTCGCCTGTAACGCAGAAGAGCAAAAGGCAATCGATGCCCGTAACCTGGGCCGCGACGGCGGCGCCCGGCCAACCATGCGCGAGTACACGCCACGGCGCATCGACCTGAAAAACAACGAACTGGATATCGATTTCGTCCTGCACGGCGATGGCCCCGCCTCCACCTGGGCAGCCCAGGCCGCGCCGGGCCAGACCCTGGACATCGCCGGCCCGCGGGCCTCGATGGTGGTGCCGGATATCTTCGACAGCTACCTGCTGATCGGCGATGAAACGGCGATTCCGGCCATTGCCCGGCGCCTCGAGGAGCTGCCGGCGGGCCGCCAGGTACTGGCGGTGATCCAGATCGAGGACGAGCAGGAGCGCCAGGCGCTGGCAAGCAAGGCGCAGGTCGAGGTGATCTGGGTGCGCCGGCACAAGGAAGATGTGCTGGATCTGGTGCGCAACCTGGCGCTGCCCCAAGGCCGCCTGTATGGCTGGGTAGCGCTGGAAAAAGGCCTGACCCGCCAGGCCAAGGCATTGCTGCTGGAGAAAGGCATCCAGGAAGATGCGTTGAAAGCGGTCGCCTACTGGCGTGCCGACGGTACTCCAGAAGACGAGTGATTACGCCTGACGTCCAAACCTGTGGAAGCGCGTGCATGACACCGGCTACGCCGGTTCGCCGGCAAGCCCGCTCCCACAGGGATCGCGCCAGATTGAGAAATACAAGCCAGGCAGCTGCTTCCAAAATGACTGCGGCAGGCCCAGCCCTATACCTGTGGGAGCGGGTTTACCCGCGAAGCAAGCGACACGGTGCATGGCACGGGCTATGCCCGTGTTCGCCAGCGGTCCAAGCCCAGCAGTAGCAGCCCAATCCCCCAGAACCCTGCCAGTACCGCCAGCGCGTTCACCAGCACCTGCCCATAGCCCAGCCGTGCCACGTCAACGAACGGATAGGGATAGATCCCGATCTCATGCCCGCGCAACAGCACGAAGGCGAAATACAACGTCGGGTACAACGCCCATGCCGCCAGGTGCCACAGCCGCAATCGCCCCTTGGGCACCTCCAGCCACCAGTACAGGACGAACACCAGCGGCATCACGTCGTGCAGCAGTTCGTCCGCCAGCCATTGCCAGCCCTGGGGCTGCCACAGGTGACGCAACAGCAGGCTGTACGCCAGGGCCACCAAGACGATGCTGGCGGTGACACAACCACTGATCGCTGGAGATAGAAACCAGCGCCGCGCCGCCGATTCACGACCAAACGCGGCCTGGCTCAATACCGTCGCCACCAGGGTGTTGGTCAAGACCGTGAAAAAGCAGAACAGGTTGACCAGCCCGCCGATCAGGCTGGCCTGTTCCTGCCAGCGCGCCAGCAGCACCAGGTACAGCTGGATCGCCAACCCCGCCCAGCCAAGGAGCGCGGCCAGGGTTAGCCAGGGGCGGCGTGGCATCAGCCTTTGCGCTGCAGCTTCACGTACAACTGCTCGACCTTTTCCCTGGCCCAAGGGGTTTTGCGCAGAAAAGTCAGGCTCGACTTGATGGTCGGGTCGCTCTTGAAGCAACGGATATCGATGCGCTCGGCCAGGCCCTGCCACTGATAGTGCGCCACCAGCTCGGTGAGGATTTGCTCGAGGGTCTTGCCGTGCAGCGCGTTGTGTTGGGCCGTGCTCATGCCAATGCTCCAGGTTCGGGAAGGTGCGCACCTTACACGAGTGTAGTGGGGGAGTGGCATCGATGGCCTGTGTTGTAGCGGCCTGCAGGAGCGATACCCGCCCATGAAAGTACTGGCCAATGCCGAATCGCTTGTGCTGAAATAGAAATGTTATATTGTAACAGCACAAAATTACTGCCAAGGAACGCCACTTCCCCATGCGTCACATGCCGCTTCACCTCTCGCCCCTCGCCGTCGCGCTCTGGCTGGCCTCCTCTCCCAGCCAGGCCGTCGAACTACAACCCCAGGTAATCACCGCCAACCCTCTGGGCAACGCCCAGCTGGCCGCGCCCAGTACCGTGCTCGAAGGCGATGCCCTGCTGCAGCAACAGCAAGGCAGCCTCGGTGAAACCCTCAACAAGCAACCCGGCGTCGCCTCCACCTGGTTCGGCCCCGGCGCCAGCCGCCCAGTGATTCGCGGCCTGGACGGCGATCGCATTCGCATCCTGCGCAATGGCGTCGGTGCACTCGATGCTTCGTCGCTGTCCTATGATCATGCAGTGCCGCTGGACCCGGTCACCGTCGAGCGGGTCGAGATCGTCCGTGGCCCGGCCGCGCTGCTGTATGGCGGCAACGCCATTGGTGGCGTGGTCAATACCTTCGACAACCGCATCCCCGACTCGCCCATCGAGGGAATCCACGGTGCCGGTGAACTGCGCTACGGCGGCGCCGACACCACACGCAGCAGCGCCGGCAAGCTGGAAGCCGGCAACGGCGCCTTCGCCCTGCACCTGGACGCCAACAGCCGCCAATTCAACGACCTGCGCATCCCCGGCTATGCGCGCAGCTCGAAGGTGCGCGACGCCGACGAGCCCGGCGGCAAGCACCGCCTGGAAAACAGCGACGGCCGCCAGGACGGCGGTGCCATCGGCGGCGCCTACCACTGGGATCACGGCTATGCTGGCCTGTCCTACAGCCGCTACGACAGCAACTACGGTTCGGTGGCCGAACCCGGCGTGCGCCTGGACATGCAACAGGACCACTATGGCTTCGCCTCGGAATTGCGCGACCTCGATGGCCCGTTCAGCTCGGTCAAGATCGATGCCGGCTACACCGACTACCAGCACCGTGAAATCGAAAGCGGCGAGGTGCACACCACCTTCAAGAACAAAGGCTACGAAGCCCGTATCGAGGCGCGTCACCAGCCGCTGGGCCCAGTGGAGGGCGTGATCGGCGCCCAGGTCAGTCGCAACGAGTTTTCCGCCCTGGGTGAAGAAGCCTTCGTCCCGCACACCGACACCGACAGCCTGGCGCTGTTCCTGCTCGAGCAATGGCAGGCCACCGAGCGCCTGAACCTGAGCCTGGGCGCGCGCCTGGAGCACACCCGAGTCGACCCTGACGCCAAGGGCAACGCAACCTTCGCCGGCGCCGACAGCGCCAGCAGCTTCAACGCCTTCAGCCTGTCATCCGGCGCCGTGTACCAACTCGACCCAGTGTGGTCGCTGGCCGCCAACCTCGGCTACACCGAACGCGCCCCGACCTTCTACGAGCTGTACGCCAACGGCGCCCACGTGGCCACCGGTGCCTACGAGATCGGCGACCCGAACCTGAACAAGGAAAAGGCCATCTCCACCGACCTGGCCCTGCGCTTCGACAACGGCACGCACAAGGGCAGCGTCGGCGTGTTCTACAGCCACTTTCGCAACTACATCGGCCTGATCGGCACCGGCAACCTACGCGAGGGCCACGATCACGACCACGATGATCACGATCATGACCATGATCATGACCATGAGCACGGCGACATCCCCGAGTACGCCTACCAGGGCGTGCGGGCGCGCTTCTATGGCATCGAGGCGCAGGACCGCTGGCAGTTGCTGGAAAACCGCTACGGCAGCTTCGCCCTGGAACTGTCCGGCGACTACACCCGGGCCAAGAACCTCGACAGCGGCGAGCCGCTGCCGCGCATCGCCCCGCTACGCCTGAACAGTGGCCTGGTGTGGACGCTGGACCGTTGGCAGGCGCGGGTCGACGTGCAGCATGCCGCCTCGCAGCACCGCAAGCCGGCCAACGAGACCAGCACCGATGGCTACACCACCCTGGGGGCAAGCGTCGGCTACCGCTTCGACATCGGCCACAGCGAGTGGCTGGCGTTCGTGCGCGGCGAGAACCTCACCGACCAGACGGTGCGCTATGCCAGCTCGATCCTGCGCGATATCGCGCCGGCGCCGGGGCGCAGTGTGCAGGTCGGTTTGCGCACCTCGTTCTGACGTCATCGCGGGTCAAGCCCGCTCCCACAAGGGGCGCGCCGGCTTGAGAAATCCGAGCAAGACAGCTGTTCCCACAGCGTCCGTGCAAGGCTCAAGTCAGCCCCATACCTGTGGGAGCGGGTTTATCGGGGCGCCGAACCGCCGCGAAACAAGCAACGCGGGGTCTGGCACCGGCTACGCCGGTGTTCGCGGGCAAGCCCGCTCCCACAGTGGGCGTGCCAGATTGAAAGATCCAGGCAAGACAGTTGCTCCCACCATGGGAGCGGGCTTGCCCCACGATGGGGACGTTGACTGTTACCCCATCAGCAACAATCCCCTGCGACATTTTGTCTTTTTTTCTTACAACTTCCCCTATATCCTCCCCGCCGCAAGCTGAATCGCTTCACTTTCCACCCTTCGCAGCCGTCTTCCCTTGAAGACCCGCGCTTCATTGCGCTTGCCGTTTACTCAACAATCAAAAGATAGCGCTATCTCATGTTGCAACTGCCCAACACCCGTTACACCGGCCTCGCCCTCGCCACCCTGCTCGGCGGCCTTGCCCCCACCACCAGCGCCCACGAGATGTTCGCCAAGGACTCGCCGTGGATGTTCGGCGACTGGGGCGGCACCCGCAGTGAACTGCTGGAAAAAGGCTACGACTTCACCCTCGGCTACACCGGCGAGATGGGCAGCAACCTGCACGGTGGCTACAGCCACGACCGCGCCGCGCGCTACAGCGACCAGTTCACCTTCGGCGTAAACATGGACCTGCAGAAGATCCTCGGCTGGCACGACACCGAGTTCCAGCTCACCGTCACCGAGCGCCACGGCGACAACATCAGCAACGACCGCATCAACGACCCTCGGGTTGGCGGCTTCACCTCGGCCCAGGAAGTCTGGGGCCGTGGTGAGACGTGGCGGCTGACCCAGATGTGGATCAAGCAGAAATACTTCGACGGCGCGCTGGACGTGAAATTCGGCCGTTTCGGCGAAGGCGAGGACTTCAACAGCTTCCCCTGCGACTTCCAGAACCTGGCGTTCTGCGGCTCGCAGGTAGGCAACTGGGTCGGTGGCATCTGGTACAACTGGCCGGTCAGCCAATGGGCCCTGCGCGTGCGCTACAACCTCAACGACCAGCTCTATGCCCAGGTCGGCGTGTTCGAACAGAACCCCTCCAACCTGGAGAGCGGCAACGGCTTCAAGCTCAGCGGCAGCGGCACCCAGGGCGCGGTGATGCCGGTGGAACTGGTGTGGAGCCCACGGATCAATGACCTGAAAGGGGAATATCGCGCCGGCTACTACTACAGTAATGCCAAGGCACAAGATGTTCTCAAGGACAGCAACGGCCAGCCGGCCGCCATCAGTGGCGCCGCCTACCGCAGCAGCTCCAGCAAGCACGGCATGTGGCTCGGCGCCCAGCAGCAGGTGACTGCGCAGGCCTCCGACCAGTCGCGCGGCCTGAGCCTGTTCGCCAATGCCACGGTGCACGACAAGAAGACCAATGCCATCGACAACTATGTTCAGGCCGGTTTGGTTTACAAGGGGCCCTTCGACGCCCGCGCCAAGGACGACATCGGTTTCGCCCTGGCCCGCGTGCACGTCAACCCTGGCTATCGCAAGAACGCCCGCCTGCACAACCAGGTCGCCCAGCTGGACGACTACGACAATCCCGGCTACCTGCCGGTGCAAGACACCGAATACAGCGCCGAACTCTATTACGGCATCCACCTGGCCAACTGGCTCACCGTGCGCCCGAACCTGCAGTACATCCGCCACCCAGGCGGGGTGTCGCGGGTCGACGATGCGTTGATCGGCGGCTTGAAGATCCAGAGCAGTTTCTAACCCAACCCTTCCATACGACGGAGAACAGACGATGAGCACTGACGGTGCCAAGAATGGAACCCGCTGGCTACCGCGCCTGATGGGCGTGTTGCTGCTGCTGATGGGCCTGGCCCTGCTGGCCGGCGGCATCAAGCTGAGCCAGCTGGGTGGTTCGCTTTACTACCTGATCGCCGGTATCGGCTTCGCCCTGTCCGGCATCCTGCTGCTGGCCATGCGTCGCATCGCCCTGGGCCTGTACGGCCTGGTGCTGCTGGGCAGCACGGTCTGGGCGCTGCTGGAAGTCGGCCTGGACTGGTGGCAACTGGTGCCACGCCTGGCCATCTGGTTCGCCATCGGCGTGGTCCTGCTGCTGCCGTGGGCGCGTCGCCCGCTGGTAGGCCCGGCCGCGAAAATCAACACCGCGCTGCTCAGCGTCGCCGTGGTCGCCTCCGGCGCCAGCGCCGTGGGCAGCCAGTTCACTCACCCGGGCGAAGTGTTCGGCGAACTGGGCCGCGACAGCAGCGAGATGGCCAGCGCCGCGCCGTCGATGCCCGACGGCGAATGGCAGGCCTACGGCCGCACCGAGCATGGTGACCGCTACTCGCCGCTGCGCCAGATCACCCCACAGAACGCCTACCGCCTGGAAGAAGCCTGGCGCATCCGCACCGGTGACCTGCCGACCGAAAACGACCCGGTGGAGCTGACCAACCAGAACACCCCGCTGAAGGTCAACGGCATGCTCTACGCCTGCACCGCCCACAGCAAGGTGCTGGCCCTGGACCCGGACACCGGCGCCGAAATCTGGCGCTTCGACCCGCAGGTCAAGAGCCCGGTGGGCACCTTCAAGGGCTTCGCCCACATGACCTGCCGCGGTGTCTCGTACTATGACGAGAACAACTACGTCAGCCGTGATGGCAGTCCCGCGCCGAAGATCACCGACGCTGGCCAGGCCGTGGCCCAGGCGTGCCCACGCCGCCTCTACCTGCCCACCGCCGACGCCCGCCTGATCGCCATCAACGCCGACACCGGCAAGGTCTGCGAAGGCTTCGCCAACCAGGGCGTGATCGATCTGACCCGTGGCATCGGCCCGTTCACCGCCGGTGGCTACTATTCCACCTCGCCAGCGGCGATCACCCGTGACCTGGTGATCATCGGCGGCCATGTCACCGACAACGAGTCGACCAACGAGCCCTCGGGCGTGATCCGCGCCTACGACGTGCACGACGGCCACCTGGTGTGGAACTGGGACAGCAACAACCCGGACGACACCAAGCCCCTGGCCGACGGCAAGCAGTACAGCCGCAACTCGGCCAACATGTGGTCGATCGCCAGCGTCGACGAAGACCTCGGCATGATCTACCTGCCGCTGGGCAACCAGACCCCGGACCAGTGGGGCGCCGACCGCACCCCGGGCGCGGAGAAGTACAGCGCCGGCATCGTCGCCCTCGACCTGGCCACCGGCAAGGCGCGCTGGAACTACCAGTTCACCCACCACGACCTGTGGGACATGGACGTCGGCAGCCAGCCGACCCTGGTCCACCTGAAGACCGACGACGGCGTCAAGCCGGCGGTCATCGTGCCGACCAAGCAGGGCAGCCTGTACGTGCTCGATCGTCGCGACGGCACGCCGATCGTGCCGATCCGCGAGATTCCGGTCCCGCAGGGCGCGGTCAAAGGTGACCACACCGCGCCAACCCAGGCCCGCTCCGACCTCAACCTGCTCGGCCCAGAGCTGACCGAACAGGCCATGTGGGGCGCCACGCCGTTCGACCAGATGCTCTGCCGCATCCAGTTCCGCAGCCTGCGCTACGAAGGCCAGTACACCCCACCATCCGAGCAGGGCAGCCTGATCTACCCGGGTAACGTCGGCGTGTTCAACTGGGGCAGCGTATCGGTCGACCCGGTGCGCCAGCTGCTGTTCACTTCGCCGAACTACATGGCCTTCGTGTCGAAGATGATCCCTCGCGAGCAGGTCGCTGAAGGCAGCAAGCGCGAAAGCGAGACCAGCGGCGTGCAGCCGAACACCGGCGCGCCGTACGCAGTGACCATGCACCCGTTCATGTCGCCGATCGGCATCCCATGCCAGGCGCCAGCCTGGGGCTATGTGGCGGCCATCGACCTGTTCACCAACAAGGTCGTGTGGAAGCACAAGAACGGCACCACCCGTGACAGCACCCCGGTGCCGATCGGCATGCCGGTGGGCGTGCCGAGCATGGGCGGTTCGATGGTCACCGCCGGTGGCGTGGGCTTCCTCAGCGGCACCCTGGACCAGTACCTGCGCGCCTACGACACCAGCAACGGCAAGGAGCTGTGGAAAGGCCGCCTGCCCGCTGGTGGCCAGGCCACGCCGATGAGCTACACCGGCAAGGATGGCAAGCAGTACGTGCTGGTGACCGCCGGCGGCCATGGCTCGCTGGGCACCAAGATGGGCGACTACATCATCGCTTACAAATTGGCTGAGTAAGCCTCAAGCTGCAAGCTGCAAGCCTCAAGCTGCAAGAGAACGTCGAACCAGTCCGGTCGCGCTTTTCTCTTGCAGCTTGCAGCTTGAAGCTTGTGGCTCGAAGCTCAATGCTTGAAACCCATCCTCCCCCGCCCCATCTAAGCACCATAGCCATTCACGCAGGTGCCCCATGAGCGACCAGCAGGATTTCCCGGAACACCCCGACGACCACAGCGAAGTCGAACACCTCGATCCAGCGGCCGAACCCGGCCACCACCTCGCCCTGCCCGGCCAGCAACTGCCGGACAAGGTCTACGTGATCCCGATCCACAACCGCCCATTCTTCCCCGCGCAAGTGCTGCCGGTGATCGTCAACGAAGAACCCTGGGCCGAAACCCTCGACCTGGTCGCCAAGACCCCGCATCACTCCTTGGCCTTGTTCTTCATGGACACCCCGCCGGAAGACCACCGCCACTTCGACACCAATGCCCTGCCCGAGTACGGCACCCTGGTGAAGGTGCACCACGCCAGCCGCGAAGGCGGCAAGCTGCAGTTCGTCGCCCAGGGCCTGACCCGGGTGCGTATACGCACCTGGCTCAAGCACCATCGCCCGCCGTACCTGGTCGAGGTCGAGTACCCGCGCCAGCCCGCCGAGCCCACCGACGAGGTGAAGGCCTATGGCATGGCGCTGATCAATGCGATCAAGGAACTGCTACCGCTCAACCCCCTGTACAGCGAAGAGCTGAAGAACTATCTCAATCGCTTCAGCCCCAACGATCCATCGCCACTGACCGACTTCGCCGCCGCCCTGACCTCCGCCACCGGCAACCAGCTGCAGGAAGTGCTCGACTGTGTGCCCATGCTCAAGCGCATGGAAAAAGTCCTGCCGATGCTGCGCAAGGAAGTCGAGGTCGCACGCCTGCAGAATGAAATTTCCGCGGAAGTTAACCGACAGATCGGCGAACATCAGCGCGAGTTCTTCCTCAAGGAACAACTCAAGGTCATCCAGCAGGAACTCGGCCTGACCAAGGACGACCGCAGCGCCGACCTCGAGCAGTTCGAGCAGCGCCTGCAAGGCAAGACCCTGCCCGAGCAGGCGCAAAAACGCATCGACGAAGAGCTGGGCAAGCTGGCCATCCTCGAGACCGGCTCGCCGGAGTACGCCGTCACCCGCAACTACCTGGACTGGGCCACCGCCCTGCCCTGGGGCGTGTACGGCAAGGACAAGCTCGACCTCAAGCACGCGCGCAAGGTGCTCGACCGCCACCACGCCGGCCTCGACGACATCAAGGAACGCATCCTCGAATTCCTCGCCGTCGGCGCCTGGAAAGGCGAGATCAGCGGCTCGATCGTGCTGCTGGTGGGCCCGCCCGGAGTGGGCAAGACCAGCATCGGCAAATCCATCGCCGAGTCCCTCGGCCGGCCGTTCTACCGCTTCAGCGTCGGCGGCATGCGCGACGAGGCCGAGATCAAGGGCCACCGCCGCACCTACATCGGCGCCCAACCAGGCAAGCTGGTGCAGGCGCTGAAGGAGGTCGAGGTGATGAACCCGGTGATCATGCTCGACGAGATCGACAAGATGGGCCAGAGCTACCAGGGCGACCCCGCCTCGGCACTGCTGGAAACCCTCGACCCTGAGCAGAACGTCGACTTCCTCGACCACTACCTGGACCTGCGCCTGGACCTGTCCAAGGTGCTGTTCGTCTGCACCGCCAACACCCTCGACTCGATCCCAGGCCCCTTGCTCGACCGCATGGAAGTGATTCGCCTGTCCGGCTACATCACCGAAGAGAAGCTGGCCATCGCCAAGCGCCACCTGTGGCCCAAGCAGCTGGACAAGGCCGGCGTGGCCAAGACCAGCCTGAGCATCAACGACGCCGCCCTGCGCGCGGTGATCGAGGGTTACGCCCGCGAAGCCGGGGTGCGCCAGCTGGAGAAACAGCTGGGCAAGCTGGTGCGCAAGTCGGTGGTTAAGCTGCTGGAGGACCCCGACGCCAAGCTCAAGATCGCCGCCAAGGACCTCGAGCCCGCCCTGGGCATGCCGGTGTTCCGCAGCGAACAGGTGCTGGCCGGCAAGGGCGTGATCACCGGGCTGGCCTGGACCAGCATGGGTGGCGCAACCCTGCCGATCGAGGCCACGCACATCCACAGCCTGAACCGCGGCCTCAAGCTCACCGGGCAGTTGGGGGATGTGATGAAGGAATCGGCGGAGATCGCCTACAGCTACATCAGCTCGAACCTCAAGCAGTTCGGCGGCACGCCGGGTTACTTCAACGAGGCCTTCATTCACCTGCACGTACCCGAGGGCGCCACGCCCAAGGACGGCCCCAGCGCCGGGGTAACCATGGCCAGCGCCCTGCTGTCCCTGGCCCGTGACCAGGCGCCGAAGAAAGGCGTGGCCATGACCGGCGAGCTGACCCTGACCGGCCAGGTGCTGCCGATTGGCGGGGTGCGCGAGAAAGTGATCGCCGCGCGGCGGCAGAAGATCTTCGAGCTGATCCTGCCGGAGGCCAACCGTGGTGACTTCACCGAGCTGCCCGAGTACCTGAAGGACGGCTTGACCGTGCATTTCGCCAAGCGCTTTGCCGACGTGGCGAAAGTGCTGTTCTGACCGCCCAGCCGGGCCACTGTAGGAGCGGCCTTGTGTCGCGATAGGGCCGCACAGCGGCCCCGGCTATCTCAAAGTAGGCCAGAGACCCTGGGGGTGCTTCGCCCCCCTTTCGCGACGCAAGGCCGCTCCTACAGGGATCGTGCATGGCAATGAGACGCCAACACTGCCATCACAAACTTCCATCTGCATCGGTTATCCTCAGGCCACTTCAGCCTCAGGAGCCACCATGTCCGCCCCTCGTCTACTCGTTCCCCTGAGCCTTGCCCTGCTCGCCGCCTGCGCCCAGCAGCCGCAACGCACCGTCGAACTCGACGGCGAAAGCGAATGCCCCAAGCGCCTGGTCGTCGGCCAAAGCATGACCCTCACCCTGCCCAGCAACCCCACCACCGGCTACCGCTGGCTGGTGCAAAACCCCGCCTCGGAAATCCTGCGCAGCCTCGGCCCCGAGGTGTACAGCTCCCCGGAGCAAGCCGGCATCGTCGGCAGCGGCGGGCTGTCCACCTGGCGCTTCCAGGCCAAGGCCGCGGGCGAGGGCCACCTGATCCTGGTCTACCAGCAGCCCTGGGCCCCGGAAGTGCGCCCGGTGCAGACCTTCGATTGCGCCATCCAGGTGAAGTGAGTCGGCGGCGCCGGTCAGCGAGTCATGCAAGCAGGCCGCGGTTTGGCTAGAATGCCGCCCCTGTAGATTGCCAGCCGCCTGGACCCACCGTGAGCAAACAACCCGACCGCCTATTCGCCCAACCCCTGGAGCAGGTGCCCGACTTCGTCTTCAACGAAGATGTGGTGCAGGTCTTCCCGGACATGATCAAGCGCTCGGTGCCCGGTTACCCGACCATCGTCGAGAACCTTGGCGTGCTGGCCGCGCGCTTCGCCCAACCGCATTCGGCGCTGTACGACCTCGGCGCCTCGCTGGGCGCGGTGAGCCAGGCCCTGCGCCGCCACGTGCGCAGCGACGGCTGCCGGGTGATCGCGGTGGACAACTCCGCGGCCATGGTCGAGCGCTGCCGCCAGTACCTCACCGCCCAGGACTCGATGTTCCAGGAGTTGCTACCGGTGCAGGTGGTCGAAGCCGACATCCTCAGCCTGCCCTTCGAGCCGGCTTCGGTGGTGGCGATGAATTTCACCCTGCAGTTCATCGCCCCCGAACAACGTCTCGAACTGCTCGGGCGCATCCGCCAGGCCCTGTTGCCCGGTGGCGCGCTGATCCTCTCGGAAAAGCTGCGCTTCGCCGACGACCAGCAACAGCAACTGCTCAACGACCTGCACTTGGACTTCAAGCGCGCCAATGGCTACAGCGAACTGGAAATCGCCCAGAAACGCAGCGCCATCGAGCACGTGATGAAGCCCGACACCCTGGAAACCCACCAGCAGCGCCTGCGCGCCGCCGGGTTCTCCAAAGTGGTGCCCTGGTTCCAATGCCTCAACTTCGCCTCGCTGATAGCCCTGCCATGATCGATCTGTCTCCCCTCGTCCGCCGCCTGGCGGGCACGCCCCTTGCCACCTGGTCCCTGGGCCTGCAGGCGCAACTCGACGCCAAGCTGGAAAAGGGCCACGGTGACCTAGATCGCTGGCGCGGCGCCCTCGAGGCGCTACCACGCCTGACGCCCAGCGAGATCGACCTGGTCGATGGCCTGCGCCTGGACTGCGCCTGCGACGACGCCACCCGCGCGCAGGTACGCCAGGCGCTGATGGGCCTGTCGCCCTGGCGCAAGGGCCCGTTCGAGCTGTTCGGCGTGCATGTCGACACCGAATGGCGCTCGGACTGGAAATGGTCGCGGGTTGGCCCGCACCTGGACCTCAAGGGCAAGCGCGTGCTCGATGTCGGTTGCGGCAATGGCTACTACCAGTGGCGCATGCTCGGCGCCGGCGCCGACATGGTCATCGGTGTCGACCCCAACTGGCTGTTCTTCTGCCAGTTCCAGGCGGTACAGCAGTACCTGCCTGAGCTGCCGGCCTGGCACCTGCCGTTCGCCCTGGAAGAGCTGCCAGCCAACCTCGAAGGCTTCGACACGGTGTTCTCCATGGGCGTGTTCTACCACCGTCGCTCGCCCATCGAGCACCTGCTGGCGCTCAAGGACTGCTTGGTCAAGGGCGGCGAGCTGGTGCTGGAGACCCTGGTGATCGAAGGTGACGAAAACCAGGTGCTGGTGCCCGAAGACCGCTACGCGCAGATGCGCAATGTGTGGTTCCTGCCCTCGGTGCCGGCGCTGGAACGCTGGTTGCGCCGCGCCGGCTTCAGCGATGTGCGCTGCGTCGATGTCAGCGTCACCAGCGTCGAGGAACAACGCAGCACCGAGTGGATGCGCTACCAGTCCCTCGGCGATTTCCTCGACCCCGCCGACCACGCCAAGACCATCGAAGGCCTGCCGGCACCGCGCCGCGCCACGCTGCTGGCGCGCAAATAAAAAAGGCGCCCGCAGGGGCGCCCGAAGCCACCTGCGCCGTGGAGCTGTCGCGGCGCAGGGGTGTGACTCAATCCTTGGCCACCTCGCGGGCCTTCTCTTCGGCCTTGCGCTCGCGCTCGGCCAGCGCTTGCTGCTTGTCGCCATGCAGGCGTGCCTGATCGTCGCGGAACGCTTGCCAGAACTGCTTGGAGCGCTCGGCGCCACCCTCGGCGAAAACGCTGGTGCTGCCCAGGGCGAGGATCGCCAGCAGCAGGTATTTGCTCAGGTTCATCGTGCTTGCCTCGTGATAACCGTATCGACAGGGCCAGCATGACAAGGCGCAGCTAACGACAAGGTGAGCCAGACATTACAGTGCTGCAAGGTCAGCCTGGCTGGCGAACGCGGCGGCCCTGTCATTCAGATGACCCGTACATTACAAATCGGCAATCCCCACCGTTTGCCCATTCGCATCCAGTAACATTCTCGCCGCTTGACCCTGATGTCACTACAGGGTCGAGAATCGCCCCCTTTCATCGAACCGAGCCCGAGCATGCGCCTACTGATCATCGAGGACGAACCCCGCACCGCCGACTACCTGCAGCAAGGCCTGCGCGAGAACGGCTACGTGGTCGATTGCGCCCATACCGGCACCGACGGCCTGCACCTGGCCCGCCAGCAGCCCTACGACCTGGTGATCCTCGACGTCAACCTGCCCGAGCTGGACGGCTGGAGCGTACTGCAACGCCTGCGCGCCGAGTCCTCCACGCGGATCATGATGCTCACCGCCCACGGTCGCCTGGCCGATCGGGTCAAGGGCCTGGACCTGGGCGCCGACGACTACCTGCTCAAGCCCTTCGAGTTCCCCGAGCTGCTGGCGCGCATCCGCAGCCTGCTGCGGCGCAACGACCAACGCCTGCAACCCAACACGCTGAAAGTCGCTGACCTCGAGCTCGACCCCGGCCGCCATCGGGCCTGGCGCGGCGGCCAGCGCATCGACCTGACCGCCAAGGAATTCGCCCTGCTGCACCTGCTGATGCGCCAGAGCGGCGAGGTGCTGTCGCGCACACAGATCATCTCGCTGGTGTGGGACATGAACTTCGACTGCGACACCAATGTGGTGGAGGTGTCGATCCGCCGCCTGCGGGCGAAGATCGACGACCCGTTCGAGGACAAGCTGATCCACACCTTGCGCGGTGTCGGCTATGTGCTCGAGGCCCGCGTGTGAAACGCGCGAGCCTGTCGCTGCGCCTGGGCCTGACCGTCACCCTGCTGGGCGCCGCGCTGGTGCTGCTGCTCGCCACCCTGGCGGTATTCGCCCTCGACCACGAACTGGACAGCCGCGCACGCAAGGACCTGGCGCGCAAGATGCAGCAGGTCGAGCACAACCTGCGGGTCGACCTGCGCAGCGACGACCTGAGCGCCCGCGCCCACCCGCTGCTCGACCTGGTCATGGGCCATGACAACCTCAGCCTCAGCGTGCTGGCGGTCAACGGCCGCCATCCAGCCCTGCTTAGCCTTGGTCCGGCGTTGCCGTCGCAACACTTGCTGAGCCTGGAAGCCGACAACCGGCTGACCTTTCACGCCTGGCGCGACGGCGAGGACAACCAGATCCTCACCGCCAGCCGTCTGATGCGCCTGCGCGACGACACCCCGGTCAAGGTCCTGATGTCGCTCAATCGCAGCGACGACAACAGCCTGTTGCAGGCCTACCTGCACTCGACCTTGCTGGCCCTGCCGCTGTTGCTGCTGCTGATCGGCATCGCCGCCTGGAAGCTGGTGCAACGCGGCCTGCGACCACTGCGGCACTTTCGCCGGATCGCCGGGCAAGTCTCGGCCCAGGACCTGGCACACCGCCTGCCCGACAGTGGCCTGCCAGTGGAGCTGGCCGAGCTGGCCCGGGCCATCAATGTGATGCTCGACCGCCTCGATCAGGGCGTGCGCCAGCTGTCGCAGTTTTCCGACGACCTGGCCCATGAGCTGCGTACGCCGATCGGCAACCTGATGGGCAAGGCCCAGGTTACCCTGGCCCGCGAACGCGATGGCGACAAATACCGCGAAGCACTGGAAGACAGCGTCGAGGAGCTGACTCGGCTCAACCGCATCATCAACGACATGCTGTTCCTCGCCCAGGTCAGCCAGCCACAGACCCAGGTGGCGCTGGTGCCGGTGACGCTGGCCGACGAAGTGGCGCGGGTCAGCGAACTGTTCGCGTTCAGCGCCGAGCTCAAGGGGATTTCCTTGCACTTGCAGGGCTGGGGCACGGCGCTGGCGGACCGCTTGATGTTCCAGCGCGCGCTGTCGAACCTGTTGAGCAATGCAATCCGCCATGGGCCGCAGGGCAAGCCGGTGGCCGTGGGTATCGAGCGCCAGGGCAACGAAATCGCCGTGTGGGTAGAAAACCAAGGCGCGGGGATTGGCCAGGCGCACCTGCCACACCTGTTCGAGCGCTTTTACCGGGCAGGCGCCGGACGTTCACGGCTGGAGGGCGGGACCGGGCTGGGGCTGGCGATCGTCAAGTCGATCATGCAACTGCATGGAGGGCGAGTCGAAGTATCCAGCCAGACCGAAGGGCCGACCCGCTTCACCCTGGTGTTCCAGGCCGAATGATGCGCGGGCAACACCGGCCTCTTCGCCTCCCACAGGGAACTCACCAGTCTCAAGGCCTGTGTGCTACCTGTGGGAGCGGGTTTACCCGCGAAGAGTCCGGCACTGCCCATCGATGATCAGCGCGAAGCGGCGACGATCAGCGCCTTCATCTCGGCCACCGCCGCCTTGAAGCCGACGAACAACGCATGGGCCACCAGCGCGTGGCCGATGTTCAGTTCGTTGATGCCCTTGATCGCGGCGACGGCCTCGACGTTGTGGTAGTGCAGGCCATGGCCGGCATTGACGATCAGCCCCTGGCCAACACCGAACGCCACGCCATCGACGATGCGCTGGAGCTCCTCGGCCACCTCGGCCGGCGTCTGAGCATCGGCATAACGCCCGGTGTGCAGCTCGATGGCCGGGGCGCCGACGCGGTGCGAGGCCTCGATCTGCCGCTCGTCGGCATCGATGAACAGCGACACTTCGGCACCGGTGCGCGACAGGCGCTCGACCGCCGCCTTGATCCGCGCTTCCTGGCCGGCCACATCGAGGCCGCCTTCGGTGGTCAGCTCCTGACGGGTTTCCGGCACCAGGCAGATATGCGCCGGACGAATCCTCTCGGCGAAGACCATCATCTCTTCGGTGACACCCATTTCGAAGTTCATGCGGGTCTGCAGCACATCCTTGAGCAGCAGCACGTCGCGCTCCTGGATGTGCCGGCGGTCTTCGCGCAGGTGCACGGTAATGCCGTCGGCACCCGCTTCCTCGGCGTCCAGCGCGGCCTTGACCGGGTCCGGATAGCGGGTGCCCCGGGCCTGGCGCAGGGTCGCCACGTGGTCGATGTTGACGCCGAGAAGCATGCGGTTGCTGTGAGTCACGAAGGGGCACTCCTGAAGATTGAGGGCCACAGCATACGTCGTGCTCAGCGCTTGCGAAACAGTTCCCGACTGACCAGTGGCTTGGGCCCCAGATGCACGGCCAAGGCCTGGCGCATCAGGCGCTTGGCCGCGAGCAAGGCGCCAGGGGCGTCCCAGTCGGCCTGGGCCAGGGCCAGCAGCTCGGCGCCTTGGAACAAGCCTGGCTGAAACAGCTCGACCCGCTCCAGGCCAGCGTCCACCTGCAGCCGGTAAAGGCCATCGACGACCACCGGGGCATCATTGACGTCATGATCCAGGGCGAAGGCATAGCCCAGCTCGTCCAGCAGGCGCCATTCGAAGGAGCGCAGCAGCGGCTCCAATGGACGCCCCGCGGCCAGGGCCTGGAGGGTCAAGGTGTAGTGCTCGAACAGCGCCGGATGCGGCGCCTCGGCGGGCAGCAGGCGCATCAACAGCTCGTTGAGGTAAAGCCCGCTGAACAGTGCGTCGCCATGCAGCCAGACGGCAATGCCGGAGCTGTCCAGGCGGCCGACGTTCTTCAGCTCGCCGCGCCCGCGCAGCTCCACCTCAAGCGGCACGAATGGCCTGACCAGGCTACCGCCCTTGCCCCGCGCCCGACGCAACACCGCCCGTACCCGCCCTTGGGGCGTGAGAAAGTCCACCAGCGCGCTGGTTTCCTTGTAGGCACGGCTGTGCAGGACGTAGGCGGGTTGAGGGGTGGGTTGGTCCATGATGAGTCACTCTATGCCAGAAACACCTGTGGGAGCGGGCTTGCCCGCGAAAGCGTCGGTGAATCCACCATCGCATTCGCGGGCAAGCCCGCTCCCACAGGGAACGCCGGTTGTATCAAGAACTGTTACAGGTCGCCGTAACCCAGCGAACGCAGCGCGCGCTCGTCGTCGGACCAGCCACCCTTGACCTTCACCCACAGGTTGAGCATGACCTTGGAGTCGAACAGCACTTCCATGTCCTTGCGCGCCTCGGAACCGATGCGCTTGATACGCTCGCCCTTGTCGCCAATGATGATCTTCTTCTGCCCGTCACGCTCGACCAGGATCAGCGCGTGGATGTGCAGCACGTGACCCTGCTGCTTGAATTCCTCGATTTCCACGGTGATCTGGTACGGCAGCTCGGCGCCGAGCTGGCGCATGATCTTCTCGCGCACCAGTTCGGCGGCGAGGAAGCGGCTGCTGCGGTCGGTGATCTGGTCTTCGGGGAAGAAGTGCTCGTTTTCCGGCAGGTGCTTGGCGATCTGCGCTTCCAAGGCTTCGAGGTTATGCCCCTGCTGCGCGGAAATCGGCATCACTTCGGCATTCGGCAGTTGTTCCTGCAGCCATTGCAGGTGCGGGATCAGCTCGGCCTTCTCTTCCATGCGGTCGGTCTTGTTGACCGCAATGATCAGCGGGCCGGTCACGTACTGCACACGCTCGAGCACCAGTTGATCCTCGTCGGTCCACTTGGTGCGGTCGACCACGAAGATCACCACGTCGACGTCCTTCAGGGCCGCCGAGGCATTGCGGTTCATGTAGCGGTTCAGGGCCTTGTCGTTGGCCTTGTGCATGCCGGGGGTGTCGACGTAGATCGCCTGCACGTCACCCTCGGTCTTGATGCCAAGCATGTTGTGGCGGGTGGTCTGCGGCTTGCGCGAGGTAATCGCCAGCTTCTGCCCGAGGATGTGGTTGAGCAGCGTGGACTTGCCCACGTTGGGGCGACCGACGATGGCGACATAGCCGCAGCGGGTCGAAGTGTTCTCAGTCATTGCCATTCTCCACGCCCAGGGCGATCAATGCGGCGGCGGCGGCGACCTGCTCGGCGATACGCCGGCTGACGCCCTGGCCACGGCTTTTCTTGTTCAGCAGGACCACTTCGCATTCGACGAAGAAAGTCCGGCAGTGCGGTTCGCCCTGGATATCCACCACTTCATAGCGCGGCAGCTCACAGGCACGCGACTGCAGGAACTCCTGCAGGCGGGTCTTGGGGTCTTTGTTGGTATCGACCAGCGTCAAGCCGTCGAATTCGTCGGTCAGCCAGGCGAGGATGCGCTCGCGGGCGGTCTGCATGTCGGCGTCCTGGTAAATCGCGCCGATCAGCGCCTCGAGGGCGTCGGCGAGGATCGACTCGCGACGGAAACCGCCGCTCTTGAGTTCGCCCGAGCCCAGGCGCAGGTATTCGCCCAAATCGAAGCCGCGGGCCAGCCGGGCCAGGGTCTCGCCCTTGACCAGGCGGGCGCGCAGGCGCGACAACTGGCCCTCGCGGGCCTGCGGGAAGCGCTCGAACAGCGCTTCGCCGACCACGAAATTGAGGATGGCATCGCCGAGGAATTCCAGGCGCTCGTTATTGCGCCCGGCATAGCTGCGATGGGTCAGGGCCAGCAGCATCTGGTCCTGGTTCTTGAAGGTGTAGCCGAGCTTGCGCTCCAGGCGATCGAGGGAAGCACTCATGGAGCCACCCCGGCAATGTTCAACGCGTTGTTCAAATCAACATCCTGAAAGACGGTTTGACTGTGGTCCTGCGCCGGCAACGGCGAAAGCCCTCGCTCCCTGAGAACACAGCCTATGTCATAAATGCAAGCGGCGCCGTCCGTGGACAGCGCCGTCGTTACTCAATTGATCAGCCCGACCCGCGACAGGTTCGGGAAGTGGCTGAGTTTCGGCTCTGGCCAGCTCATCCAGACCGCGAACGCCTTGCCGACGATGTTCCGGTCCGGAACCATGCCGTGCAGTTCCTTGGGAATGTTCGGATCGTCCCAGAAACGGCTGTCGTTGGAGTTGTCGCGGTTGTCACCCATCATGAAGTAGTGACCAGCCGGCACGGTCCATTGCTGGTCCGGCGGCATGCGGTAGCGGGTCATTTCCTTGCGGATCAGGTGCTCGGCCTCGCCGAGTTTCTCCTTGTACAACTCGGCGCTGCCCAGCGTGCCCGGCTCGCTGCCGACCAACTGCTCGGCGATCGCCTGGCCATTGACGTACAGGCGCTTGTCGCTGGTGTAGCGGATCACGTCGCCCGGCAGGCCGACCACACGCTTGATGTAGTTGACGTTCGGGTCGCTGGGGTAGCGGAACACCATCACATCGCCGCGCTGCGGGTCACCGACCTCGATGACCTTCTTGTCGATCACCGGCAGGCGAATGCCGTAGGAGAACTTGTTCACCAGGATGAAATCGCCCACTTCCAGCGTCGGTTTCATCGAACCCGAGGGGATCTGGAACGGCTCTACCAGGAACGAGCGCAACACCAGCACGATGAACAGCACCGGGAAGAACGACTTGCCGTATTCAACCAGCAACGGCTCCTTGTTCAGGCGTTCGACCACGGCCAGTTCGGGCTGGCTGACGCTGCCCTGGTAGTTGGCGATCGCCGCGCGCCGGCGCGGGGCCAGGAACAGCAGGTCGAGCAGACCCAACAGACCGCAGACGGCAACGGCGATGACGAGCAACAGCGGGAAATTTAGCGACATAGGACCTAGCTATCCAACCTGAGCACGGCGAGGAAGGCTTCCTGTGGAATTTCCACGTTGCCCACCTGTTTCATGCGTTTCTTACCGGCCTTCTGCTTCTCCAGCAGTTTCTTCTTACGGCTGACGTCACCACCGTAGCACTTGGCCAGTACGTTCTTTCTGAGCGCCTTGACGGTCGTCCGCGCGATGATCTGGCCGCCAATGGCTGCCTGGATCGCCACGTCGAACATCTGCCGAGGGATCAGTTCCTTCATCTTCTCGGTCAACGCACGGCCTTTGTAGGCCGCGTTGTCGCGGTGCACGATCAAGGCCAGGGCATCGACCTTGTCGCCGTTGATCAACACGTCCAGCTTGACCAGGTTGGCCGACTGGTAGCGGTCGAAATGATAGTCCAGCGACGCGTAGCCGCGGCTGGTCGACTTGAGGCGGTCGAAGAAGTCCAGCACCACCTCGTTCATCGGCATGTCGTAGCGCACCTGCACCTGGCTGCCGAGGAACTGCATGTCGCGCTGCACGCCACGCTTCTCGATGCACAGGGTGATGACGTTGCCCAGGTGCTCCTGCGGCACCAGGATGGTCGCGGTGACGATCGGCTCGCGGAAGTCGGCGACCGCCGAGACGTCCGGCAGCTTCGACGGGTTGTCAACGACGATGGTTTCGCCGGTCTTGAGCTCGAGCTCGTAGATCACGCTAGGTGCGGTGGTGATCAGGTCCAGGTCGTATTCGCGCTCCAGGCGCTCCTGGATGATCTCCATGTGCAGCATGCCGAGGAAGCCGCAGCGGAAGCCGAAGCCCAGGGCATCGGAGCTTTCCGGCATGTATTGCAGCGACGAATCGTTCAGGGTCAGCTTCTGCAGGGCGTCGCGGAAGTCCTCGAAGTCGTCGGAACTGACCGGGAACAGGCCGGCGTAGACCTGCGGCTGGATCTTCTTGAAGCCCGGCAGCACTTCGACTTCAGGCGTGTTGGACAGGGTCAGGGTGTCGCCCACCGGCGCGCCATGGATGTCCTTGATGCTGGCGATGATGAAGCCTACTTCACCGGCTTTCAGATCAGCGGTCTGGGTGTGTTTCGGGGTGAACACACCGACGCTGTCGACCAAGTGCACCTTGCCGGTGGACTTGACCAGGATCTTGTCGCCTTTCTTGACGCGGCCATGGCGCACACGCACCAGCGAGACCACGCCCAGGTAGTTGTCGAACCAGGAATCGATGATCAGCGCCTGCAGCGGCGCGTCGATATCGCCCTCTGGCGCGGGAATGGTCTGCACCAGGCGCTCGAGCACCTCGTCCACGCCCATGCCGCTCTTGGCGCTACAGGCCACGGCGTCGGTGGCGTCGATGCCGATGATCTTCTCGATCTCGTCCTTGACGCGGTCGGGGTCGGCCTGGGGCAGGTCCATCTTGTTGAGGACCGGCATGACTTCCAGGCCCTGCTCGATGGCGGTATAGCAGTTGGCCACGGACTGGGCCTCGACGCCTTGGCCGGCGTCGACCACCAGCAGCGCGCCTTCACAGGCCGCCAGCGAGCGCGAGACTTCGTAGGTGAAGTCGACGTGGCCGGGGGTGTCGATGAAATTCAGCTGGTAGACCTTGCCGTCCTGCGCCTTGTAGTTGAGCGTGACGCTGTGGGCCTTGATGGTGATGCCGCGTTCGCGCTCCAGGTCCATGGAGTCGAGGACCTGGGCCTCCATTTCGCGCGCCGACAGGCCACCGCACATCTGGATGAAACGGTCGGCCAGCGTCGACTTGCCATGGTCGATGTGGGCGATGATGGAGAAATTGCGGATATGACTCAAATCACTCACGGGTCAACACTCGAAAAGGCTGCGAGCCGGACGCCCGCCGAAAAATAGCCGGGAATTGTACCTCAAGCCGGAGGGATATGGGAGATTCCTCTATCGGCGGCACTTACGCACTGCAGGAGCGGCCTTGTGCCGCGATCGGGCGCGCAGCGGTCGAAATTTTCTGCGTACGCTGCACCTTGCGAGCAGTAGCGACGTTCTGCGGCCGCTGCGCGCCCGGTCGCGACACAAGGCCGCTCCTACAAAGAATTGTGAAATCTCATGAAAAAAGGCAGCCGAAGCTGCCCTTTTCCTACCGATCAACGCGCTTATTCAGCCAGTTTGAAGGTGATGAAGCTGGCGCGCCCTTGACGCAGCACGCGCATGGACACCGAACGGTTCTTCGGCAACTCCTTGGCGATTTCGGTGAACTGCTTGGCCGAGACGATCGCCTGGTTGTTCAGGTGGCTGATGACATCGCCCGGACGCAGGCCGATCAGCGCCGCCGGCCCATCCTGAACTTCCTTGATGACCACGCCGCCCTTGAGTTCCAGGGATTTCTTCTGCTCGGCGCTCAGGTCGGTCACCGAAACACCCAGGCGGTTGCTGCTGCGCTCGGCGCCGCCCTGGCCACCGGTGCCGATGTCGGCATCTTCCTCAGGCAACGCACCAATGGTGATGTCGAGGTTTTGGCGCTTGCCGTTGCGGATGATCTCCAGCTTGGCCTTGGCGCCATCCTTGAGGCTGCCCACCAGGTGCGGCAGGTCGGCGGACATGACGATCGGCTGGCCATTCATGCTCAGGATCACATCGCCCACCTGCAGGCCGCCCTTGGCCGCCGGGCCGTCTTCCAGCACCTGGGCCACCAGCGCGCCGGCCGGCTTGTCCAGGCCGAACGACTCGGCCAGGTCCTTGTTGACCTCCTGGATCACCACGCCCAGCCAGCCGCGGCTGACCTTGCCGTCTTTCTTCAGCTGGTTCGACACATCAATCGCCACATCGATCGGGATGGCGAACGACAGGCCCATGAAGCCACCGGAACGGGTGAAGATCTGCGAGTTGATGCCCACCACCTCGCCTTTCATGTTGAACAGCGGGCCACCGGAGTTACCTGGGTTGATAGCCACGTCGGTCTGGATGAACGGCACGTAGGTGTCGTTGGGCAGGGTGCGGCCCTTGGCACTGACGATGCCCTTGGTCACCGAATGGTCGAAGCCAAACGGCGAGCCGATGGCCAGTACCCATTCACCGACCTTGAGCTTCTCGGAATCGCCCAGTTTGACCGTCGGCAGGTTCTTGCCTTCGACCTTGAGCAGGGCCACGTCGGTACGCGGATCGGTGCCAACCAGCTTGGCCTGCAGCTCGCTGCGGTCGGACAGGCGGACGATGATTTCGTCGGCATCGGCGACCACATGGTTGTTGGTCAGCACATAGCCGTCACTGGAAATGATGAAGCCCGAACCCAGCGACTGGGCCTCACGCTGACGGTCGCCACGGGGCGAGCGCGGCTGCTGTGGCATGTTGCGCTCGAAGAACTCGCGGAACATCGGCGGCAGGCCTTCGAGGTCGGGCATCTGCCCGGCGGCGACGCGGCGGTCCGGCAGCTTCTGCTTGGTACTGATGTTGACCACCGCCGGCGAGGCCTGCTCGACCAGGGTGGTGAAGTCCGGCAGGGACTCCTCGGCCTGGGCACTGAGCACCTGGCCGAGCATGAGCACGGCGGCGAACATCGATAGGTAGGTTTTCAAGCGTGGTATTGACATACGGCTCCCGTCACAACGAGCGTAGTTAGCAGTAAGGTTCCCGCAGACGCAGGAAAGGCCAGACTCCGAGAAGCCTGACCTATAGAAAATTTGCGGCAGGATTGCAAATGACAATGCCTGAATTTCATGTCAGCTCTGTGTAACAAGAGCTGTCAGGAGCCGAGCCATCATTGCCGTGCCTGGGCATCCTGGGCCCGCATCGACAGGGCCACGCGCTCGGCGGTACCCAACGGGATTTCGCCGACCACGGTGACCATCACCTTGCCCTTGGGGGTATTCAGGTGGCGCGAAACCGCCACTGTCGGCCCCAACTGGGCACGGGTATCGGTACCGGCATCGCCGCCGATCGGCTCGAGGAAAACCGAGAACCGGGCCAGGCCATCGTCGTACATCAGGCTGCTGACCGTGCTCTTGCGCGCAGGGTCGCGACGCACCGAGCTGTTGACCAATTCGAACCCCGGTGGCAGCCAGTCCGAACGCCAGCCGGCAACAGCTTCGGTTGTACTCGGGGCGACCCGCTCCACCGGTTTGCAGGCGGCGCTGGCGCTGAGGTCGGCGTCGGTCGGCGGGGTGTCGGTATCCAGGCGGGTCATCTGGAAGCGCTCGAGCAGCTGCCCCTTGTCGTTGAGCATCAACGAGCGCAATGGCAGGCCGGTACGGCGATCCAGGTGCATTTCGAAGGCATAGCGATGCTGGTCGCGCGGGGTCAGCGTGACAATCACCGCATCGCGCCCGGCGACGCGTGACTTGCCTGCCACGCTGAGGTCGTACCAGCTCATCAGTTTCAGGGGATCGAGCACACGTGGCGCAGAGTCGGGGGGCGTGCCCACACCGCTGACCAGGTCGCCGCTGACGCATTGCACCTTGCCATCCACCCGCACGATTTCCTGGGCCGAGCCGTCGAGCTGCAACAAGCGCTCGCTGACCTTGCCATCCTGGACGCGATGCCAGATATCGTGGGTTGAAAAGCTGCCATTGCGTTCGTAGACGAAGGCGCCTTGGTAGCTCTGCGCCTGTTCGGCCCGTGCCAGCTTGTTCAGCCACTCGCTCGCCTCAGGCGAGGAGTTGGCCGCCAGTGCCTGCACCGTCAAGCTGCTGCCAAGCAGCAGCGACAGGAGAGGTAGCGCGCGCATGATCCTCCTTACTTAGCGGTTTTCCAGGCTGGCGGCGCGGGCGTAAGGCAGCGCGGTCTCGTTGCCCTTCAGCGCGGACTCCTGGGCGTGCTGGCGCAGATAACCTGGCAGACGCTGATCCCAGCCGGCCTGGTTCTGCAGCACACCGTTGGCCATCGGCCCGGTCGGTTGCTCGTTGCTTTCACTATAGCCGGCCAAAACGGCTGGGCCTTGTGCCTGCGGCATGCTCAGCCCCTGCTGGGCAGGCTGCTGGGCGGCCAGTTCGACACCCGTGATCTCGTCCTGGTTGTAGAAGCGCACACCGGCCAGCACGGCAACGGTCACCGAAGCGGCCACGGCCAGGCGGCCAATGCTGCGCCAAGGACCCTGCTTGACCTTGGCCGGCACGGCCTCGTCAGCCAGCGCCGCGGACACCGCCGAGGCGATATCCAGCTTGGGCAGCAGCAGCTCCTTGTGCATGGCGGCACGCGCGACCTGGTAACGCGACCAGGTGGCACGGGTTTCGGCGTCGTCGACGGCATTCAGCACGCGACGCAGTTCAAGTTCGTCCGCTTCGTTATCCATCACCGCGGACAGCGATTCCTGCAAAGCTTCACGACTCATGGCGGTTCCTCTCTTGGCTATCGCCGCTGTCTCAGGTTTCCTGCAACAACGGTTGCAGGGCTTTGTCTATGGCCTCCCGAGCGCGGAAGATTCGAGAGCGCACGGTACCCACCGGACATTGCATGACACTGGCAATGTCTTCGTAACTCAGTCCATCGAACTCGCGCAGCGTCAATGCTGTACGCAGGTCTTCCGGCAGTTGCTGGATGGTGCGATGGACAGTGCCTTCGATTTCATCCCGCAACAACGCGCGCTCTGGGGACTCGAGATCCTTGAGACCATGATCGCCGTCGTAAAACTCCGCATCCTCGGAGCTCACATCGCTGTCTGGTGGCCGTCTTCCACGGGATACCAGGTAGTTCTTCGCCGTGTTGATGGCGATGCGGTACAGCCAGGTGTAGAACGCACTGTCACCGCGAAAATTCCCAAGCGCCCGGTATGCCTTGATGAAGGCTTCCTGCGCCACGTCCTGCGCTTCATGGGTGTCGTGGACAAAACGCACGATCAACCCGAGAATCTTGTGCTGGTACTTCAGCACCAACAGATCGAACGCTCGCCTGTCGCCGCGCTGCACGCGCTCGACAAGCTGCTGATCCTCTTCCTGGGTTAGCATGAACACTCCTCAGTGGTCTCGAAGGAGCGTTGCAACAGCCATCGTTCAGGCTTGCAACCATAGACTCGGGCTTTGCGCAAAAGTTCTCCCCTCCAAGCAAGTTTCCTGCGGCCCTTGGTCGGCTCGCACGGAAGACGCAGCGCGGTCGCTGCCGGCTGCGTCGATAATCTGGTCTACATGTACGCAGGTGTCAGCCCAAGATAGAGCTGCCGCCCTGCATCGCCTCGGCAAACTGTGAGGTACGGGCAGCCTTCATAGGATTTCCCGGGGTATCGGAAAGTTCCCACAAAGATCGTCGCCACGCGCGCAAGCGCCATTGGAAATCAGGCACCTGGGGCTGCTATAAAGGCATCCCGGTCTGCTTTCACGATAGTTTCACAGTGCCATCTGCGCGCGACTATTGTGCCGTGCCCCCTCCAAAGATTACTAGTGTCCCGACATGAGCCAACAATTCCAACATGATGTCCTGGTGATCGGCAGTGGTGCCGCCGGTCTCAGCCTGGCACTGAACCTCCCCGGCCATCTGCGCATCGCCGTGCTGAGCAAGGGCGACCTGGCCAACGGTTCAACCTTCTGGGCCCAGGGCGGCGTCGCCGCGGTGCTCGACGACACCGACACCGTGCAGTCCCATGTCGAGGACACCCTCAACGCCGGTGGCGGTCTGTGCCATGAAGACGCCGTGCGCTATACCGTCGAGCACAGCCGCGAGGCCATCCAGTGGCTGATCGAACAGGGCGTGCCGTTCACTCGTGACGAGCACTACAGCGTCGACGATGGCGGTTTCGAATTCCACCTCACCCGCGAAGGCGGCCACAGCCACCGGCGCATCATCCACGCCGCCGACGCCACTGGCGCGGCGATCTTCAAGACCCTGCTCGACCAGGCACGCCAGCGTCCGAACATCGAACTGCTGGAGCAACACGTGGCGGTCGACCTGATTACCGAGCGGCGCCTGGGCCTGGACGGCGAACGCTGTCTGGGCGCCTATGTGCTGAACCGCAACAGCGGCGAGGTCGACACCTTCGGCGCTCGCTTCACCGTGCTGGCCACTGGCGGCGCGGCCAAGGTCTACCTCTATACCAGCAACCCCGATGGGGCCTGCGGCGACGGCATCGCCATGGCCTGGCGTGCCGGCTGTCGAGTGGCCAACCTTGAGTTCAACCAGTTCCACCCGACCTGCCTGTACCACCCGCAAGCCAAGAGCTTCCTGATCACCGAGGCCCTGCGCGGCGAGGGCGCGCTGCTGCGCCTACCCAATGGCGAGCGTTTCATGCCGCGCTTCGACCCTCGCGAGGAACTGGCGCCACGGGATATCGTCGCCCGCGCCATCGACCACGAGATGAAGCGCCTGGGCGTGGACTGCGTGTACCTGGACATCAGCCACAAGCCCGCCGACTTCATCAAGAGCCACTTCCCCACGGTCTACGAGCGCTGCCTGACCTTCGGTATCGACATCACCCGCCAACCGATCCCGGTGGTGCCCGCCGCCCACTACACCTGTGGCGGAGTGATGGTCGACGAGCGCGGCCACACCGATGTGCCCGGCTTGTACGCCATTGGCGAAACCAGCTTTACCGGCCTGCATGGCGCCAACCGCATGGCCAGCAACTCGTTGCTCGAATGCTTTGTGTATGGCCGCGCCGCCGCCGCTGACATCGAGGCGCACCTTGGTGAAGTCAACATGCCCCGCGCCCTGCCCTGCTGGGATGCGAGCCAGGTCACCGACTCGGACGAAGATGTGATCATCGCGCACAACTGGGACGAACTACGGCGATTCATGTGGGACTATGTCGGCATCGTGCGCACCAGCAAACGCCTGCAGCGCGCTGAGCACCGAGTGAGGTTGCTGCTGGACGAAATCGACGAGTTCTATAGCAACTACAAGGTCAGCCGCGACCTGATCGAGCTGCGCAACCTGGCCCAGGTGGCCGAATTGATGATCCGCTCGGCGATGCAGCGCAAGGAGAGCCGAGGGTTGCATTACACCCTGGATTATCCAGGCATGCTGCCCGAAGCCGTGGACACCGTCCTCACCCCCACCCTGTAGGCGCCAGCCTTGCTGGCGAAACAGGCTCCGCGGTGACGCATCACCCCGGCACTTCGGCCCAACGCCGCCGGCTGAATTTCAGCCGCACCCGCAAGCGCCGATGCTGCTCATGCCCCAGTGCATCCCCCGGGATGCACTGCCCTTCGCTCCACCACCGCCCCTTGCGCACGAAGCGCAACACCACCAGCCCCGGCAGCGCCACACTGTCACGACACAACCTTACCGGCTGCCATCCCACCGCGCGGCTGTAAAGGCACCAACCACGCGGGTCTCGGCGCAAGCCGGTAATGGCCTGGGGATGGGTCAACAGAATTCGACGGGGAACGACCCAACAGGCGTGGGCCAGACAAGCGATCACCAACAAGCCGCACAGCCAGACCGGCAAGGCGACGACAGCGAGCGTCAACAGCGCCAGCACCTGGCCGGCAAGGTAGGCCGTCAGCAGCAGGCGCGAGCCCTGCCAACGGCACTCGAATACTTCACTTGGGCTGGACACGGTCCAGGATGATGCGGACCATCCGCTGCAGCTCCGGATCTTCCGACTCGGTGCGCTCCATGAACCAGCCGAACATGTCCTGGTCTTCACAGGCCAGCAGGCGACGGTACAGCTCGCGGTCGGCTTCGCTCAGGCTCGGATAGACTTCCTGGGTGAAGGGTACCAGCAGCACGTCCAGTTCCAGCATGCCACGGCGGCTGTGCCAGAAAAGCCGGTTGAGTTCAGTTTGTTCGACCATGGGGCCCTCCTCGAGTGGGCGCGCAGTATACCGCGCGGCGTACGAAGCGGCACAAGGCGTTGGTCTAGTCACCTACCTATTTTGTTACTGGCGTTCTATGATGGCCGCCAGTCTCTAGCTACCGCGATGACCCATGGCCGATTCCGCTTTCTTCTGTTCCCTCTCCCATGAGGGCATCCTCGCCGTCCGCGGCTCCGACGCCGGCAAGTTCCTGCAGGGCCAGCTGACCTGCAACCTCAATTACCTCAGCGACCAGCATGCCGGCCTTGGCGCCCGCTGCATGGTCAAGGGCCGCATGCAGTCGAGTTTCCGCATCCTGCCCGAGGGCAACGGCTACCTGCTGGCCATGGCCAGCGAACTGCTCGAGGCGCAGTTGGCCGACCTGAAGAAGTA
The DNA here is from genome assembly GCF_014268885.2 of Pseudomonas xantholysinigenes. Classification (NCBI taxonomy): domain Bacteria; kingdom Pseudomonadati; phylum Pseudomonadota; class Gammaproteobacteria; order Pseudomonadales; family Pseudomonadaceae; genus Pseudomonas; species Pseudomonas xantholysinigenes. The sequence goes on along the minus strand of NZ_CP077095.1, from coordinate 1,174,443 downwards.
CGCGGTGTTCTCCAAGGCCACGCTGACCGACGACAGCGCCGCCTGGGCACGTTTCGGCCTGCAGCAGGGCGATGCCGCCCTGCAGGCGCTGAACCTGTGCGTGGCGGAAGAGGCCGGCGCGACCGTCCGTCATGATGGGCTGATTGCCGTCCGTGCCTCGGCCGGTCGGGTCGAACTGTGGGTGCCTGCCGACCAGGCTGCCGCGGTGCACGAGAAACTGGCCGCCACGCTGCCCGAGGGCACGCTCAACGACTGGCTGCTCGGCCAGGTGCGCGCCGGCATCGGCCAGGTCATGGGCCCGACGCGCGAGCTGTTCATCCCGCAGATGATCAACCTGCAGGCCGTCGACGGCGTGAGCTTCAAGAAAGGCTGCTATACCGGCCAGGAAATCGTCGCGCGCATGCAGTACCTAGGCAAGCTCAAGCGTCGTCAGTATCGCCTGGCGCTGGCCGAGACAGCGGTACCCCAGCCGGGCGCCGAGATCTTCTCGCCGACCCATGGTTCCTCGGTCGGCGAGGTGGTGTTCGGCGCCAGCACCGGCGACGCCGTCGAACTGCTGGCGGTGCTCAGCGCCGAGGCGGTAGCCGATGACAACCTGCACCTGGGCAGCCTGGAAGGCCCGCGCCTGCAACTGCTCGACTTGCCTTACGAACTGGACCGCGACCGGGAAATCCAGCGCTGACCAGCCCGCCCCGCCATGACGGCGGGGCCGCACCACCATTGCCGTAGAGACGTTCATGAACAAGCTGGCCGAAATGGTCCAGGCGCAATTGCTCGCCGCCATCGACAAGGACGACCTGGTCCTGCCGACCCTGCCGGAAGTCGCCCTGAGCATCCGCGAAGCCGCCGAGGACAGCGATATCAGCGTATCCGCGCTGAGCAAGGTGATCGGCCGCGACGCGGCCCTGTCGGCACGCCTGATCAAGGTGGTCAACAGCCCACTGATGCGCGCCGCCGTCGAAGTCACCGACCTGCATACGGCCATCACCCGCCTGGGCATCAACTACAGTTGCAACCTGGCCATCGGCTTGGTGATCGAGCAGATCTTCCATGCCCGGGCGCCGGCTGTCGAACAAAAGTTACGGGATATCTGGGCCAACAGCCTGGAAGTCGCGGGCATCAGCTATGAACTGTGCCGCCGCTACACCCAGCTCAAGCCCGACCAGGCCACCCTTGGCGGCCTGGTGCACCAGATCGGCGCCCTGCCAGTGCTGATCTATGCCGAAGAACATAACGAGCTGCTCTCGGACCCGGTCTGCCTGCACTACGTGATCGAGCAGATCCAGCCGGTGCTGGGCGACAAGATCCTCAGCGCCTGGGAATTTCCCGAGCAGTTGATCACCCTGCCCGGCCAGGTGCAGGACCTTGACCGGCGCACCGACCAGATCGACTACATCGATATCGTGCAGATCGCCCGCTGCATCAGCCAGCGCGGGCGCAGCCGGCCGCTGGCGGCAGTGCCGGCCTATCGGCACCTGGGGCTGCCCTATGGCACCGAACTGGATATCGCCGAATTGCTGGACGCACGCAGCCTGTTGCGCTGAACCCGCGCCTGTTCGCCGACACCACAGACACGCGGCGGCGCACCGCGCAAGCGCTCCCCAAGCCAGCGGGTCATCGGCGCGATGTCGGTCTTCAGAATGCCGAAGTGATCGCCAAGACGGGGATCATCGGCAGCTTCGACCGTGGCATATTCCTCGTAGCACACCGGCACACCGGGGGTATCGCCCTGATTGGTAGCGTTCAGCTGGTCTTTCAGCTCCCGGGTGTTGCCGACACTGACCCGGCTGTCGTGTTCCGCCTGGGCCAGCCGAATCGGCGCCTCGATCTTCAGGTTCGGATGCATCGCTCGTAGCGGCGCATCCAGCACCGTCAGAATTTTTTCGCTGAACAATCCCTGCCCCGGCTGAACCCAGACTGACTCACTCAGCTCGGTTCGGCACAGACTATCGGCGCTCTGTTGATAGATACTCTTGCCCCTGGCGGTGAAAATCCTGTCGAGATCAAGCGCTGGCTGCGCACGCAGCGCGCCTTGGATCACCAGTACCAGAAAAGGCATGCTGGCCCTGGCCTCTGCGTCGTCCTCCGCCACGGAAGGCAGGTATTGCAACATCTCCAGCTTCGACGCCGGCGCAATTGCCGCGACGCCGACCAAGTGCAGCTCAGGCGTCCAGCCCGGTTGCTGATGAGCGGCAAACAACGCAGCCTGACCACCCTGGGAATGGCCAACGATGGCAACACGCGTGGACAACCGCGCCTGGCCGTGCTCGCCCATGGACAACTGGCGGGCGGCACGCACCGCATCCAGGATGGACCGGGCTTGCGAAACACCATCCAGGTAGGGATGCGGCCCTGCCGTCCCAAGCCCCTCGTAATCGCTCATGACCACGGCATATCCAGCCTCCAGAAAGGCGTTGAGCATGGGGTGCGGTGAACGGTTGATGACTTGGTGCAGGCGCAACGGCTCGCTGCCGGGATCCTCGGCCTTGTCCATGGACGGCGCGCACTTATCGGCGCTGCCCACGGTCCCGTGCGCCCAGGCGATCACAGGCCAGCCGCCAGGGCCTGGCTCGCCCTTGGGCAACGCCAGGATGGCAGAAACCGCCACTGGCGTGCCCTGGGCATCGTCCTTGCTGGATTTGTAGATGATCAGTGTATTTTGCCCCGCGCCCTCCAGGCCCGCTGGCGGGGCGATCGGCCTGTACCTGAGCGGACGACCGTGCTCACCCAGAGCAAGCGCTTCGGCATCAACGAAATAGAATGGGTCTTCGGTCGGTGGTTGGTCTTGGCGCACCATGCAGCCCACCAACACCAGCCCGACCGAAGCCAGCATGATCGAGTCCCGCAGCATTCGTCCTAGCGCGGTGCGCATACGCCCTGTCCTTTTCTCCATCGGCGTGGCGATCATCCGCTGGTCAGGCGAAGCTGCCTAGCTGGCAAGAATGCCAGGTGCAACCAGGGTCATGCCTGTTCGCCAATGAAGCTGACCCGAACCTTCAAGCCGCCTCGCTCGCCATCATGCAGGCTGATCTGTGCCAGGTGCGCCCGGCAGATCTCGCCGACGATCGCCAGGCCCAGCCCACTGCCCTGCGCACTGCGTCGATAGAAACGTTCGAATACCCGCTCGCGCTCATCCTGGGGAATCCCCGGCCCGTCGTCCTCGACCTCGAGCACTGCCGGCGCCAGCACCCGCAGGATCACATCGCCACCGGGCGGCGTGTGCGCCAAGGCATTGTCCACCAGGTTGCTGAGCAACTCGTTGAGCAGGGTCGGTTCGCCCTTGAGCCACACCGGCGCCTCGGCCTCCAGCGCCAAGGCCACGCCACGTGCATGGGCCAGCGGTGCCATGGCCATGCCCAGCTCGCGGGCCAGCTGGCTCAGATCCAGGCGCTGGGCGCCGCCTTCGGCGATGGCCCGGGCACCGTTTTCCACCCGCGCCAGCGACAGCAACTGGTTGGCCAGGTGAGTCAGGCGGTCGGTGCCCTGGGCGGCGGCCTCCAGGGTCCTGCGCCACTCCTCAGGCTCCCGCGAGCGCAGGCCCAACTCGACCCTGGCCTTGAGCGCGGCCAACGGCGTGCGCAGCTCATGGGCGGCATCGGCAATGAATTGCGCCTGGCGCTCGAACTGGCCACGCAAGCGTTCGGTGAAGTGATTCAGGGCCCGCACCAATGGCCCCAGTTCGCGCTGTACCTGCACCACCGGCAAGGCGCGCAGGTCGTCCGGCTGGCGCTCCTCCACCGCCGTGCGCAGACGCTCCAGCGGGCGCAACGCGGCGCTGACCGCGAACCACACCATCACCAACGCGCCGAGCGCCAGCATGCCCAGGCGCAGCAGCGTGTCGGCCATCAAGCCACGGGCCATGCGCACCCGCGCCTCCTCGGTCTCGGCCACGCGAATCTCGGCCATGCCATTCATGTTTGGCTCGCTGACCGCCTTGAGCAGGCTGACCACGCGCACATCCTGACCCAGGTAGGTGGCGTTGTAGAAACGAGCCAGGGCCGGGTAATCGTCGGTGCGCGGCGTGCCCGGCGGGGGCGGCGGCAGGTGCTCGTAGCCGGAGATCAGCTTCTGGTGGATATCCAGCACCTGGTAGTAGATACGTCCGGCGCTGTCGTAGGCAAAGGTGTCCAGGGCCACATAAGGCACATCGGCGCTGAGGGTGCCGTCGCGCTGTGACAGGCCGGCGGCGATGGTCCGCGCCGACGCCAGCAGGGTGCGATCGTAGGCGGTGTCGGCAGCCTCGCGGCCATTCCAGTAGGCACTCAGGCCGCTGGCCAGCATCAGCACCACCAACAGTAGCGCCAGGTTGCCGAGCAAGCGCCCGCGCAGGCTGCCGTTGTCACGCATCGCGGTGCTCGAGCAAGTAGCCCAGGCCGCGGAAGGTGACGATGTGCACTGGGTGCCCATCGAGCTTCTTGCGCAGACGGTGGATATAGATCTCGATGGCGTCGGGGCTGGCTTCCTCGTCCAGGCCGAACACCTGGGCGGCCAGTTGCTCCTTGCTCATCACTCGCCCCGGGCGGGCGATCAGCGCCTCGAGCACGCTCTGTTCGCGCTGGGTCAGGGTCAGCGGCGCATCCTCGAGACTGAAGCGCCGGGTATCCAGGTCATAGACCAGCGGCCCGCAGCGCTGCTGACGCTCGCCACCGAGCACGCTGCGACGCAGCAGCGCCTTGACCCGCGCCTCCAGCTCGGTCAGCTCGAAGGGCTTGGCCAGGTAATCGTCGGCGCCAAGGTTCAGGCCATGCACGCGGTCCTTCACATCGCTGCGCGCGGTCAGCATCAGCACCGGCAGGGTCTTGCCGCGCCCACGCAGGCGCGCCAGCACCTCGAAGCCATCCAGCCGCGGCAGGCCCACATCCAGCACCGCCACGGCGTAATCCTCGCAGGCCAACGCCAGGTCGGCGGCGATGCCATCGTGCAGCACATCCACGGTCAGGCCCTGGCTCTTGAGCGCCTGGGCCACGCTTTCAGCCAGTTGCAGGTGGTCTTCGACCAGCAACACTCGCATCGGATTCTCCCTGCCCGGCATGGGCTTTTTGCGCGGAGTGTACCGCCGTGGCGGGGCCTGTGAAGCCCTCGCGGGAAACCTTTCACGCTGAAAGGTTAGCGAAAGGTTGGTTGCCTAGCATCGCACCACGGTCGCCCCGCGCGCCGGCAAAAGCACCAGCAAGGTGCAACACATAAGAACAATAAATGGAGTCACCGACGATGCTGTCCATGCAGCCGCAGGCGTTCGCGCCTACCCGTTCGTTCGCCGCCCGACCTTCCGCCCTCGCCAGCGCCTTCGCCCTTGCCGGTGTCGCGCCCATGAGCCAGGCCGCCTTCTTCGAAGACAGCACGGCTACCTTCGAAACCCGCAACATGTACTTCAACCGCGACTTCCGCGACGGTACCAGCAAGCAGCAATCCAAGCGCGATGAATGGGCCCAGGGCTTCATGCTCAACTTCGAGTCGGGCTACACCGAAGGCACCGTGGGCTTTGGCCTGGACGCACTGGGCATGCTCGGCATCAAGCTCGACTCCAGCCCCGACCGCACCGACACCGGCCTGCTGCCGACCCACGACAACGGCAAGGCCGCCGACGAATATTCCAAGCTCGGCCTGACCGGCAAGGTCAAGGTCTCGCAGACCGAACTCAAGATCGGCACGCTGATCCCCGAACTGCCCACCCTGCAGCCCAACGACGGGCGCATCCTGCCGCAGACCTTCGAAGGCGGCCTGGTCACCTCGAAGGAGATCAAGGGCCTGACCTTCACCGGCGCGCGCCTGGAAAAGGCCAAGGACCGCAACGACACCAACTGGGAAGACCTGGCCCTGAACAACAAGAACGGCCGTTTCGGCGGCACGTTCAGCGCCGACCACTTCGATACCGGTGGCCTGGATTACCAGTTCACCGACCGCATCACCGGCAGCTATCACTTCGCCCAGCTCGACGACATCTATCGCCAGCATTTCATCGGCCTGGTCGCCAGCCAGCCCTGGGGCCCGGGCACCTTCGGCGCCGACCTGCGCCTGGCGCTGAGCGACGATGCCGGCGCGGCCAAGGCCGGGCGCATCGACAACACCACCTTCAACGGCATGCTCAGCTACAGCCTGGGCGGGCACAAGCTCAGCGGCGCCTGGCAGCAGCTGTCCGGCGACAGCGCCTTCCCCTACATCGACGGCGCCGACCCCTACCTGGTCAACTTCGTCCAGATCAACGACTTCGCAGGCGCCGACGAGCGCTCCTGGCAAGCGCGCTACGACTACAACTTCGCCGCCCTGGGCATCCCCGGACTGACCTTCATGACCCGCTACCTCAGCGGCGACAACGTCAGCCGCGCCGCCGGTGGCGAGGGCAAGGAGTGGGAACGCAACACCGAACTGAAGTACGTGGTACAAAGCGGCCCGTTGAAAAACGTCGCCGTGCGCCTACGCAACGCCACCTTCCGCTCCAACTTCGCCCGCGACGCGGACGAGGTGCGGCTGCTGGTGAGCTACAGCGTGGCCCTGTGGTAAGCCATTAGCGGTACCCCATAACAACAACGCTCACGGAGTTAGACGATGACCTTTTCACTGCGCCGCCTCGTCCTCGCCACCGGTTGCCTGCTGTTGGCCGGCAACGCCCTGGCCGCGGAACCGAAACGCCCCGAATGCATCGCCCCGGCCTCGCCCGGCGGCGGTTTCGACCTGACCTGCAAGCTGGTGCAAAGCGCCCTGGTCAACGAGAAGATCCTCAGCAAGCCGATGCGGGTGACCTACATGCCCGGCGGTGTTGGCGCGGTCGCCTACAACGCCGTGGTCGCCCAGCGACCGGGCGACGCCGGTACCCTGGTGGCCTGGTCCAGCGGCTCGCTGCTGAACCTGGCCCAGGGCAAGTTCGGCCGCTTCGATGAGAACGCGGTGAAATGGCTGGCGGCGGTCGGTACCAGCTACGGCGCCATCGCGGTGAAAAGCGACTCGCCCTACAAGACTCTCGACGACCTGGTGGCGGCACTGAAGAAAGACCCGAGCAAGGTGGTGATCGGCTCGGGTGGCACCGTCGGCAGCCAGGACTGGATGCAGACCGCGCTGATCGCCAAGGCCGCCGGCATCAACCCGCGCGACTTGCGCTACGTAGCCCTGGAAGGCGGTGGCGAGATCGCCACGGCGTTGCTCGGCGGGCACATCCAGGTGGGTTCCACCGACATTTCCGACTCCATGCCGCACATCCAGAGCGGCAGCATGCGCATCCTCGCGGTGTTCTCCGACAAGCGCCTGGACGAGCCAGAAATGAAAGACATCCCCACCGCCAAGGAGCAGGGCTACGACATCGTCTGGCCAGTGGTGCGCGGTTTCTATCTGGGGCCGAAGGTCAGCGACGAGGACTACGCCTGGTGGAAGGCTTCGTTCGACAAGCTGCTGGCCTCCGAGGACTTCGCCAAGCTGCGTGACCAGCGCGAACTGTTCCCGTTCGCCATGACCGGTGAAGAGCTCGATGGCTATGTGAAGAAGCAAGTGGCGGACTACAAGATGCTGGCCCGGGAATTCGGGCTGATCCAGTAAGCCTCCCACGATCCCTGTAGGAGCGGCCTCGTGTCGCGAAAGGGCTGCGCAGCGGCCCCAGGATTTCAGCTTCGCAGCATGAAGTGCCGGGGCTGCTGTGCAGTCCTTTCGCGACACGAGGCCGCTCCTACAGGGGCCGTGTCATGCCGATGAACCATGAGGATTCCCCCATGATCCTGCAACGCCTCTTCGCCCTGGCCCTGCTGGCGGTATGCGCCGCCCTGGCCGTCATGGCCTGGCCCTACCAGGCCGCGTTTTCCTATGAACCGGTGGGCCCGCGCGCCTACCCGCTGCTGATGCTCGGGCTGATGGGCCTGGGCTTGCTCTACCTGGCGATCCGCCCCACGCCCATCGTGCGCAAGGACGACGAACCGGAACTGGACCGCGAAACCCTGATCAAGATCGCCGCCTGCGTTGGCCTGCTGCTCGTCTTCGCCGCCACCTTCGAAACCCTGGGCTTCATCCTCAGCGCGGCGCTGGTGGGCGTGCCCATGGCGCGCCTGTACGGCGGCCGCTGGCTGCACAGCGCCATCGTGGTGATCGGCATGAGCATTTTCCTCTACTGGCTGTTCGACCGCGTGATGGACGTGCCCCTACCCCTCGGCCTGCTCGACGTACTGGAGAACTGACACATGGATACCTTGAGCTACCTCGGCCAGGGCTTCGGCGTCGCCCTGAGCCCGTACAACCTGGTCACCGCCCTGACCGGCACCCTGATCGGCACCGTGGTCGGCCTGCTGCCAGGCCTGGGCCCGATCAACGGCGTGGCCCTGCTGATCCCCATCGCCTTCGCCCTCGGCCTGCCGCCGGAGTCGGCGCTGATCCTGCTGGCCGCCGTGTACCTGGGCTGCGAGTATGGCGGGCGCATCAGCTCGATCCTGCTGAACATCCCCGGCGAAGCCTCCACCGTGATGACCACCCTCGACGGCTACCCCATGGCGCGCCAGGGCCTGGCCGGCGTGGCCCTGTCGCTGTCGGCCTGGAGCTCGTTCATCGGCGCCCTGATCGCCACCTGCGGCATGGTGCTGTTCGCCCCGCTGCTGGCGAAATGGGCGATCGCCTTCGGCCCGGCGGAGTACTTCGTGCTGATGGTGTTCGCCATCGTCGCCCTTGGCGGCATGGCCGGCGACAAGCCGCTGAAGACCTTCATCGCCGCGCTGATCGGCCTGTTCCTGTCGGCGGTGGGCATCGATGCCAACAGCGGCGTGTACCGCTTCACCGGTGACAGCGTGCACCTGGCCGATGGCATCCAGTTCGTGGTGCTGGTGCTGGGTCTGTTCTCCATCAGCGAGATCCTCCTGCTGCTGGAAAAGACCCACCACGGCCATATCGCGGTCAAGGCCACCGGGCGCATGCTGTTCAACTTCAAGGAAGCGGCCTCGGTGTTCTTCGTCAACATCCGCTGCGGCCTGCTCGGCTTCTTCATGGGCGTGCTGCCCGGTGCCGGCGCGACCCTGGCCAGCGCCGTGGCCTACATGACCGAAAAACGCATGGCCGGCGACAAGGGCAACTTCGGCAAGGGCGACGCCCGTGGCCTGGCTGCCCCGGAAACCGCCATCGGCGCTTCCTGCTGCGGCGCCCTGGTGCCGATGCTGACCCTCGGCGTCCCCGGCTCGGGCACCACCGCGGTGATGATCGGCGCGCTGACCCTGTACAACATCACCCCCGGCCCGCTGCTGTTCGAACAGCAGCCGGACATCGTCTGGGGCCTGATCGCCTCGCTGTTCATCGCCAACATCATGCTGGTGATCCTGAACATCCCGATGATCCGCATCTTCACCCGCATCCTCGCCGTGCCGAACTGGGCGCTGGTGCCGGTGATCGCGATCATCACCGCGATCGGCGTGTACGCCGTGCATGCCACCACCTTCGACCTGTTCCTGATGGTCGGCATCGGCATCATGGGCTACATCCTGCGCAAGCTGGACTTCCCGCTGTCGCCAATCCTGCTCGGGTTCATCCTCGGTGGGCTGATGGAGCAGAACCTGCGCCGTGCGCTGTCGATCTCCAATGGCGAGCTGGGCATCCTCTGGTCGAGCCCGATCAGCATGGGTGTGTGGGTGCTGGTGGTGTGCATGCTGAGCCTGCCGCTGCTGCGTATCTGGCGCAAACGGGTCCAGCAACGCCGGGCCGTGGCCGATGCCTGATCGGTCGGTTCCGCTGTTCTGGGCCACCGGGCTGGTCGGCCTTGCGGGCGGGTTTCTCGCCAGCAAGGTTGGCTGGCCCTTGCCCTGGATGGTCGGCTCGTTGCTGGCGATCATCCTGGTGCGCTGCCTGACGCCCTGGTTGTTGCCGGAAATACCCAACGGCCGCAAGTGCGGCCAATGGATCATCGGCATCGGTATCGGCCTGCATTTCACCCCGGCGGTGATCGAGCAGGTCGCCGACCACTTTGCCCTGATCTTCTTCGGCGCACTGTTCACCACGCTGTCCAGCGTGATCAGCGTGTGGTTGCTGCGGCGCACTGGCGAGGACCGCGCCACGGCATTTTTCGCCAGCATGCCGGGCGGCTCGGGAGAGATGGTCAACCTGGGCGCACGCAACGGCGCGGTCCTCAGCCAGGTGGCCGCAGCGCAGAGCTTGCGGGTGCTGGCGGTTGTACTGTGCGTGCCGGCGCTGTTCAAGTTTCTGCTGGGCGATGGCATGCCGCTGAATCACACCGGCAGTGTCAGTTGGGGCTGGCTGGCCTTGATCGCGCCGCTGGGCGTTGTGGTGGCGCTGATCTGGCAACGCCTGCGCCAACCCAATCCGTGGCTGTTCGGGCCGTTGTTGGTGGCCGCCACGATAAGCCTTGCCGGCAATCTGCAGATCGGCCTGCCCAATGGCGCCAGCCAGATTGGCCAATGGTTGATCGGCAGCGGCCTGGCCTGCCACTTCAACCGGGCATTCTTCCGCCGCGCGCCGTCGTTCCTCGGCCGCACCTTGCTGGCCACGGGGTTGTGCATGCTGATCGCCGCAGGCGCGGCGTGGGCGTTGAGCCTGCTCACGCAACTTGACCTGCGCTCGTTGACCTTGGGGATGATGCCAGGCGGCATCGCCGAGATGAGCCTGACGGCAGAGACGCTGCAACTGTCGGTGCCGTTGGTGACGGCGTTGCAAGTCATGCGATTGTTGTTCGTGCTGTTCCTGGCCGAGCCGTTGTTCCGGCGCTGGAATGCCAGCCAGTCATGATGTGCTGGCTTCTTCGCGGGTAAACCCGCTCCCACCGGTACAGCGCTGGCCCTGAAAGGCAGCGCATTCTCAGTGGGAGCGGGTTTACCCGCGAAGACGCCCCCAGCCAATCACAGCGGCGGCAACGCCCAATCGATCGGCGCCATCCCGCGTTGCTGCAAGAAGCTGTTGGTGCGGCTGAAATGTCCGCAACCAAAGAACCCACGGTAGGCCGACAACGGCGACGGATGCACCGACTTGAGCACCAGGTGCTTGCTGGCGTCGATCAGCTTCTGCTTGCTCTGCGCATGGGCGCCCCACAGCAGGAACACCACGTTCGGGCACTGTTCGCTGACCACCTGGATGATCCGGTCGGTGAAGAACTCCCAGCCTTTTTTCGCGTGGGACGCGGCATTGGCGCGCTCCACGGTCATGGTGGTGTTGAGCAACAACACGCCCTGCTCGGCCCAGCTTTGCAGGTATCCATGAGCAGGGATCGGCAGGTTGAGGTCGCGCTGCAACTCCTTGTAGATATTGACCAGCGATGGCGGCGTAGGGATGCCAGGCTGCACCGAGAAACACAGGCCATGGGCCTGGCCCGGGCCGTGGTAGGGGTCCTGGCCGAGGATGACCACCTTGACCTGGTCCAGCGGCGTGGAGTTCAGGGCATTGAAGATCAGCGGCCCCGGCGGGTAGATCTCCTTGCCGGCGGCATGTTCGGCCCGCAGGAACTCACGTAGCTGGTGCATGTAGGGCTGGTCGAACTCGGCGCGCAGCGCGGCTTTCCAGCTGGGCTCGAGTTTGATGCGATCGTCGTCGGTCATGGGGGCATCCAATAGCAAAGTGGCGCGACACTAGGAAAGCTGCGCCGGCTTGTCAATCGATCCGACCGGCGACCGGCAGCTTCGCGCCAGGCAGCCATACTGGTGGGATGACCTGCGCGAGGTAGCCCATGTCCATTCACTGCGAGGTACTCACTGGTGCCGACGGAGCCCGTATCGGCATCGCCACCCTGGATGCGGCCAAGGCGCTCAACGCCCTGACCCTGCCAATGATCGAGGTGCTCGACGAGCAGTTGCAGGCCTGGGCGCAAGACCCAGGCATCGTCTGCGTGCTGCTGCGCGGCAATGGGCCCAAGGCCTTCTGTGCCGGGGGCGATGTGCGGGCGTTGGTGCAGGCCTGCCGTGAGCACCCCGGCAGCGTACCGCCATTGGCCGCCAGCTTCTTCGCCAGCGAGTATCGCCTGGACCATCGCCTGCATACCTACCCCAAGCCGCTGCTGTGCTGGGGCCACGGCCATGTGCTGGGCGGCGGCATGGGGCTGTTGCAAGGCGCCGCGGCGCGCATCGTCACCCCCAGCAGCCGCCTGGCCATGCCGGAAATCAGCATCGGCCTGTACCCGGATGTCGGCGCCAGCTGGTTTCTCGCCCGCCTGCCCGGCAAGCTCGGCCTGTTCCTCGGCCTGACCGGCGCAACAATCAATGCCCGCGATGCCCTGGACCTGGGGCTGGCCGATCGCTTCCTGGGCGAGTATCAGCAAGAGGCACTGATCGAAGAACTGCTGCAATTGAACTGGCAGGAGCAGACCGCGCTACAGCTCAACAGCTTGCTCAAGGCCGAACAGCACCGCGCTTGCGCAGAACTGCCCGAAGGCCAATGGCTGGCACGGCGGACAGTGATCGATGAGGTGCTCGACGTAGCCGACCCGGTGGCGGCCTGGCGTGCGCTGGCAGGCCTGGCCAGGCACCCTGACCCGCTATTGGCGGCGGCGGGCCAGCGCCTGCACGAAGGTTGCCCGCTGACCGCGCACCTGGTGTGGGAACAGATCCACCGTGCGCGCTACCTTTCGTTGGCCCAGGTGTTCCAGATGGAATACACGATGAGCCTGAACTGCTGCCGACATCCGGAGTTCAGCGAAGGGGTGCGCGCGCGGTTGCTGGACAAGGACAACACACCGCACTGGCATTGGCCGGATGTGGCGCAAGTGCCATCGGCGGTGGTCGCGGCACACTTCACCAAGGTATGGGAGGGGCGCCACCCGCTGGCGGAGCTGGACTGACTTCAAGCAAGCAGCTTCGCGCGAGGGAGCCCGCTACCGGCGGCCATCAATGCTGCCAGTTGGAGTTGCCTCTCTGGTTACCCTGCCGGTTCGAATGCCAACGATCCCCGCGGCCATCGCGGGTGTCATGGCGGTAATCGTTGCGGTTGCGGTCACCACCGTAGTCGTAGCGCTGGCGATTACCGTAGTCGTAGCGTGGGTTGCCATGCCAGCGCGGCTGCATGCCAGGCGCAGGGTACGGCCGGTAGTAGCGCGGCGCGGGCTGGTAGTAGTAACGCGGCTGTGGCGCCACGTAGTAACGGTCTTGACGATAGTAACCGGGGTACACGTAGCGATCGGTGGTGTAGTAGTCGCTGCGATAATAGCCACCGCCCGCATAGTACGGAGCGCAGGCGGATGTCAGCAGGCCCAGCAGGACAATGAGCAGGATTCGAAGGTACATGGCGGCCTCCTGGACCGCGAGGATGCCCGGCACAGCGGCGCTGGCGGGCGTCGACGACAATGCGTTCATCGACACAGGATCAGACAACGCCGTCGGGGTTCGGTGCGATTTTCGCAACAAATTGAAACAGCTCGTCCTACCCGGCGCGCCCCTGCAATGCGCTCCGATATACTGAGCAGCCCGACGCCTGGAACCGATCATGCCCGACCCTCGCCATTGCCCCGCCTGCGGCGCCTTGAACCAGTGTGGCCTGGCCGATCCAGGTAGCGCCACCCAAGGCTGCTGGTGCTTCAGCGTGAGCATCGACCCGGCAATCCTTCAGGCGTTGCCCGCCGAATTGCGCGACCAAGCCTGCCTGTGCCCGCGCTGCGCGCAGGTGGACGCGCAACTCAAGGCAGCATCGCGACCTGCGATCCGCTAGACTGCACGCCGCTCTTCAACGACTCGCCTGCATGCGCCTCGACCGATTCCTCGGCAACCTGCCCTGCTACAACCGCCAACAAGTACGCCTGCTGCTGATCCAGCGCCGCGTGCGGGTGGACGGTGCAGTGGTGGCCGACCCGCTGCACGAGGTCCGTGAGTTCAGCCGCGTCGAAGTCGACGAACAACTGCACCAGGCCGGCCGCCCGCCGCGCTACCTGATGCTGCACAAACCCACGGGGTGTGTCAGCGCCACCCAGGATCCGCAACACCAGACTGTCCTCGACTTGCTGCCAGCTGAGTTGCGTGACGACCTGCATATCGCCGGGCGCCTGGACTACAACACCACCGGGCTGATGATCCTGACCAACGACGGGCAGTGGTCGCGGCGCCTGACCCAGCCGCGCACGAAGTTGCCGAAGGTCTACCGGGTACAGACCGAGGACGAAATCGGCACGCATTATGTCGACAAGTTCCGTGAGGGCTTCTATTTCGCCTTCGAAGACCTCACCACCCTGCCCGCCCAACTGGACATCCTCGCTCCCCGCGAGGCCAGGTTGGCGATCGTCGAAGGGCGATACCACCAGGTCAAGCGGATGTTCGGGTACTTCCAGAACAAAGTGGTAGGGCTGCACCGAGAGCGCATGGGGCCGATCGAGTTGGACCCAGCATTGGCTCCCGGTGAGTTCAGGGCCTTGAGTTCGGCGGAAATCGCCGCTGTTTGATCCAGCGGCTCCTGCGAGGAGCCTGTCTGCGCGCGCACGGCACCCAAACCGTTCGGCGCTTTCTGGCAAAAGATCCTCTGAGCGGCACTTGCGCGATCCCGCCGCCGCTGCTTGACTGCTAACTCGTCGGTCCGCATGTGACCAATCGGTCACAACCGCAGTCCAAGACGCCCTTGCCGGCCACCCGGGGTCTCGATGCTCTGGGGCACGGCAATCGCCCGCCACAACAATTACCGTCGACAAACGCGTCAAGGATCGACACCAGGGCCCACCGGTTTCTCTTCCAGGCAAATGCCTACCTGTCATAAAGAACGTGCACCCTAGGTGACGCGAATACCCTTTTTGCGCCAGGAGTCGATGACATGAGGCCAGAAATCGCTGTACTTGATATCCAAGGGCAGTACCGGGTTTACACGGAGTTCCATCGCGCCCAAGGCGCCGAAAAGACAATCATCCTGATCAATGGCTCGCTGGCGACCACGGCATCGTTCGCGCAGACCGTGCGCAACCTGCACCCGCAGTTCAACGTGGTGCTGTACGACCAGCCCTATGCCGGCAAGTCCAAGCCGCACAACCGCCACGAGCGGCTGCTCACCAAGGAGACCGAGGCGCACATCCTCCTCGAACTGATCGAGCACTTCCATGCCGACCATGTGATGTCGTTCTCCTGGGGGGGCGCCTGCACCCTGCTGGCGCTGGCGCACCAGCCACGGCTGGTGAAGAAGGCCATCGTCAGCTCGTTCTCGCCGGTGATCAACGAGCCGATGCGCGACTACCTGGAGCGAGGCTGCCAATACCTGGCCGCCTGCGATCGCTACCAGGTCGGCAACCTGGTCAACGACACCATCGGCAAGCACCTGCCGTCGCTGTTCAAGCGCTTCAACTACCGGCACGTCAGCAGCCTCGACAGCCACGAGTACGCGCAGATGCACTTCCACATCAATCAGGTGCTCGAACATGACCTGGAACGGGCATTGCGGGCGGCGCGCAACATCGCCATCCCGGTGCTGTTCATCAACGGCGACCGCGACGAGTACACCACCGTCGAGGATGCTCGCCAGTTCAGCCAACATGTGGGACGTAGCCAGTTCAGCGTGATCCGCGACGCCGGCCACTTCCTCGACATGGAACACAAGGCCGCCTGCGAGGACACCCGCAGCGCCATGCTCGGCTTCCTCAAGCCGACCGTGCGCGAGGTCCGCCAACGCTACACACCGGTACAGGGGCAACATGCACTGGCAATCTGAGCGCATCGGCGACCTGTAGCCCTCCTCTACCCACAGGCTGCGGGCCGCCGACAGGCTTTTTATAACCTCGGGCTTCTAATTCGAGGGGGGTTATGGTAAAAAGTCGAGCGCCGAAGCGGGTATAGTTTAGTGGCAAAACGAAAGCTTCCCAAGCTTTAGTTGAGGGTTCGATTCCCTCTACCCGCTCCAATTTTGCTCCGGACAATCCGCTGCATCCGTCGAGCTTCCGGCAACATCCCGAATCCACGCACAAGGCCCGACTGGCGCATACGCTAGTCGGGCCTTGTTCATTGTGCGATCAGGATGCGTTCATCGACGTGAGCGCAACAGTATTGCTCAATCTGGCGCGATCCCTATGAGAGCAGGCTCTCCCGTGAACACCGCGTCGCTTGCTTCGTGGCTGAAGCCGCTCCCACAGCGACCGCGCTGGCTTTATCAGTTGAGCAAGACAGTTGCTCCCACCACCACAACCTTTCATTGACCTGGCCCATGGCCATCCCGCCTGGCCTGCGCCAGAATCGCCGTGCACGCGCAGCGGCTGTCGGCGCATACACCTAAGCTTCCCGAAACATTTCCAAAGGACTGCGCATGTTTCTTTCTCGCTGGCTACCGGGCCTGGCCAACCTGCTGCACTACCGCCGCGAATGGTTCCATGCCGACGTGCAGGCCGGGCTGTCAGTGGCCGCGATCCAGATCCCCATCGCCATCGCCTATGCACAGATCGTCGGCCTGCCACCGCAATACGGCCTGTACGCCTGCGTGCTGCCAATGATGGTCTACGCCCTGATCGGCAGTTCGCGCCAATTGATGGTCGGCCCTGATGCCGCCACCTGTGCCATGATCGGCGGCGCCGTGGCGCCACTGGCCATGGGCGATCCACAGCGCATCGCCGAACTGTCGGTGATCGTCACCGTGCTGGTGGGGGCGATGCTGATCGCCGCCGGGGTGGCACGGGCGGGCTTTATCGCCAGCTTCTTCTCCCGGCCGATCCTGATCGGTTACCTCAACGGCATCGGCCTGAGCCTGATCGCCGGGCAATTGTCGAAGGTGGTGGGGTTCACGATCGAAGGCGACGGATTCATCCTCAGCCTGGTCAATTTCCTCCAACGCCTGGGCGAGATCCACTGGCTGACCCTGGTCATCGGCCTGGCCGCGCTCGGCCTGCTGATCTGGCTGCCCCGGCGTCACCCGCGGCTACCGGCAGCGCTGGTCACCGTGGTGGTGTTCACCGCCCTGGCCGGGCTGTTCGGCCTTGACCGCTTCGGCGTGGCGATCCTCGGCCCGGTGCCGGCTGGTATCCCCGAGCTGGCCTGGCCGCAGAGCACCCTGGCGGAAACCAAGAGCCTGCTGCGCGACGCCCTGGGTATCGCCACCATCAGTTTTTGCAGCGCCATGCTCACCGCCCGCAGCTTCGCCGCCCGCCATGGCTATGCGATCAACGCCAACCATGAATTCGTCGCCCTCGGCGTGAGCAACCTGGCCGCTGGCATCTCCCAAGGCTTCGCCATCAGCGGCGCCGACTCGCGCACCGCGGTCAACGACATGGTCGGTGGCAAGAGCCAGCTGGTGGGCATCATCGCCGCGCTGGTGATCGCGCTGATCCTGCTGTTCTTCACCGCGCCCATGGCCTGGATTCCCCAGGCGGCGCTGGGCGCCGTGCTACTGATGGCCGGCTGGGGGCTGATCGACGTCAAGTCGCTCAAGACAATCCGTCGCCTCAGCCGCTTCGAGTTCTGGCTGTGCCTGCTGACCACCGTCGGCGTGCTCGGCCTGGGTGTGCTGCCGGGCATCGTGTTCGCCGTGACCCTAGCCATCCTGCGTCTGTTGTACAGCATCTACCAGCCCACCGACGCGGTGCTTGGCTGGATGCCAGGCGTCGAGGGGCAGGTGGACGTGCGCCAGCACAAGGAGGCGCGCACCGTGCCAGGGCTGCTGGTGTATCGCTTCGACGACGCGATCCTGTTCTTCAATGCCGACTACTTCAAGATGCGCCTGCTCGACGCCGTGCAAGGCAGCGAGCAGACCCAGGTGGTGCTGTTCGACGCCGAGGCGGTGACCAGTATCGATGTCAGTGGCATCGCCGCCCTGCGCGAGGTACGCGATACCCTCGCCGCCCAGGGCATCCACTTCGCCATTGCCCGCGCCCGTGGCACCTTCCTGCGCATGCTGGTGCGCTCGGGGATGGCCCGGGAGATGGAAGACAAGCTGCTGTTCGGCTCGGTGCGCGCGGGGATTCGGGCGTATCGGGTATGGCGCAACAGAAGCCGCCAGGCGCTGAAAGAGCAGTAAGGGAAAGGGACTACGCCCTCTGTTGAGGAGAATGACACCACCGGCAAAAGCCCAGCGGGTAGCCTGAGGCCTCATTTTCCTCCGTAGCTTTGTCCCGACGAAAAGCTGCGCCAATGGCGTATACAGTGCTATGCTCTTCACCGAAACGGCCATCTTCACCAAACGCGTCCAGGAACTGCTCGACGATGAGAGCTACCGGTTGCTGCAGGTCCGTCTGCTGATGTGCCCCGATGCGGGCGATACGATCGAAGGCACCGGTGGCCTGCGCAAGATCCGCATCGCCGCGAAGGGGCACGGCAAACGGGGTGGCGCCCGGGTGATCTATTACCACTTCGTATCCGCATCGCACATTGCAATGCTCTACATCTACCCCAAGAACGAACAACCCGACCTCAATGCCGAGCAACGCAAAGCACTGAAAGCCGTCATCGCACACTGGAGCCAACCATGAATCGCCTCTTCGACGAACTGATGGAAAGCGTGGAGCAGATGGACGCCATCGTCCATGGCCGGCGCCAACCCGCCCGCCAGTTCGAGATCGACGCCCTGCAGGTCAAAAACATCCGCAAGGCGACCGGGTTGTCCCAGACGCGCTTTGCCGAAATGATCGATGTTCAGGTAGCGACCCTGCGCAATTGGGAACAGGGGCGCCGGGAGCCTACCGGGCCAGCCAAGGCGTTGCTGCGTGCCATTCACAACGACCCTGACCACGTGCTCAAGGCACTCGCCCACTGACCCACGCCTTTCCTGATCAAGGCACCTAACCCTGCGGTACGCACGCCTGCGCCACGGCCTTGGTGCCGCGGCCGAGCAGGCTGATCAACCCACAAGGCAGGCTGCCCCGCCATTGCAGGTAGTCATGCCCCGCCGGGAACTCCACCTGTTCCACGGGGTAGCCCTTGGCCAACAGCACATCGCGCAGGTGGCGGTTGGTGTCGACGATCTTCGGCCCTTCGAACAACCCGGATTGCAGATAGAACCGCAGCGGCTGGCGTGGTGCCTTGACGTACTCGCGGGTCAACCAGCCGGGTTCATCACCGGTCAGCGGCCACCAATACGAACCCGACATGCTCAGCACATTGCCAAACAGTTCAGGGTGCCTGAGCCCCAGGTAGGCCGATGCCAGGCCGCCATAGCTGGAGCCAGCCACCACCGTGCGCGCCGCCGGCGCCGCCACGCCCTGCGCCGCGGCCCAGGGCATCAGCTCCTCGGCCATGAAACGGGCGAACATCGGGTTGGGTGGCAGCTCGCGCTCGCGGCTGGCCCCGCTGGGGTTGGCAATGATGATCGCCGCGGTAGGCGGTATCAGGCCATCGGCGATCAGGTTGTCGAGCATCGTCGGCGTCGGTACCTGGCGGGTGTAGGCATGGGCGTCGAACAACACCATCACGGCCTGGTCCGCCTTGCCGGCACGCCAGCCGGCGGGACGATAGAGATAGATATCCCGTTCATTGCCCAATAGCACACTGGCCAGGCGCTTGCGCTCGACGCTGCCGCGCGCCACATCGTCGCGGCGTGCAACCCATGGTTGCGGCGCGGCATCCGGCAACTCCAGACGTGAACGCGACAACCACGGATCGCCGCTGGCATCGGCGAAACCCTTCGGATTGAGTGGGTCGCGGCGAGTGGTGGCCAGGATCATCCGGCGGTCATCCGAGGCCGGCACATCGGGCGCCATCTGGTAGCTGAGGCGGCTGCTCGCCGGCACCTCGAAGCTGCGGTACCAGACATCGCTCTGGGCGAGTCGCAGCAACGGTTCATGATTGCCCGTTGGCGCCCCGAATACCCGCACGTTCTCCCGCGCGCCACGCCAGAGGAAGGTCACCAAGCGCTGCCCGGGCTGCCCGGGCACAGCCTCGACCATCGGCGTGCCGGCCTCGGCCCGTGCCTTCCAGAACGCCTCGGTGCCCGCGCCCGACGCCAGTTGTTGCGCCAACGCCCGCAATGCCGGGCTGCGCAATGGCTCGGCTGGGCGAGCTTGTTCGGCCTGCGACACGACCTGTTCCAGACGCAAGACGAAGCGTGCCTCTGGCCGAGTCGGCAGCGGTTCGGCACGTACGGCAAAATCACCGGTTCGATCGGCGACAAACAGGAAGTCGCGGGGCAGGTCCATGCCGTCGATCAACAAGCGCAGGGGATTACCCTTGCCATCGAGCAGGCGCAGGCTGATATCGCCATCCACCTTGCCGCGAACCAGGTCGCCCGCCTTGAGGGGCAACTGCCAGGCGGGTCGGCTGGCGTTGCTGGCCTGGCCTTCGACCGCTTGCCCTATGGTCAAGGTACTGCCGTCGCTGGCCAGCGCCGGGATTGAGGCCCAGGCAACCAGGGCCAGGACACTGCTAAAGCGCTTGAGTGTTCGCATGTTCACCTCAGAAGTCGATGCTGGCGGAAAGCTTGAGGGTGCGCGGCTCGCTGACGGTGGCGTAACCGTCGTTGAACACCCCGGCCCAATAGGCGCGGTTCTCGACGTTCTCCAGGCTGGCGCGCAGGGTCACGTCCTTGCTCAGCACGCGAGTGGCATAACGCGCACCGAGGTCGTAGCGAGTCCACTGCGGAATCTTCAGATCGTTGGCGGAGTCGAGGTACTGGGAACTGCTGTGAATGCCCAGCGCGGTCAAGGTCAGGCCCTGGACCCACGGCAGGTCCCACTCGGCCCCCAGGTTGGCCGACCAGGCCGGCACCCCACGGGCGGTGTTGCCATCCATCGCGCCACTAGCAGTCTTGGTCAGCACCGCCCGGGTGTAGGTCACGCCACCGAGCAGGCGCACGCTGGGGGTGACTTCGCCGAACATGCTCCACTCCACGCCACGGTTACGCTGCTCGCCGTCGTCGCTGTAACGATTGCTGGGCTTGTCGTAGATCATGCTCGGCTTTTCGATCTGGAACAGCGCCAAGGTATGGGTGAAATCACCCAGGTCCCACTTCACCCCGGCTTCCATCTGCTTCGCGACATAGGGCGCGAACTGTTCGTCATGGTTGGCCGCATTCACGTCGGTGACAATGCCCCCCTGAGTCAGGCCCTCGATGTAGTTGGCATATAGCGACACTGGCGCGTCCCAAGGCTTGAGCACGATGCCCAGGGCCGGAGTCAGCTTGCGCTCGTCATAGGAGGGCTTGCTCAGCTTCTGTCGCACCCGTTGCGCGCGCACGCCCAAGGTCAACAGCACGCGCTCGTCGAGAAAGCCCAAAGTATCGGCCACGGCGAAGCTCGACAGGGTGTTGTCGCCGGTCTTGGTGCTGCTGCCGTGGTCGGCGGCGATGATCGCCTTGCCCGGATGATAGATATTGGTGGTGTATTCCTTGCCGGTCACGGTCGGCGCGCGCCCGATGTCCTGGTGCAGCAGCGTGGTGCTGAGCACTAGCTGGTGGCTGACCGGACCGGTCATGAAGTTGCCACGCAAACCGGCCTCGGTGGACAGGCTGTGGGTGTAGCCGGCCTGGTTGTAGGTTTCGCCAGAGGCGGTGCCATCGGCCTTGGTCACCACCACCCGGGTGCCGTTGAGGAAACCGTCGTAGCGGGTGCGTGCGCCGCCGACGCTGGCGTAGGCGCTCCAGTTGTCATCCAGCTGGTACTCGCCACGCACCACCACGGCCTTGCTGATCTGCTTGGCGTGGATGCCTTCGAGGATGTTGGTGTCGGGTTTAGGCGCCCGGGTGACCTGCTTGAGCTTGGAGAAACCGGCCATCATCGGGCTGCCATTGTCGAGCGTTTCATGGCTTTCGTAGGCGTCCAGCTCGAGCTTGAAATCGTCGCCCCGATAGTCCAGCCCCAATGACGCCAGGGTCCGGTCCTTGGACTGCTCGTTCACGCCGGTGTCGCCACTGCCGTACACGCCGTTGAAGCGCACGCCGAAACGGCCATCGGCGAAACGCCGGCCAATATCGATGTGCTCGGCCACATAGCCGTCGGACACATAGCTGGTGGTCAGCCGGGTCAACGGCGCCTCGCCGGCGCGCTTGGGCACCAGGTTGACCACCCCGCCCACACCGCCGTTGGGCGCCATGCCATTGAGCAGCGCGCCCGGGCCCTTGAGTACCTCGACCCGCTCGAGGAATTCGGTCGGCACGTGGCCATCGGGAGCCAGGCCGTACAGGCCGCCCAACGCCAGTTCGGTGGAGTCCAGGGCGTAGCCACGGATCATGAAGTTCTCGTAGGCATGCCCTTCACCGGTGCTGAAACGGATCGACGGGTCATTGCGCAACACTGCGCCGACCGTGCCGCTCTGCTGGTTCTCGATGGTCTTGGCGGTGTAGGCGGTGACGCTGAACGGGGTATCCATGAGGTCGCGGTTGCCGAGCATGCCGACGCGCGCGCCGCGGGCCACCTGGCCACCGCTATAGCTCTCCGGCAGGTCGCTGTTGAAGCCGGCGGCATTGACCGTGGTCGCGCCCAGGGTCAGCGCACCGTCATCGCCGGGGCCGCGCAGGATGATCACGCCATTCTCCTCCACCGCCACCAGCTCGCTGCCGGCCAATAGCAGGCGCAGGGCCTGCAGCACGGTGTAGCGGCCGTGCAGGGCCGGCGCGCTGCGCCCTGCCAACAGACGGCTGTCGGCGGCGATCGCCACACCCGATTCATGCGCCAGGGCATGCACCATGGCTTCCAGCGACTGGCCTGGCAGGTCGAGGCTCAGCGGCTGGCTGTCGGCCAGTGCCAGGCTGCTGCCGCCCAGGGCGCAGGCCAAAGCCAGGCGCCGCAGAGTGCCGGGGAAACGGGAGGATAACGACGACATGATCAGTCCTTGCGAGAGGTGGGTTCACAGCTGAAGACGCGGCAGCGGCGGTTTACCCCTCAAACCTGTTTCAACCCACAGGAGCCGCCTCAATTGCGTACAAATCGCCGCAACCCCGCCTGCTCGAACAACCTGACCGGCAGGATGGACGGCAATGCCTCGAGTAACACCTGGGGCCGATCGCTCGGAAAACTGCCGGTCAGACGCAAATCCGCCACACCTGGGTCGACCTCGATGGCAGGTGTGACATAGGCGTTGAGCTCGGCGATCACCTCATCCAAACGTTGATCGGTGAACGACCACCAGCCGCGTTGCCAGTGCGCCAGGTCCGGGCCATAGGCACCGCCACCGCGCAGGCTGCCAAGGCGCCCATCGGCGTCCAGGCAAATACGCTCGCCGGCGCGCAACAGCTGCTCGCCACCTTGCAGGTCCCGCACCTGCACCCGCCCCCGGGCCACCGCTACTTGCACCCGACCACCGCGATCACTGACGGTGAACGCGGTGCCGAGCACTTCCACGCTGCCCAGCCGGGTGCTGACCAGGAATGAACGCCAGCGCTCATGAGCCACGTCGAAATAGACATGGCCATGCAGCAGCAGCACCTGGCGCCGGAGATGATCGAAACGCACCCGCAGGTTGCTTTCGGCCGCCACCTGCAACTGGCTGCCATCGGCCAGCGGCAAGGCTTGCGGCGCTTGCCCGTGGCCGGTCTGCAGGTCTTGCTGGTACGCCGCGGTACGCTGGAACATCCAGCCCAGCCAGCCCCCCGCGGCCAGCAGCACGGCCAGCGCGCCGCCCTGGCGCAGCACGCGCCGGCGCCCAGGGTCGAAGGCCTGCGGCTGCACCGCGCCACGCAATTGCGGTACCAGGCGATGCACCAATTGCCAGCGCTGCTCGGCCTCCTGCCAGGCCCTTTCATGCTCGGCACTCTTGCCGCGCCAGCGCTGGACCAGCCCCTGGGTCTTGCCGACACGCTCGGGGTCCTCGCCGTGCAAGGCCGCCAGGTAGACCAACGCCTGCCGTACCTTGCGCGGCGCCACCGGCTCAGTCATGGCGAGCGGCCAGGCGCAGCTCGGACAAGTCGAACACGGCCCGGGCGATATGCAGCTCGACCGACTTGGCCGACAGCCCCAGTGCCTCGCACACTTCGCGATGGCTATGGCCATGCAGGCGCACGCGAACGAATACCTCGCGGCGCAAGCGCGGCATGCGCTCGATGCGCGCAATCAGGTGCTGCAGCTGTTCGCGGGCGATCATGATCGCCTCCACGCTCGGGCTGAACGGCTCGGCGCGCACCAGCCAGTCTTCCAGTGCCGCCAGCTCGGTGGTACGCCGCCGGTATTGGTCGATGCACAGGTTGCGCGCGGCCTGGAACAGCAAGGCACGGGCGTTGATCACCGGCGCATTGAGCGCATGGGCATAAGCCTGGGCGAAACTCGACTGGGCGATATCGGCGGCGTCGTCGGGGTTGCGCAGGCGGCCGCCGAGGTAGCGCCGCAGGTCGCTGTAGTGAGCCAGGAGATCATCGACGATGGCCTGGAACGCCGGCTGGGCGTTCCAGGGGGTGGAAAGGCTTGTCATTGCGGGTGACTGTGCGAGACCGTTAATAGGAATTCCTATCATTCTCACACATGTCGTCGAGCCATCGCCAGCAGCTCAGTAACCCAGCTTGTGCAGCAACTGCCCTTCGTTCTGGGGGACGGGCCGGCCATAGAAGCGCATCAGTTCGCCGGCGCGGTTGGTGAAGATGCCATCCACACCGGCCTTCATCGCCTTGCCGTAGTCCACCGCTTCGTCGAGGGTGTACACATGCACCAGCAGCCCTTTGTCGTGGCTGGCCTGGTTCATCCATGGCTGGATCAGGTCGGAATAACTCTGCTCACCCAGGTGGGTGCGCACCGCCGAAGGACCGGTGCCGATGGCGCCGTCGGCCTTGGCGTAGTCCAGCCAGCGCTCGAACTCGGCAGGGTCCTTGGGTTGCTGGCGGGCGTAGAAGGCCGACTTGTCCTGCTCGCCGGAGTCACTGAAGTCCTGCCCGGAGGCCGGCTCGATGCTGCCCTTGGCAACCCACAGCAGGAGAATCTTCGGTACCTGCGGCATGGCTTGGTGCAGCAGCTTGAGGCTGTTGCGATCGAAGGTCTGCAGCACCACCTGCCCCGGTTTGTCGAGCCAGCCGCGGGCTTCGAGGCGTTTTTTCAGGTCCTGCTCGATACCGGGAAACTGCGCCGGTTCCTTGGTCTCGATGTACAGGCCGGGATGACGCTCGGGGTTGCCTTCGGCGATATCGATCACCTCGTCCAGGGTGAGGATGCGTTGCTGCTTGAAGGCGTCTCGGGCTCGCTCGGGATAGGCCTTGTTGAACCAGCTGCCGGCATCCAGCGCCTTGAGTTCGGCCAGGGTGAAGGCACTGACCGGGCTGGACTTGCGCTCGGGATAGCGCTCGGCGACATCGCTGGTACGCCCCAGCACATCGTCGTGGACCACCACCAGCACACCATCGCGGGTGCGTTGCAGGTCCATTTCCAGGTAGTCGGCGCCCAGCTCGCGGGCCAGCAGGTAGGCCGGCGTGGTGGATTCCGGGGCATCAAAGGAAGCGCCGCGGTGAGCAATCACCGCCGGGTGGGGGATGCCTTGGGCGCGGGCCAGCGCCTGACCGTCGGCGGCCTGGGCAGTGGAGGTCGCCAGCAACGTGGCCAGCAGGAAGGATTTGTACATTCAGGTAGTCCTTTGCAAATCAAGACCGGCCCTGGCTGGGGCCGGCGGGGTCAACGGGGCAATCCTTGAGCGCGCAAGCCTCGCACACTCTGCATGACATGCTAAAGTCCCCGGCGTTTTCCGCCTCACCCAACGGACCACCCATGCCCGCACTCGACGCCCACCTGCCCACCTGGGCCGACCTCAACCAGCGCCACCCCAGCACTGCCCTGCTCCTGGGCAACGGTGCCAGCCGGGCGCTGTGGAAGCCCTTCGGCTACTTCTCACTGTACGAGCAGGCCCAGCAGGTACGGCACAAGGGCCTGGGGGTGAGTGACCAGGCGCTGTTCAAGGCCGTGGGCAGCGAGCTGTTCGAACCACTGCTGAGCAGCCTGAACACCACCGTGCGGACCAACGCGGCCCTGGCGATCAACTCCACCGCGCCGCTCAACCGCTATTACTCGATCAAGGAAGCGTTGATCCATGCGGTGCGCGCCGTGCACCTGCCCTGGCCGCTGTTCGATGCCAGTGCCCGCGCCGCCATCAACCAGGCCTTGCGTCAGTACCGCAACGTCTACACCAGCAACTACGACCTGATCCTGCCCTGGGCCGTGGCGGACAACCCGGAGGGTTTCGCCAGCCTGTTCGACGAGCAAGGGTTCTTCGACGTACGCCGCACCGCCAGTGAAGGCACCCGCATCCTGCACCTGCATGGCGGCATGCACCTGCTCAAGCTACCCGATGGCAGCACCCGCCAACGCAGCGCGGCGCAGGCCGAACTGCTCGAAGGCTTTGCCGTGAACATTCCCGGCGAAGTGCCGCTGTTCATCAACGAAAGCCGCAGCGAAGACAAGCTGCGCGCCATCCGCCACTCCGACTACCTGGCCTGGAGCCTCGGCGAACTGGCCCGCGAGCAAGGCAGCCTGTGCCTGTTCGGTCAGCACCTGGACAGCAGCGACCAGCACCTGCTCGATGCCATCCGCCAGGCACGCCCGCGGCACCTGACGATCGCCATCCGTCCATTGAGCGAGGCGTCGATCATCAACCAGAAACAGCACTTCATCGACCGTTTCGGCGATCTCGAGCAGATTTCGCTGCACTTCTTCGACGCCTCCAGCCATCCAATGGGCCTGGCGGAACTGGCGATCAGCGTCCCAGCCGCGTTCAATCGTCGGCACTGACGCACGCACTTTGCAAATGTAAATAATTCTCGATAAGATCCGCACCCTTTCCTCAAGGCCAGCCCCGGAAAGCGTGCATGCAACGCCCAAAACCCGACCCAGTCGCCCACGGTTTCTACGCCGACATCCTGCATTTCCTGCGCAAGCGCATGGACAATGCCAGCGATGCCGCGGACATGACCCAGGACGTGTTCGCCCAATGGCTGGGCTACCGCGACCGGGCCAAGGTCGAGCAACCCCGGGCGTTCCTGTTCCAGGTGGCGCGCAACCTGCTTAGCGACCACTGGCGGCGGCAGAAGGTACGCCAGGCGCAGTTGACCGACGACAGCCTGGCCGAAGCACACGCGCCCACCGCCAGCGATCCGCTGGACCACGCCCAGCAACAGCAGCGGCTGAATCAATTGCGCCAGGTACTCGACGAACTCTCGCCGCGACGGCGCGAAGCCCTTATGCTGCACCGTTTCGAAGGCCTGACCCAGGCCCAGATCGCAGCACGCATGAACATTTCCGTCAGCATGGTCGAGAAGCACATCGCCGCCGCCCTGCTGCAATGCAAGCAACGCCTGGACAGTGACACCGGCACGGAGCAGTCCCCATGACCCCCACCGACGCGCGCGACCCACGCCCGATCGACGCCCAGGCGGCGAGCTGGTTCAGCCGCAACCGCAACCATCCAACGCGGGACGAGCGCAAGGCATTCAGCCAGTGGATGCAGACAGCGGAACACGCGCATGCCTACCGCCAGTTCGAGCAGTTGTGGGACGACCTGGCCGCGCTCAAGCAAGCCAATCGTCCGCTACCCTTGCCCGTGCGCCGGGCGCCGCGCTGGCGACCGGCCCTGGCGACGGCGGCGGCCATGCTGTGCGCGTTGCTGGTTGGCAACCTGGGGGCCGGCAGCGCCACCGTCGATGAGCGCATCGCCGCGAGCCCGAGCCTGCGCACGCTGCAATTGCCCGATGGCAGTGTGCTGACCGTCAACGCACAGACTCGCCTGCGCCTGGCGTTCGATGCCGAGCGACGGCTGATCCACCTCGACCATGGCCAGTTGTACATCGAAGTTGCCCCCGACAAGGAACGCCCGCTGTTCGTCGATGCCGGCGCTGGTCGCGTGCGCGTGGTCGGCACCGGCTTCGACCTGCGTCGGGGCGAGCGGGAACTGGTGGTCGGTGTCACCCACGGCCAGGTGGCGTTCGAAACCCCCGGCGAACGCCACCCACCGCTGCTGCTTGGCGCCCACCAGGGCGCCACCTATGACCTGGCCCGCGGCACCCTGACCCGCCAGGAACTGGGCGAACAGCCAGTGGCCGACTGGCGCGAGGGGCATGTGAGCTTTCGCAATCGCGAACTGGCCAGCCTGATCGACGAAGTCGGCCTGTACCGCCAGCACCCCGTGCTGCTGGCCGACCCGGCGCTGGGTCGCTACAAGGTGTCCGGCAACCTCGATGTGCATGACCCCGATGCCCTGCTCAATGCCCTGCCGGCGCTGCTGCCGGTCAAGACCACGCTGCTTGCCGACGGGCGCTTGCGCATCGAACGGCGCTGAGGCGCGTGACGCCACGCCCGATAATCTTGAGAATTTTTATCATTCGCAGGTGAGGTTTTTTCGCAAGCACGCGTCTTCCTCCCCGCCTGCCCCGTGATGGCAGGCATTTTTCCGGCCTTTTGCCGTTTGGGGGAAACCATGTTGTTCGCGTTGCGTCCTTTGCACTGCCTGCCTGTCCGACCCACCCTGCTTGCCCTGTGCCTGTCCGTGAGCCTGGCCGCCGAAGCCGCGCCGGTTGCGTTCGACCTGCCGGCCCAGTCGCTGGCACGCTCGCTGAGCCAGCTGGCCCAGCAGGCCAAGGTGCAACTGCTGTTCGACGAAGCACTGCTCGGCAGCACCCAGGCACCGGCGCTGCAGGGCGACTTCGAGGCCGAGGCGGCCATTACCCGCCTGTTGCTGGGCAGCCGCTTCAACGTGGTGCGCATGGGCAATACCTACGTGGTGCGCCTGCGCGACAACGACCCGGTGGCCGACAACAGCCTGCAACTGGGCGCGGTAAGCATCGTCGGTGATGGCCTGCAGGTCGACCCCAGCAACGTCGGACGCTCGACCCTCAACCAGGAACAGATCGATCGCTACCAACCGAGCAACATCCCCAGCGTGCTGGCCACCCTGCCCGGGGTGAACATGGGCGGTTCGTCCAAGCCCGGCGGCCAGACCATCAACATCTGGGGCATGGGCGACGCCGAAGACGTGCCGATGACCGTCGACGGCGCGCCCAAGAGCGGCTTCGAGCGCTACCAGCAAGGCACCATCTTCATCGAGCCGGAGTTGATCAAGTACATCGAGGTCGAGAAAGGCCCGCACTCGGTCAAGACCGGCAACGGTGGCCTCGGCGGCAGCGTGCACATGGAAACCAAGGATGCCACCGACCTGTTGCAGGAAGGCCGCAACAGTGGCGCGATGCTCAAGTACGGTTACGCCAGCAACGACCACCAGCAGGTCTACAGCTCGGCCGTGTTCGGCCGCAGCGACGACGGGCGCATCGATGGCCTGGCCTACTTCACCAAGCGCGACGGTGGCGACCTGAAGATGGCCGACAAACTGCCCGATCCGACCAACAGCTGGCCGATCAACCCGCAGCGCCTGCCCAACAGTGCCCTGGACCTGGAAGGCGCGCTGCTCAAGACCAACATCCACTTCACCGACGAGCACAGCCTGGGCTTTTCCTGGTCGCGCTCGGAGAGCGAACGCTGGGCCACCTTCGCCTCCACCGCCTATTCGGTGCCGCCCTCGGCGGCGAACATCCAGAAGTACGGTTACGCCGACGCCCTCAAGCGCTTCCTGGCCAACCGCACCACCGTCGATACCACCTGGTCGGCCACCTACAAGTACCAACCGATCGAAAACCCGTGGGTGGACCTGCAGGTGAAGTACTCGGAGTCTGACACCCGGCAAACCGATGAACGCAATGCCAACGCGGTGCTGCAACCGTCCACGGGCGGGCGGCGGATGGACACCGAGTACCAGGACCGCATGCTCGATGTGAGCAACACCAGCACCTTCCTCACCGGGCCACTGGAGCACGCGCTCACCACCGGCGTGCAGATCCGCCGCCACGATCGCGACACGCAGATGTGGATGCCCGGCAAGTCCTATGAAATCCCCCGCTACAACTACGGCCACTACCAGCCGTACTTCATGCCCAGCGGCAAGGTCGACAGCCAGGGCTACTACGTGCAGGACGCCATCACCCTGGGCGACCTGACCATCACCCCGTCGCTGCGCTACGACCATGTCACCAACGAGGGCAAGCCCAACCAGGCGCCGTACTACAACAACCCGGCCGCTGGCCACGACTACAGCGCCAAGACCTACACCGGCTGGTCGCCGCGCCTGTCGCTGTTCTGGAAGATGAACGAGCAGACCGTGCTGTTCGCCGACTACAGCAAGACCTGGCGCGCCCCGGTGCTGGACGAGCAGTATGAAGTACAGGGCATCGGCAGCCGCACCGCCAGCAGCCGCAACCTCGACCCCGAACGCATCGTCGGCCTGCGTGCCGGCAGCATCAGCACCTTTGCCGATGTCTTCACCCAGGGCGACAGTGCGCAGATCCGCACCACGCTGTTCCGCAACAAGGTCAGCGACGAAATCTTCAAGGCCACCGGCATCGGCTGCCAGCAGCAGATGGTCACTGGCGGCAACATCGACAAGACCTGCGGCAAGGGCCTGATGGGCAACTACCGCAATATCGGTGACGTGGTGTACAAGGGCTTCGAGATCGAAACCTTCTATGACTCCACCTACCTGTTCGGCGCCATCTCCTACGCCTGGATGGAAGGCCGTCACGAAGGTGCCTACACCAACCCCTGGGGGCCGGACGTCTGGGCCAAGGATGTGCCGGCACCGAAATGGATCACCACGCTGGGGGTCAAGATTCCTGCCTGGGATGCCCGTGTAGGCTGGACCGCGCAGTTCGTCGGCGCCACCAAGCACCTGCCCAGCGACAAGTATTTTGAGGGGCCGGCCAGTGCCCTGGGCGACCGCTACTACGACAACTTCGGCAATGACCGCTACGACATCCACGGCCTGTTCGCCAACTGGAAGCCTCAGCAGCCCTACTTGAAGGGGACCGAAGTCAACCTGACGGTGGACAACCTGTTCAACAAAGCCGTGCGTCCGGAGTTGTCTGGGGAAAATGCCTTTACCGTCGGGCGCAATGCCAAGATCAGCGTGACCCGGTTCTTCTGAACCAGCCAGGCGACGCGGCAAGGGACTGCACCGCGTGCCTGGTCAGTCGCTTGCGCCGCCAACACGCTCTTGTGCCCTGGCGACATTCACCTGCATTGCACTGGATGCCACATCGAAAACCGCCTGGACGACCGCGTGGGTACCACGCGCCTGCATCCAGGCGAGGATATCGGCCAAGTGCCAGAGCGACAGGCTGCCGTCATGCACCGGTGCCGGGAAGGTGCTCGGGTGAGTGAGCATGAGTTTGCGCATGTTCTGCCGCGATACCCCCACCACCTCTGCCACATCGGTGAGGCCGACCAGGTCAGGGCTCGCTTCGATCAGCTGGGCCTGCGGCAAGGCCCGCCGAACATCCGCCAGGGCACTGTGCAGTGCCTCCTGCGCCGTCGCCCCCTCACGGGCAAAGGCCAGGGCCAGGCGGCCCGGCTGGCCGATGCCAACCACGGCGTCGTCACAACCGGCCTCGGCCAGGCGCTCGATCAGCGCATCGATGTCTTGGGGGCCGGACAATTGATACTTGAGGGTGAATTCGTATTCCATCAGATGCGCTCCGCTGGCTGGTTGACGATCCCGCGAGTCGACGTGCAGTTGTCGACGATCCGGCGCAACTGCCGGGCAAAGGTGCCTGGGTTTCGCGGCGTACTCCACACACTGGTGATGCAGAACTCGCCACAACGGCATTCGCGGTCGTTATTGGGGCAGTAGATGCGCCCCCAGCAATGGCCTCCCCGAACCACCACCTTCCAGCCCTGTGCCTCGGCATGGGTCAGGGTTTGCTCAACTTCCTTGTTGGGATGGATAGGACGGGCCATCGGCTGTGCTCCAGTATGGATGTCAGGACAAGGTTGTCAAGTGACAACCCAGGTAGCGCCGACAGGCGTCATCCCGAACCAGCCTAGGCCCTGGCGCAACGCATCCCAGTCCATGCAGACGTCTTGGGAAAGATCCTATAAAGAGAAGGGCAAAACCGCGCAACCAGGCGCCTTACCCGGCAATCAACCCATCCGCCCGCAGCAGGCTTTCCAGACAATGCTCCTGCACCCCGTAGAACGCCTTGAGCTGGCTGATCTTCTCCAGCAAGGCAGCGTTGTCCTGGGGCTGGCGCCGCTTCACCGCCAGAATCATCTTGTTCTTGTTGGTGTGTTCCAACGAAATGAACTCGAAGACTTTGGTCTCGTACCCACAGGCCTCCAGGTACAGCGCGCGCAGGCTGTCAGTCAGCATCTCGGCCTGCTGCCCCAGGTGCAGGCCGTACTGCAGCATCGGCTGGAGCAGGCCAGGGCTGTGCAACTGCGGGCGGATCTGCTTATGGCAGCACGGCGAGCACATGATGATCGCGGCGTTGCAGCGAATGCCGGTATGGATGGCATAGTCGGTGGCGATGTCGCAGGCATGCAGGGCGATCATCACCTCAATGGCCTCGGGTACCACGCTGCGCACATCGCCGCATTCGAACACCAGGCCCGGATGCTCCAGGCGCGCGGTGGCGGCATTGCACAGCTCGACCATGTCCGGGCGCAGTTCGACGCCGGTTACCTGTGCCTCGCGCCCAAGGCTGTTGCGCAGGTAGTCGTGCATGGCGAAGGTCAGGTAGCCCTTGCCCGAACCGAAATCGGCCACCCGCAGCAGTTGGTCAGCCGCCACCGGCGCACCGGCCAGGGCGTGGTCGAAGACTTCGATGAACTTGTTGATCTGTTTCCACTTGCGTGACATCGACGGGATCAGCGCGCCCTGCGCATCGGTCACGCCAAGGTCACGCAGAAACGGCCGCGACAGCTCCAGGTAGCGTTTCTTCTCGCGGTCGTGCGCGGCAGGCGCCGCTGCGCGCGGGGCCTGCTGAGACAGGTGGTGACGCAGCATCGGCTTGCCCTTCTTGCTGAACTCCAGCTGCACCTCGCCCTCGGTGATGAACAGGTGGGCATTGCGAAAGCTCTGCGGCAATAGCTCTGCAATCAACGCCTGGGCTTGTTGCAGCGGCAGGTTGCGGGTGATGTCGCGGGTCTGGTGGCGATAGACCAGTTGCAGGCACGGCTCGCCCTTGATCTGCACCGGTTTGGCGATGATGCGTTGCAGGCTCTGGTCTGCGCCGACATGGCGGGCCAGGACCAGCTTGGTCAGGCTGCCATCGGCCAGGGCGTCAGCCAGCTGGCGCAAAAACTGGGCACGCGCGTCCGGCGCGGTGGGGGCGGTCGATGAGGAAGACATGTAAACGGGTGCCTCGGAATGCGGAGGGCGCGATGCGCAATGCCGCGCATTCTACGTCGATGACGGCCCATCGCGAAGGTTTTCGCGATGGGCGCCTGTCAGTCGAGAATGACCAGGCGATTGGGCAACTCGTTGCGCGCATGGGTCGGCGGTACGTGCTCGCTGAGCAATTCACCACAGGCTTCGATGCATTCGACGAAGCCCTGCAGGGTATGCCCCTGGCGCACCTGCTCGGCGAACCGGGCGACGATCGCCGCCCGTGCCTGCTTGGGCAGGTGCCGGTCGATGCCCTCGTCGACCAGGATCTCCACATGCCGCTCGGCTTCACTGACGAAGATCAGCACCCCGGTGGCGCCAGCGGTGCGCTGCAGGTTGAGTTCCAGAAACTGCTGGCGGGCAAGCCCGGAAGCGCGTCGCCGGCGCAGCACCGACGGCACCACCCAGGCAGCCAGGCGCGGCTGGCGCAACACCAGGCACAAACCGATGAAGGTGAGCATCTGCGCCAGCAGCAGGCCGTTGACACCGATCCCGCCCAAGCACAGGTGCAGCAGGCCCGGCACCAGCAAGGCCAACAGCGCGGCCCACAGTAGAGGCAAATAGGGGAAGTCATCGGCGCGGCGCGCCAGCACGGTGACCAGCTCCGCATCGGTGCGCCGCTCGGCGCGCGCGATCGCCTCGGCGATCTGGCGCTGTTCGTATTCGGTCATGCCATCGTCTCTCGAGCGTTCTTATCGTTGTTATCCCGGCACTCGGGTGGGCGAGAGTGTATCTCAACAAGCGGCTCATATAAGGCATAATCCGCGACTGCTCCGGATCATGGACGAATGATCCGGCATACACCCGGCGGACTCTACAACAACGAACGTAGGAAACGTCTCGAAAACCGCTTTCACACGACAACGGAACTGATGATGAAACTGTCTTTGCTGGGCCTGGCCATGGGCCTTGCCAGTCAGGCGGCCCTTGCCGCCCCCTCCGCCCCGCCCCTGCAAGACAAGCAGGCGTTCATCGATCACCTGGTCGGCCAGATGACCGAGGCCGAGAAAATCGGCCAGCTGCGCCTGATCAGCATCGGCCCCGAGATGCCGCGCGAGAAGATCCGCGAGGAAATCGCCGCCGGTCGCATCGGTGGCACCTTCAACTCGCGCACCGCCCCCGAGAACCGGCCGATGCAGGACGCCGCCATGCGCAGCCGCCTGAAGATCCCGATGTTCTTCGCCTACGACACCATCCACGGCGAGCGCACCATCTTCCCGATCAGCCTGGGCCTGGCCGCCACCTGGGACATGGACGCCATCGCCAAGGTCGGCCGCACATCGGCCATCGAGGCCGCCGCCGACTCGCTGGACATGACCTTCGCGCCAATGGTCGACATCGCCCGCGACCCACGCTGGGGCCGTACCAGTGAAGGCTTCGGCGAAGATACCTACCTGACCTCGAAGATCGGCCAGGTGATGGTCAAGTCGTTCCAGGGCTCGAGCCCGGCCAACGCCGACAGCATCATGGCCATCGTCAAGCACTTCGCCCTGTATGGCGCGGTGGAGGGCGGACGCGACTACAACACGGTCGACATGAGCCTGCCGAAGATGTACAACGACTACCTGCCGCCCTACCGCGCCGCGCTCGACGCCGGTGCCGGCGGGGTGATGGTGGCATTGAACTCGATCAACGGCGTGCCGGCCACCTCCAACACCTGGCTGATGAACGACCTGCTACGCAAGGAGTGGGGCTTCAAGGGCGTGACCATCAGCGACCACGGCGCCATCCAGGAACTGATCCGCCATGGCGTCGCCCGTGATGGCCGCGAGGCCGCCAAGCTGGCGATCAAGGCCGGTATCGACATGAGCATGAACGACACCCTCTATGGCGAGGAACTGCCAGGCTTGCTCAAGTCCGGCGAGGTCACCCAGGCCGAACTGGACCAGGCCGTGCGCGAAGTGTTGGGCGCCAAGTACGACATGGGCCTGTTCAAGGACCCGTACGTACGTATTCCCAAGCCGCAAACCGACCTCAAGGACTACTACGGCAACGACCGCCTGCACCGCGAGGCCGCCCGTGATGTGGCCCGCCGCAGCCTGGTACTGCTGGAAAACCGCGAACAGACCCTGCCATTGAAGAAAGCCGGCACCATCGCCCTGGTCGGCCCACTGGCCGACGCGCCAATCGACATGATGGGCAGCTGGGCCGCCGATGGCCGTCCGGAACATTCGGTGACTGTGCGCGAAGGGCTGGCCCGCGCCGTCGCCGGCAAGGCCAAGGTGGTCTATGCCAAAGGCTCGAACGTCACCGGCGACAAGGCGATGTTCGACTACCTGAACTTCCTCAACTTCGCCGCGCCAGAAATCATCAACGACCCGCGCCCGGCCGCGGTGCTGCTCGACGAAGCGCTCAAGGCCGCGCAGCAGGCCGACGTGGTGGTGGCCGTGGTCGGCGAGTCCCGTGGCATGTCCCACGAGTCCTCGAGCCGCACGACCCTGGAAATCCCGGCCGTGCAGCGCGACCTGATCAAGGCGCTCAAGGCCACCGGCAAGCCGCTGGTGCTGGTGCTGATGAACGGCCGCCCGCTGTCGATCGCCTGGGAGCGCGAACAGGCCGATGCCATCCTGGAAACCTGGTTCAGCGGCACCGAAGGTGGCAACGCCATCGCCGACGTGCTGTTCGGCGACTACAACCCGTCCGGGCGTCTGGCCATCACCTTCCCGCGTTCGGTCGGGCAGATCCCGATGTACTACAACCATATGCGCATCGGCCGACCGTTCACCCCAGGCAAGCCGGGCAACTACACCTCGCAGTACTTCGAGGAGCCCAACGGCCCGCTGTACCCGTTCGGCTACGGCCTGAGCTACACCCAGTTCGAGCTCTCCGGGCTGAAGCTTTCGGAGGCGAAGCTGGCGCGCGGCGGCAAGCTGCAAGCCAAGGTGACGGTGAAGAACAGCGGCAAGCGTGATGGCGAGACCGTGGTGCAGCTGTACATCCAGGACCAGAGCGCATCGATGAGCCGCCCAGTGAAAGAGCTGAAGAACTTCCAGAAATTGATGCTCAAGGCCGGCGAGTCGCGAACCTTGACCTTCGACATCAGCGAGGAAGACCTGAAGTTCTACAATGGCCAGCTGCAGCACGTCGCCGAGCCGGGCCAGTTCAACGTCCAGGTCGGCCTCGACTCGCAAGCGGTGCAGCAGCAGAGCTTCGAGCTGCGTTAAGCCGGTTCGGCCCCTTCGCGGGCAAGCCCGCTCCCACAGAGTCATGCATGTCCCCTGTGGGAGCGGGCTTGCCCGCGAAGGGGCCGGCACAGACAACCGAGATCCCGGATCCGCTCCATGCCCTCATCCTTCCGTGCCCTGCGCCTGGGTCTGATCATCCTGCTGATCCTGGTCGGCACCACCCTCAGCGCCGGCTGGGCCATGCACCAGGCCAAGCGCCAGGCCATGGAAACCGACGCCCGGCGCGCCAGCCAGCAACTGGGCCTGTACGCCAACGCCCTGCATACCTTGATCGAGCGCTACCGCGCCCTGCCCGCCGTGCTGGCGCTGGACCCGGAGCTGATCGCCGCCCTGCGCGGCCCGGTCACCGAGCAGGTGCAGGACGCCCTCAACCGCAAGCTCGAGCGCATCAATGGCGCCGCCAATTCCTCGACCCTCGAGCTGCTCGACCGCACCGGCCTGGCCATCGCCGCCAGCAACTGGCGCCTGCCAACCACCTATGTGGGCTCCAACTACGGTTTTCGCCCCTATTTCAAGCAGACCCGCAGCCAGGGCAGTGGCCGCTTCTACGCGGTCGGCGTGACCAGCGGCGTGCCGGGCTACTTCCTGTCCAGCGCGGTGAACGACGAACACGGCCGCTTCCTCGGCGCCATGGTGGTCAAGCTGGAGTTCCCCGAACTTGAACGCGAGTGGCGCCAAGGCAGCGATATCCTGCTGGTCAGCGACGCCCGCGGCATCACCTTCATCGCCAACCAGGACGGCTGGCGCTATCGCGAACTGCAACCACTGAGCGGTGTCGACCGCGCCGAACTGGCCGAAACCCGCCAGTACGACAAACAACCCCTGGTCCCCCTGCAGCACCAGGCCCTGACCCGCTTCGCCGACAACAGCCACCTGACCCGCGTGCAGGGGCCCGACGGCAGCGCCGAGTACCTCTGGGAAAGCCTGCCCCTGGAAGCCGAGGGCTGGACCCTGCACCTGCTGCGCAAGCCCCAGGTCGCCGAGGACGGGCGCAATGCCGCCCTGGCCGCCGCCGCGATCTGGTTGAGCCTGGTGTTCGCCGTGCTGTTCGTCAGCCAGCGCCTGCGCCTGGCCCGCCTGCGCCAGCGCAGCCGCGAACAGCTCAAGGGCCTGGTCGAGGAACGCACCCGTGAGTTGCGCACCGCCCAGGAAGGCCTGGTGCAGTCGGCCAAGCTGGCGGCGCTGGGGCAGATGTCGGCAGCCCTGGCCCACGAAATCAACCAGCCGCTGACCACCCAGCGCATGCAGCTGGAAACCTTGCGCCTGCTGCTCGACCACGGCCGCCACGACGAGGCGCGCCAGGCCCTGGAGCCGCTGGAGCAGATGCTCACGCGCATGGCCGCGCTCACCGGCCACCTGAAGACCTTCGCCCGCAACAGCCCCGGCGGTCTGCGCGAGCGCATGGACCTGGCCACCGTGGTCGACCAGGCCCTGCACCTGCTCGATGCGCGCATCCGTGCCGAAGGCGTCGAAGTGGCCCTGTACCTGGCACGCCCGGCCTGGGTGCGCGGCGACGCGATCCGCCTGGAGCAGGTGCTGATCAACCTGCTGCGCAACGCCCTCGACGCCATGACCGACAAGCGCTACAAACGTCTGGAGATCCGCATCGAGGCCGATGGCGCGCAGTGGCGCCTGAGCGTGCTCGACTCAGGCGGTGGCATTCTCGAGAGCGACCTGGCCAAGGTCTTCGACCCGTTCTTCACCACCAAGCCGGTCGGCGAAGGGCTGGGCCTGGGCCTGGCCATCTCCTATGGCATCGTCACCGATGCCGGCGGCTGCCTGCGGGTGGATAACCTGCCGGGCGGCGCGCGCTTCAGCCTGACCCTGCCTCGCGACCTGGAGCCTGCATGTTGAATTCAGTGATCGTCGTCGATGACGAAGCCAGTATCCGCAGCGCGGTGGAGCAGTGGCTGAGCCTGTCGGGCTTCAGCGTGCAACTGTTCGCCCGTGGCGAGGACTGCCTGGCGCAGTTGCCCCGTGATTTTCCCGGGGTGGTGCTGAGCGATGTGCGCATGCCGGGCCTGTCGGGCATGCAGTTGCTCGAACGCCTGCGCCAGATCGACCCCGACCTGCCGGTGATCCTGCTCACCGGCCACGGCGACGTGCCGATGGCCGTGGAGGCCATGCGCAACGGCGCCTACGACTTCCTGGAAAAGCCCTTCACCCCGCAACACCTGATGGGCAGCCTTGGCCGTGCCCTGGAAAAGCGCCAACTGGTGCTGGAAAACCGCCGCCTGCACGAACAGGCCGACCTCAAGGCGCAGCTGGAAAGCACCTTGCTGGGCATGTCCCAGGGCCTGCAACAGCTGCGCCGCCAGGTGCTGGAGCTGGCCAGCCTGCCGGTCAATGTGCTGATCCGCGGCGAGACCGGTAGCGGCAAGGAGCGCGTGGCCCGCTGCCTGCACGATTTCGGCCCGCGCGCCGACAAGCCGTTCGTCGCCCTCAACTGCGCGGCGATCCCCGAGAGCTTGTTCGAAGCCGAGCTGTTCGGCCATGAAAGCGGTGCCTTCACCGGCGCCCAAGGCAAACGCATCGGCAAGCTGGAGTACGCCAATGGCGGCACGCTGTTCCTTGACGAGATCGAAAGCATGCCGCTGGCCCAGCAGGCCAAGTTGCTGCGGGTGATCCAGGAGCACAAGCTGGAACGCCTTGGGGCCAACCAGAGCATCGAGGTGGACCTGCGGATCATCGCCGCGACCAAGCCCGACCTGCTCGAGGAGGCCCGCGCCGGGCGTTTCCGCGAGGACCTGGCCTATCGCCTGAACGTCGCCGAGTTGCGCCTGGCGCCGCTGCGCGAGCGGCGCGAAGACATCCCTCTGCTGTTCGAACACTTCGCCCGCGCCAGCGCCGAACGCCTGGGCCGCAGCGCACCGGCGGTGAGCGGCGCGCAGCTGGCGCAACTACTGGGCCATGATTGGCCGGGCAATGTGCGCGAGCTGGCCAACGCTGCCGAACGCCATGCCCTGGGGCTGGATTCGCCGAACCTGGCCACAGCGTCAGAGGCTCACTCACTGGCCGGGCAGATGGAAGCGTTCGAGGCCCAGTGCCTGCGCGCGGCCTTGCGCCAGCACAAGGGCGAGATCAAGGCGGTGATGGAAACGCTGCAACTGCCGCGACGCACGCTGAACGAGAAGATGCAGCGGCATGGGCTGGTACGCGAGGACTTTCTCGGCGACTGAGTAAGCGGATTTCCGCCTACTCAACAGGCTGGATGAGCGGGATTTCGCCTATTCATACCATCATTGCCGGGGCTGCGCTGCAGCCCTTCGCCTACAAGGCCGGCGCCTACGGGAATCACGCCGAGCCAGGATCCGCGCCGCTTCTGTACCCGCTGGCCATGCCGGCGAAGGGCCTTGATGCCCCCGAATGGATCATGCCGCACCCATTTGGCACAGCTTCTGCAAAACCCTTCTCAAGCTGCGCCCTTGAGCGCGCTCCACAAAAACAACGAGAAGGTATCCCCTGATGGATAACGCCAGCACTCTGCCCACCGGGGCGGCCGTTGCACCCGCCGCGGAAAAATCCACCGCCAGCCGCCTCAAATCGATCTTCAGTGGTTCCATCGGCAACATGGTCGAATGGTACGACTGGTACGTCTACGCCGCATTCTCACTGTACTTCGCCAAGGCCTTCTTCCCCGCTGGCGACACCACCGCGCAACTGCTCAACACCGCCGCGATCTTCGCCGTGGGCTTCCTGATGCGCCCGATCGGCGGCTGGCTGATGGGCCTGTATGCCGACCGCAAGGGCCGCAAGGCAGCGCTGATGGCCTCGGTACTGCTGATGTGCGCCGGCTCCCTGGTGATCGCCTTGACCCCGGGCTACGAGACCATCGGTGTCGCCGCCCCCGTTCTGCTGGTGGTTGCCCGCCTGATGCAGGGCCTGTCGGTGGGGGGTGAATATGGCACTTCGGCCACCTACCTCAGCGAGATGGCCAGCAAGGACCGCCGTGGCTTCTTCTCCAGCTTCCAGTACGTGACCCTGATCTCTGGCCAGCTCATCGCCCTGGCGGTGCTGATCATCCTGCAGAACGTGCTGACTACCGAGGAGCTGTATGCCTGGGGCTGGCGCGTGCCGTTCGTGATTGGCGCGCTGTGCGCGGTGGTCGCGCTGTACCTGCGCCGTGGCATGGAAGAGACGGCATCCTTCACCAAGAAGGAAAAGTCCAAGGAAAGCCTGATGCGCACCCTGATGCGCCACCCCAAGGAACTGCTGACCGTGGTCGGCCTGACCATGGGCGGCACCCTGGCCTTCTACACCTACACCACCTACATGCAGAAGTACCTGGTCAACACCGTGGGCATGAGCATCAGCGACTCGA
Organism: Pseudomonas xantholysinigenes; assembly: GCF_014268885.2. NCBI lineage: Bacteria > Pseudomonadati > Pseudomonadota > Gammaproteobacteria > Pseudomonadales > Pseudomonadaceae > Pseudomonas > Pseudomonas xantholysinigenes. The sequence goes on along the minus strand of NZ_CP077095.1, from coordinate 1,133,995 downwards.
CCACCATCTCGGCCGCCACGCTGTTCCTGTTCATGTGCCTGCAACCGGTGATCGGCGGTCTGTCCGACAGGATCGGCCGACGCCCGATACTGATCGCCTTCGGCGTGCTCGGCACCCTGTTCACCGTGCCGATCCTCAGCACCCTGCACACCATCCAGACCTGGTGGGGCGCGTTCTTCCTGATCATGGCGGCGCTGATCATCGTCAGCGGCTACACCTCGATCAACGCAGTGGTGAAGGCCGAGCTGTTCCCCACCGAGATCCGCGCCCTGGGCGTCGGCCTGCCCTACGCGCTGACCGTGTCGATCTTCGGCGGCACCGCCGAGTACGTGGCCCTGTGGTTCAAGAGCAACGGCATGGAGACCGGCTTCTACTGGTACGTCACCGGCTGCATCGCCTGCTCGCTGCTGGTGTACGCGACCATGAAGGACACCAAGCAACACTCGCGGATCACCACTGACTGACCCGCTGGCGCAACAACGATAAAGGGGCGCTCCGTTCAACGAGGCGCCCCTTTTTTGCTTCTGCTCAGGACATTTCTGCCACGCGCTGCGGTTCACGACGCTGGTAGTAAGTTGCCATCAGTACCAGCACCAGCAGCACCCCGCCGAGCACCATCGACGAGCCGACCGTGCCGAAGTCCAGGCCGCCTTTTTCGTGCGACTTGGTCAGCACATCGCCCAGGGTCGCGCCGAATGGACGGGTCAGGACGAAGGCGATCCAGAACAGCACCACGCCGGAGATCCTGGTCCAGTAGCGGGCCGCCGCCACCAGGGCAATGGCTGCGCCGATCAGCAGCGCGCCACCGGCGAAGCCCAGCCCGGAATCATCCGCCAGGTAGTCGCCCAGGGCGGTGCCGAGGGTGTTGGAGAACAGGATCGCCACCCAATAGAACAGCTCGCCAGCACGGTTGCGAATACGGTTGACGTCCAGCGGATTGCCGCTCAGGCGCCATAGGGCAAAGGTCAGTAGCAGGATGCCGATGAGGATCGCCGAGCCGGTGGCATAGCCAAGGCCCAGGGTGCGGTCCATGAAATCGGACATGGTGGTGCCGGCCGTGCTGGTGGAGAGGATCACCAGCCAATACAGCAGCGGATGATAGCGGCGCGAGTAGAGCTGGGTGACCAGGGTGGCCAGGAACACGCTGATCAGTAGCAGCGAGCTCATGGCGTAGCCGATGTCGAGGGTCATCGACAGCAGGTCGCCGGCGGTCTCGCCAAGGGTGGTGGCGCAGATCTTCATGACCCAGAAGGCCAGGGTGATTTGCGGGAGTTTGTTCATTGTTGTGCCGCTCCAGGGTTAGGTGCGGCGATGGTGAACAGCCAAGGCTGAAAAATCGGTTGGAGGCGTATGAAAAATACGTTGATCAAGCGCGATGAATGGTTGTGGCCGTTAATTGCCCATTAATGGCCAGCACGGATGCTGTGAGCCTGTAGAAGAGCACTCGGTCATTTCGGCAACGGTAGCGCCCCCTTGACGAGACGATACCCACACCCCAATACATCTATTTAATAGATTATTTAACGCTGATATTTGCGCTTTTTAATCAAAATTATCGGCGTAACATTCAACCCATAGCAACAACGAACTCAACGAATCCACTGGAGCAACGACCATGAAAAACAAACTGATCCTTACCCTGGCCTTCTCGGTGCTGGCCACCGGTGCTTTCGCGGAAGATGGCTTCGACCGCACCAATGCCCACAGCTTTGCTGCCGCACAGAGCCAATCGGTGAACTACGCAGAAGATGGTTTCGACCGCACCAATGGCCAACGCTTTGCCGAAGACGGTTTCGACCGCACCAACGGCCAACGCTTCGCCGAAGACGGTTTCGACCGCACCAACGGCCAGCGCTTCGCAGAAGACGGTTTCGACCGTACCAACGGCCAACGCTTCGCCGAAGACGGTTTCGACCGCACCAACGGCCAACGCTTCGCCGAAGACGGTTTCGACCGTACCAACGGCCAACGCTTCAGCTGATCCGCGATGCACACCCCCCAGCCCGGCACTTGCCGGGCTTGAGCATTTTCAGCCGGGCCAAGGCTTGGCACACTAGACGCCTCGTCCTCCACCAGGAAGGGCCTCACGGCCTTGCTCAGATGTACTACTACGAACCCGCCAAAGGCCACGGCCTGCCCCACGACCCCTTCAACGCCATTGTCGGCCCACGCCCCATCGGCTGGATTTCCAGCCACGACCGTGAAGGCCGCCTGAACCTGGCGCCCTACAGTTTCTTCAACGCCTTCAACTACATTCCGCCGATCATCGGTTTCTGCAGCGTCGGGCGCAAAGACAGCCTGAACAACATCGAGCAGACCGGCGAGTTCGTCTGGAACCTGGCCACCCGCCCGCTGGCCGAGCAGATGAACCAGAGCTGCGCCGCGGTGGCTGCGGATATCGATGAGTTCGCCCTCAGCGGCCTGACCCCAAGCGCGTCGCGGGTGGTCGCCGTACCCCGGGTAGGCGAGAGCCCGGTGAGCTTCGAGTGCAAGGTCAGCCAGATCGTCCAGCTCAAGCGCGCCGACCAGGAATTGGTGCCGAGCTGGCTGATCCTCGGCGAGGTGGTGGCCGTGCACATTGCCGAACACCTGCTCAAGGACGGTATCTACGACACTGCCGCCGCCGAACCGATCCTGCGCGGTGGCGGCCCGGCGGACTACTTCGCCCTGGGCGAGCTGTTCAAGATGACCCGCCCGCAAGCCTGATTCAGAACAACAGCTCACCTTCCTCGCCCACGCCTTGCAGGCGCGCGAGTTCGGCACTGGCGGCCTCGTCGGCCGCCAGTGCACTGTTGAAGACCTGGCCATCGAGGACCTTGTGGAAACGCGGCGCGCCGCCCATGCCCAGGGCCTTGACGGCGATCGCCGCGTGGTAGCCGCCGCCTTCCACCGGCACCATCGCCGACACCGCTTCGAAGTGGGGGAATTCTCTACGTGCCATGCTGCACTCCGCCTGATTGATCGAGGGGCGGCATTCTACACACTAAGCGAAGGTGTGAAGGTCCAGGCTGCTGACCACCTGCTGCTGGACCAGTTCGCCAAACACATCCAACGTCGGCGAGGCGAAATAGCCGCTCATCGCCTGCTGGTCGCGCCAACTGCCACTGAGTAGCCACAGGTCGGCATCGACCTGCGAACGCTGCACACTGAAACTCAGGCAGCCAGGCGCCCGCAACGAAGGTTCGAGCAAGTCACGCAGGCGCACGCCAAGCTCCGCTGAACGACCGTTGCTGGCACGGATGAACGCCAGGTGAGTGACCGGTTGCTGATGGGCCATGAACGATCTCCTTGAAGCGAAGGGGCGATAACCAGGCTGCCAAGGTTAGGCGCCACCCCGCGCGCAGCGTTAGGCCATTACTGCCGGGCGATTGCCTGATCCTGTCGCGCGGCAGGATCAGGCAATCGCCCGGCAGCTTTTGACTAGCGCCCGGCATTGCCCAAACCTATGCTGCGCAGGTCAAGAGGAAACCCGCCATGACCCTGTCCCCGCCCTTCGACCCGACTCTGGAACCCCAGCGCCAGGCGCTGGCCACGCTGATCCAGCGCCACGCCGGCGAGCCCCACGGCCCGGCCTCGGCCATCGACGACCTGTACCTCACGTGCTACCAGGAAGAAATTCGTGGCATGCCCGCCCTGGCCCAACCGGCGCTGTGCATCCTGGCCCAGGGCAGCAAGACCCTGATCCTCGGGGATGAGCACTACGCCTACGACCCCTTGCACTACATGGTGGTGTCGGTGACCTTGCCGATCAGCGGCGCGCTGCTCAAGGCCAGCCCGGAACAACCGGCACTTGCCTTGCGCCTGGATATCGACCCCGCGCAATTGAGCCAGCTGATCGCCGAAAGCAGCCCGATGATGGTGCCCAACCGCCCTTCGGGGCGTGGCCTGTACGTGGAGAAGAGCGACCCGCCGCTGCTCGATGCGCTCATTCGCCTGGTCCAACTGCTGGACTCGCCGCGGGATATCCCTATCCTCGCGCCACTGATCCGTCGCGAGATCTTCTATCGCCTGCTGCGTGGCCCCCAGGGGCATCGCCTGTATGAAATTGCCCTGGCCAACAGCCAGACCCACCGGGTGTCCCAGGCCATCGCCTGGCTCAACCAGCATTACCAGCAGCCACTGCGCATCGAGGACCTGGCCCGCGAGGTCAATCTCAGTACCTCGACACTGCACCACCGGTTCAAGGCGGTGACCTCGATGAGCCCATTGCAGTACCAGAAGCAACTGCGCCTGCAGGAGGCGCGGCGGTTGATGCTCAATGACGGGCTGGAGGCGGCGGTGGCGGGGTATCGGGTCGGGTATGAAAGCCCGTCGCAGTTCAGCCGCGAATACAGCCGCCTGTACGGCGCCCCGCCGATCCGCGATGTCGCCAGGCTGCGAGCGCAAGCAGGCTGATAACCTCCCTGTGGACGCCAGCCTTGCTGGCGTCCACAGGGTTTTGACCTACCCCTGTACCGCTGCCTGCCATTGGCGTTGATCCACCTGGATCAACGTCGGCCCCTGGCGTTCCACCGCCCGCCCCAGCGCCGCCTGCAACTGCGCCACGTCGGCGACATCCTCGGCCGCCGCTCCCAAGGCCCGCGCCACGCCTATGAAATCCGGAGTATGAATCTCCACCCCAACGGGCTCGATGGCCCGGTTGACCATGTATTTCTTGATTTCCTCATACCCCTGGTTGTTCCACAGCAGCACGATCAGCGGCACCTGCGCCTCCACCGCGCTGGCCAGCTCCGGCAAGGTGAACTGCAAGCCGCCGTCGCCGATCAGGCACACCGTGGGTGCTCGGTCAGCACGCACCTCGGCACTGCCCAACCAGGCGCCCATGGCCGCCGGCAAGGCATAGCCCAGGGTGCCGTAGCCGGTCGAGGCGTTGAACCAGCGACGTGGCCGGGCCATGTCCAGGGTCAGGTTGCCGGTGTACACCGGCTGGGTCGAATCACCAACCAGAATGGCATTGGGCAGCGCCGCCAGGATGCTGGTCAGCAGGCGCGTCTGGCTGAGGGTCGGTTGATCCCAGGTGGCCGCGTTGTCGGCCCGCAAACGGGCGGCGCGGGCCGCGCCCCAGCTAGACTCGCGCGGTGGCTGCGGCTGCATCGCCAGGGCCACCAGCAGGGCCTCGAGCGCCTGTTCGGCATCCGCCACCAGGGCCAGCTCCGGCAAGTAGTTGCGCACGGTCTGGTCGGGGTCGATATCAATGCGCAGCAGGCTGCCGGGGATCTCGAAGCCCCCCTTGAACGTCACGTCGTAGTCAGTCTCGGCCAGCTCGGTGCCGATAGCCAGCACCACATCGGCCTCGGCCACCAGCGCGCGGGTGGCCGGCAGGGTCTGGGTCGAGCCGATCTGCAACGGATGGCTCGCTGGCAGCAGGCCCTTGGCATTGATGGTCAGGGCCACTGGTGCCTGCAGATGCTCGGCCAGACGGGCAAGCGCAGGGCCAGCAGACAAGGCACCGCCACCGGCAAGCAGCAACGGCCGCTGGGCCTTGGCCAGGCGCGCGGCCATCTGCTGCACCGCCAGCGGCGCGGCCCCGGCGCGAGCGGTACGCACCGGGCGGGCGGCCAGCAAGTGATCGGCCTGCTCGACCAGCACATCCAGCGGTATCTCGATATGCACCGGACGCGGCCGCGCACCGTCGAACACGGCGAAGGCGCGGGCCAGCACCTGCGGCAGGTCATCGGCGCTCATAAGGGTCTGCGAGAAGGCTGCTACACCCGCCACCAAAGCGGACTGGTTGGGCAACTCGTGCAACTTGCCACGCCCGCCGCCGAGTTGGTCGCGGGATTGAACGCTGGAAATCACCAGCATCGGAATCGAGTCGGCGTAGGCCTGGCCCATGGCCGTGGTGATGTTGGTCATGCCCGGCCCGGTGATGATGAAGCACACCCCGGGCTTGCCACGGGTGCGCGCGTAACCATCGGCCATGAATCCGGCGCCCTGCTCGTGGCGCGGCGTGACATGGCGGATCGACGAGGCCGCCAGGCCACGGTACAGCTCGACGGTATGCACACCAGGAATGCCAAAGACATGATCGACGCCATAGTCTTCGAGGAGTTTGACCAGCACTTCGCCGCAGGTTGCCATTATCGAATACCCGATTCTTGTTGAAATCGCTGCTCATGGAAACAACTGTCGGCTACCGCCACAATGCAAAAAATCACATACTAGCCATGACCTGAAAACATGGCTTACCAACATGAAGCGCTTGCCTCCCCTGCCGGCCTTGCACACCTTCCTGATCACCGCCCAGTGCTGCAATTTCACCCGTGCCGGGCAGCAGTTGCACATCAGCCAAGGCGCCGTCAGCCGGCAGATCGCCGCACTCGAGGCGCACCTGGGCTATGCGCTGTTCCAACGCCAGGCAAGGGGCCTGGCGCTGACCCGCGAAGGCCAGGACTGGCTACCGCGAGTGCAGCAGATCTTTGCCTTGATCGAGCAAGGCGTACGTGAGGTGGGCGGCCGCAGCGCCACCTTGCAATTGAAGGCGCCCACCTGTGTGATGCGCTGGTTGTTGCCACGCTTGATGGAATGGCAGGCGCTGCGCCCGGATGTGCCGGTGGAACTGACCACCACGGTGCAACATGGCGTGGACTTTCGCCGCGAAGGCTTCGATGCCGCCGTGGTGTACGGTGCCGCGCCCAATCATGGGCTGCAGGTGCGCAAATTGTTCGACGAACAGCTGACACCCGTCTGCGCACCGTCGCTTGGCCAAGGGCCAATGCAGTTGCAGGACTTGACGCGGCAGATGCTGTTGCACCCCTCGCGCGACGAGCATGACTGGCGGTTGTGGTTGCAGGCGGCCAGTGCCGGATTCGAGCCCCAAGGGCCGAAACAGCACTTCGAGACGCTGGACATGGCGATGGCCATGGCGTCCCAAGGGACGGGAATCGCCATCGGCGACTTTGCGCTGATTGGCGATGATCTGCACGCTGGCCGGTTGTGCATGCCGTTCGCACTTAAGGTGACGACCGGGAAGGGGTATTACCTGGTGAGCCCGTCGAAGACCATGCCCACGGGGTTGGTCGAGTTGATGGAGTGGCTGCAGGCACGAGCCTCAAGCCTTGCGCAATCCCTGTAGGAGCGGCCTTGTGCCGCGAAAGGGCCGTGCAATGGCCCCAGGATGTCAGCATTTACGCCAAGATCGCCGGGACCGCGTTGCAGCCCTTTCCGACCGGTCCGACGCCTCGGCAAGGCCGCCCCTACAAGTACCGCGGTGGACTCAGTAGCCCACAGTGAACCGTGCCCGCGAATGCGCCGATTTCTCCAGCTCGTCGAGCATGGCGATCGCATAATCGGCAAAGGTGATCCAGCTTTTGCCATCGGCGCCGATCAGCAGGTGATCCTTGCCCAAGGTGTAATGCCCGGTGCGCTCACCCTCGACGAACTCCGCCGATGGAGACAGGAAGGTCCAGTCCAGCCCGGCCTCCTGGCGCAGCGCCTCGAGAAAACGCACCCCGGCGCTGGCCTCGGCCTTGTAGGCCTCGGGGAAGTCCGGGCTGTCGATCACCCGCTGCCCGGAGGGCAGCAGCAGGCTGCCGGCGCCCCCCACCACCAGCAGGCGCTTGACCCCAGCCGCCTTGACCGGCGCGATGATCGCCTGTGGCTCAATGGTGGCGAAATGCGCCGCGCTGAGCACCGCGTCGCAGCCGCTCACCGCCGCCTGCAGGGCGGCGCTGTCCTTGGCGTCCAGGGCCTTGACCGTCACCCCTGCGCGGCCTTGCAGCGGCGATGGATCACGGGCGATGGCGACCACGCTGTGACCCCGACGCAGGGCTTCTTCCAGCAACTGGCTGCCGGCGCGCCCGGTGGCGCCGATGATTACGATCTTGCTCATGGGAAACACTCCAACAGGTTGAAAGGGGTTACCACTTCATCTCGCCCTTGGCGACCTTGGCCCCCAGCTCCAGGGAGCTTTCGTCGGCCAGGCCGGGGTAGCGCTTTTTCATCGCCGCGATCAGGGCGTCGGCATTGGCAGCTTTCGCGGCCTCGGCATCGAAATCACGAATGTAGCCGGCGGTAAAGCGCACGGCGTCCAGCGAACGGCTGCTGTCACCCAGGTAATGACCCGGGATCACGGTGCGCGGCGCCAGCTGTTCGATCTTGCCCAGGGTGCTCAGCCAGTCGGCATGGGATTGCGCGGTCTGGGTGTCGGCCATCCACACATGGATGTGCTCGGAAACCACCACGCCACCGACCACGGCCTTGATCGAGGGAATCCAGACGAAGCTGCGATCCGGCTGCGGGCCGTCCAGCCCCACGACCTCCAGGGCCTGGCCTTCCAGCTCCAGGCGATTGCCGGCGAGCACCTGTGGGACCACCAGCCTGGCCGGTTTGTCAGCGCCCATCTGCGGCCCCCAGTAGGCCAGTTTGGCATCCATGGTCTGGCGAATGTGCTCGACGGTCGCGGCGGATGCGACCACCCGGGCCTTGGGGAACGCCTGGGTGAGGGTGTCCAGGCCAAAGTAGTAGTCCGGGTCACCATGGCTGATGTAGATGGTAGTCAGCTGCTTGCCACCCGCGCGCAGGCGCTCGACAACCTGCTCGGCCTGGGCCTTGCCGAACTGGGCATCGACCAGGATGGCGTCATGGGCGCCACTGACGATGACCGAGCTGACCGGGAAGATGGCCGCGTGGCCAGGGTTGTAGACATCGAGCTTGAGGGGTTCGGTGGCCATGGCCTGGCCAGCCAGGGTGACGCAGGCCAACAACAGGCCACGCAGCGGGGTGAAAAGCGACATTGGGGCAATCCTGTGTGTGGGAACGATGGAGCCAAGCTTAGTTGCCCGAACCAATACAAAAAATGCGATGCTGCGACATAGTTTGTTTCTGAAAGCGGGCAAATCATGGATCGTCTGAACGCCATGCGCGTCTTCGTCACCGTCGTCGACCTCGGCAGCCAGTCGGCCGCGGCCGATCACCTAGGGCTTTCGCGGCCAGTGATCTCACGTTATCTGGCAGAACTGGAAGACTGGGTCGGCGCACGCCTGATGCAGCGCACCACGCGCAAGCTCAGTCTGACCGCCGCCGGGCAGGAAACCCTGCCGCGCTGCCGGCAGATGCTGGAACTGGCCGGCGACCTGCAGAGCGCCGTGCGCCAGCCCGATGCCGCGCCCCGTGGCGAGCTGCGCATCAGTGTCAGCACCTCGTTCGGCCAGGCACAGCTGGTGGACGCCCTGGCCGCCTATGTAAAGCGTTATCCCGGGGTAAAGGTGGAATTGCAGATGCTCGATCGCACCGTCAACCTGGTGGAGGAACGCATCGACCTGGCAATCCGTACCAGCAACGACATCGACCCCAACCTGATCGCCCGGCGCCTGAGCGTGTGCCGCTCGGTGATCTGCGCCAGCCCCGCCTACCTGCGCGAGCACGGCACGCCCGCGCGGGTCGAGGAACTGAGTCGGCACAACTGCCTGACCCATGCCTACTTCGGCCATGGCCTGTGGCACTTCGACGTGGACGGGCAGCACATTGCCGTACCGGTGCAGGGCAATATCAGCGCCAACGAAGCCATGACCCTGCAGAAGGCCGCACTGGCCAGCGCGGGCATCGCCATGCTGCCGACCTATCAGGCCGCCGCGGCGCTGCGCAGTGGCGAGCTGGTCCGGCTACTGCCCATGGCCAAGCCACAGGAGCTGACGCTCAACGCGGTGTACACCTCGCGCAAGCACATGCCGGCAACCCTGCGCAGCATGCTGGACTTCCTGGCGCAGCGCTTCGCCGATGAGCCCGCCTGGGACCAGGGTCTCGGCCTGTAGGAGCCAGCCTTGCTGGCGAACCAGGCACCGCGCTAGACGTCGATCACTCCTCGACGCTCATGTACTCCTTGGCCCAGCGGATGTAGTCCTCGGGCTGGGTGTAAGTGTGCGAGAGCTCGGTGGCGCCGAGGTTGTCCGACTTGTGTTGCTGACCACGCTGCTGACGCAGGCAGTCGTAGGTGGCCTTGATCGCGGCGAAGTAGGCGGCATGGCCATCGACCACGATACGCACGCCCAGACGCGCCAGGCGCTCGTCGTCGCGTAGGTTGGGGTTGGCGTAGGTGACCAGCATCAGCGGCACGCTCAGGTGCTCGCTGATTTGCTCGAGCTGCTCGAAATCCTTCACCCCCACCATGCAGATGCCGTCGGCACCGGCCTTCTGGTAACTCTGGGTGCGGACGATGATCTCCTCGGTGGTCAACACACCGGCGTTGGTCCGGGCGATGATCGCCAACGCCGAATCGACCCGCGCCTCCAGTGCCGCGCGAATCTTGCCGACACCCTCCTCGACCGAGATCAGGTCGGTGGACTTGCGGCCGAACTGGGCGGGCAGCAGGGTGTCCTCGATGGTCAGCGCGGCGACGCCGGCGCGCTCCAGTTCGATCACCGTGCGCATCACGTTGAGTGCGTTGCCATAGCCATGGTCGGCGTCGGCGAGCACCGGCAACTGGGCGACACGGCCAATGCGGGTGGCTTGCTCGACGAACTCGCTGAGGGTGATCAGGGCGAAATCCGGTGCGGCCAGCACCTGCAACGAGGCGACCGAACCGCCGAGGATGCCGACCTCGAAGCCCAGGTCGGCGGCGATGCGCGCGGACATGGGGTCGAAGACCGACGCGGTGTGATAGCACGAACCGGACGCGAGCAGTTCGCGGAAGGCAAAACGCAGATCGTGGTGGGAAGCCTTGGGCATGATCACTCCGCTGGGAATAAGAAATGTAGAACGGCTGACAACCGACCCCTGGTTCGGGTCTACCTGACTGTTCCAACCGTCGCCATCTGGGCGGTCATGCTCGACATGCAGGCAGAGGAATAGAAGGTGTGGACATACAGCGACGCGAAACCCTGCGGCAAAACGCTGCACCATGCTGGTGCAAGCCCCGGATTTCAGCCTCTGCGGCCCGGCCACGATAGCACGGGGCCAAGCAGCGCTGGATGAATGCGCCAATGCCGATCTTGCATAGGGGATGCATTTAGTACATAGGGAGCTATCTAACTCAGGTTACAATCCGCAACACTTAAGCCCGCCTAAACCTCACCCGCCATGACCACCAAGGACCCCCAGTGACCGCCGCCCTGCCCTCCACCGTTCTGCGTCGTGTCCTGACCGCCCTGATGCTGGCGATCTTCCTCGGCGCCCTCGACCAGACCATCGTCGCCGTGTCCATGCCGGCGATTTCCGCGCAGTTCGACGATGTCGGCCTACTGGCCTGGGTCATCTCTGGCTACATGGTGGCCATGACCGTCGCCGTGCCGATCTATGGCAAGCTCGGCGACTTGTATGGCCGGCGGCGCATGATCCTCACTGGCACCGCCGTGTTCACCCTGGCATCGATCGCCTGCGCCCTGGCCCAGGACATGCCACAACTGGTACTGGCCCGGGTACTCCAGGGCATCGGCGCTGGCGGCATGGTCTCGGTAAGCCAGGCGATCATCGGCGACTACGTGCCGCCCCGCGAACGCGGTCGCTACCAGGGCTATTTCAGCAGCATGTACGCCCTGGCCAGCGTCGCCGGGCCGGTGTTGGGCGGCTGGCTGACCGAGTACCTGTCCTGGCGCGGAGTGTTCTGGATCAACCTGCCGCTGGGGCTGGTCGCCCTGTGGGTGATCCACCGGGCGCTGGAGGGGCTGTCGGCACCGCGCCGCGCGGCGCAGGTGGACTACCTCGGCGCGCTGTTGATGATCATCGGCCTGGGCAGCCTGCTGCTGGGCATCACCCTGGTCGGCCAGGGACACGCCTGGCTGTCGTCGCCGGTGCTGGTGCTGCTGGCCTGCGCCCTGCTCGGCCTGCTGCTGTTCGTGGCCCATGAACGGCGCTGCCGCGAACCGCTGCTGCCACTGAGCCTGTTCGGCAACCGAGTGGCGGTGTTGTGCTGGTGCGTGATCTTCTTCGCCAGCTTCCAGTCGATTTCACTGACCATGCTCATGCCCCTGCGTTACCAGGGCATCACCGGCGCCGGCGCCGACAGCGCCGCGCTGCACTTGCTGCCGCTAGCCATGGGCCTGCCCCTGGGCGCCTTCACCGGTGGACGCATGACCAGCCGCACCGGGCGCTACAAGCCACAGATCCTGTTCGGCGCGTTGCTGATGCCGCTGGCCATCGCGGCCATGGCGTTTACCCCACCACAAGCCGGCTGGCTGAGCGCCCTGTTCATGTTGCTCACGGGCATCGCGTGCGGCTTGCAGTTCCCCACCTCACTGGTGGGCACGCAGAATGCGGTGGCGCTGCAGGAGATCGGCGTGGCCACCAGCACCACCAACCTGTTCCGTTCGCTGGGCGGGGCAATGGGCGTGGCCTGCATGTCCAGCCTGTTGCTGGCGCTGCTGCACCAGGGCGGCTTCGAGCTGCTGGGCAACCCGCTGCTGGGCAGCCTCAAGGCCGGTGAGGCCGATCCGTTGACCCAGGCGCGCCTGCTGGAGACGTTCCGCCAGCTGTTGCTGGCCAGCGCCGGGGCTTCGCTGATTGGCTTGCTGGCGGCATTGGCCCTGCCAGACAGGCAACTGCGTGGGCGCTGATGCCTGGCCCGCCTCGATCCCAGCCCCAAAATTGGCGCTCGACTTTGGCTCGCCGGGGTCGCGTTGCGACCCTTTCCGACCGGTCCGACGCCTCGGCAAGGCCGCTCCTACAGGACTGCGCAGTCCTGTAGGAGCGGCCTTGCCGACGCGCCGGCGATCTTGAGACTTAATCCCTGCTTAACGCGTTGGGGAAACACTCCCTAACAATCCTTCACAAACTGTCATTTGCGCAAACCGGGGCTCAAGCGCAGCATGTCCAGCCCGGTATCGACCCATTTTTCCGCATCGCCCAGCAAGTCGAAGCTGTCCGGCAGCAACAGCCAACGGCCGATCAAGCCATCGACATAGGCAAACATCGCCACGGCGGCCCGCTCGGGATCCAGGTCGGCGGGCAACTGGCCACGACGCACGGCGTTGCCCATGGTCAACGCGATGCCCTGGTGGCAATCGCGCACGGCATTTTGCCGCTGCTGGCGAATCTCGCACATGTCGTCGGTGAACTCGCACTTGTGATGCAGGATTTCGTTGATACGCCGGGTCCGGGCATCGAGCACCAGCTCGCGGAACACTTGCAGCAGCAAGGTGCGGATACAGCCCAGCGGGTCGAGTTCATCCTCGCTCTCGCCGGCCTGGGCCAGGTGGTCATGGGTTTCGTGCAGGCTGTCGAGCAACGCCTGCACCAGTTCGGCCTTGTTGCTGAAATGCCAGTAGATCGCACCGCGGGTCACCCCGGCGAGCTCGGCGATTTCAGCCAGGGTGGTACGCGCAACCCCGCGCTTGTAGAAGGCCTTCTCCGCCGCCTCGATAATCTGGGCGCGGGTTTCCTGGGCTTCTTCTTTGGTTCGACGGACCATGGCAGTACAACCTCATCAGGCCCCGCACGCTCACGTGGCGGGCGGGAATCAGGCCGGGGTCGCCTCTTTCAGGGCCTCTCCCGGGTAAATGTGGATGATCCGCGGCGGCGATTCGCGACGCGCTTGCGGTATTTACAAACAACCATGAATGTAAGTATATTCCTTAGCAAGCTATTTATCCACCGGATAGCGTTTTTCTGACAAGACTCTTCCACTATATTCTTGAGCTCCCCTGCTCCTGCGACCCGAGGATCCTCATGCAATTCAAGCCAGCCTTATCCGCCCTGGTTTCTGCCGTGGCTTTGGCAACCCTGCTCAGTGGCTGTAAGAAAGAAGAAGCAGCGCCCGCGCCGCAGGCTCCTCAGGTCGGCGTCGTCACCGTGCAGCCCCAAGCCTTCACCCTCACCTCGGAACTGCCGGGGCGCACCAGCGCCTACCGGGTCGCCGAGGTCCGGCCACAGGTCAACGGCATCATTCTCAAGCGCCTGTTCAAGGAAGGCAGCGACGTCAAGGAAGGGCAGCAGCTCTACCAGATCGACCCTGCCGTCTACGAAGCCAACCTGGCCAACGCCCAGGCCAACCTGCAGGCCACCCGCTCGCTGGCCGAGCGCTACAAGCAGCTGATCGACGAACAGGCCGTCTCCAAACAGGAATACGACGACGCCAATGCCAAACGATTGCAGGCCGAGGCGGCGCTCAAGAGTGCCCAGATCGACCTGCGCTACACCAAGGTGCTGGCGCCGATCAGCGGTCGCATCGGCCGCTCGGCGTTCACCGAAGGCGCGCTGGTGAGCAATGGCCAGGCCAACGCTATGTCCACCATCCAGCAACTCGACCCGATCTATGTCGACGTCACCCAGTCCACCGCCGAGCTGCTCAAGCTGCGCCGTGATCTGGAAAGCGGCCAACTGCAGAAGGCCGGCGACAACGCCGCCCAAGTGCAGCTGGTGCTGGAAGATGGCAGCCTGTTCAAGCAACAGGGCCGCCTGGAATTCTCCGAAGTCGCGGTCGACGAGACCACCGGCTCCGTGACCCTGCGCGCGATCTTCCCCAACCCCGACCACACCCTGCTGCCTGGCATGTTCGTGCATGCGCGGCTCAAGGCCGGGGTCAACGCCAACGCCATCCTGGTCCCGCAACAGGGCGTGACCCGCGACCTCAAAGGCGCGCCGACCGCGCTGGTGGTCAACCAGGAAAACAAGGTCGAACTGCGCCAGCTCAAGGCCAACCGGACCCTGGGCAGCGACTGGCTGATCGAGGAAGGCCTGAACCCGGGCGACCGTCTGATCACCGAAGGGCTGCAGTTCGTGCGCCCAGGTGTCGAGGTCAAGGTCAGCGAAGCCACCAACGTCAAGAAACCGGGCAGCCCCGATCAGGCCAGCGCGGCGAAAGCAGACGCCAAAGCGGAGTAAACCATGTCGAAGTTCTTTATCGATCGCCCGATCTTCGCCTGGGTGATCGCCCTGGTGATCATGCTGGTCGGCGCCCTGTCGATCCTGAAGCTGCCGATCAACCAGTACCCGAGCATCGCGCCGCCGGCCATCGCCATCGCCGTGACCTACCCGGGCGCCTCGGCGCAGACGGTGCAGGACACCGTGGTGCAGGTGATCGAGCAGCAACTCAACGGTATCGACAACCTGCGTTATGTGTCCTCGGAAAGTAACTCCGATGGCAGCATGACCATCACCGCCACCTTCGAGCAGGGCACCAACGCCGACACCGCGCAGGTCCAGGTGCAGAACAAGCTGAACCTGGCCACCCCGCTGCTGCCGCAAGAGGTGCAACAGCAAGGTATCCGCGTCACCAAGGCAGTGAAGAACTTCCTGCTGGTGATCGGCCTGGTGTCCGAAGACGGCAGCATGACCAAGGACGACCTGGCCAACTACATCGTCTCCAACATGCAGGACCCGATCTCGCGGACCGCCGGCGTGGGTGACTTCCAGGTGTTCGGTGCTCAGTACGCCATGCGTATCTGGCTCGATCCGGCCAAGCTGAACAAGTTCCAGCTGACCCCAGTCGATGTGCGCACCGCGGTCTCCGCGCAGAACGTGCAGGTGTCCTCCGGCCAGCTCGGCGGCCTGCCGGCCCTGCCGGGTACCCAGCTCAACGCCACCATCATCGGCAAGACCCGCCTGCAGACCGCCGAGCAGTTCGAAAAGATCCTGCTCAAGGTCAACGCCGACGGCTCCCAGGTGCGCCTGAGCGACGTGGCCACGGTTGGCCTGGGTGGCGAGAACTACGCCATCAGCGCGCAGTACAACGGCTTCCCGGCCTCGGGCCTGGCGGTCAAGCTGGCCACCGGCGCCAACGCCCTGGATACCGCCAAGGCATTGCGCCAGACCATCGCCGACCTGGAGCCGTTCTTCCCGCCAGGGGTCAAGGCGGTGTTCCCGTATGACACCACCCCGGTGGTCACCGAATCGATCAGCGGCGTGATCCACACCCTGATCGAAGCCGTGGTCCTGGTGTTCCTGGTGATGTACCTGTTCCTGCAGAACTTCCGCGCCACCATCATCACCACCATGACCGTGCCGGTGGTGTTGCTCGGGACCTTCGGCATCCTCGCCGCCGCCGGCTTCAGCATCAACACCCTGACCATGTTCGCCATGGTCCTGGCCATCGGCTTGCTGGTGGACGACGCCATCGTCGTGGTGGAGAACGTCGAGCGGGTGATGTCCGAGGAAGGGTTGCCACCCAAGGAGGCGACCAAGCGCTCCATGGAGCAGATCCAGGGCGCCCTGGTCGGTATCGCCCTGGTGCTGTCGGCGGTACTGCTGCCAATGGCCTTCTTCGGCGGCTCCACCGGCGTGATCTACCGCCAGTTCTCGATCACCATCGTCTCGGCCATGGGCCTGTCGGTACTGGTCGCGCTGATCTTCACCCCGGCCCTGTGCGCCACCATGCTCAAGCCGCTGAAGAAGGGCGAGCACCATGTGGCCAAGGGCGGCTTCTTCGGCTGGTTCAACCGCAACTTCGACCGCAGCGTCGTAGGCTACGAACGCAGCGTCGGCACCATCCTGCGCAACAAAGTGCCCTTCCTGCTGGCCTATGCGTTGATCGTGGTCGGCATGATCTGGCTGTTCGCCCGCATCCCCACCGCGTTCCTCCCGGAAGAAGACCAGGGCGTGCTGTTCGCCCAGGTGCAGACCCCGGCCGGCTCCAGTGCCGAACGCACCCAGGTGGTGGTCGACCAGATGCGCGAGTACCTGCTCAAGGACGAAGCCGATACCGTTTCGTCGGTGTTCACCGTCAACGGCTTCAACTTCGCCGGTCGCGGCCAGAGCTCGGGCATGGCGTTCATCATGCTCAAGCCTTGGGGCGAGCGCTCGAAGGAGAACAACGTGTTCGCCCTCGCCCAGCGCGCGCAGATGCACTTCTTCGGTTTCCGTGACGCGATGGTGTTCGCCTTCGCCCCGCCTGCGGTACTCGAACTGGGTAACGCCACCGGCTTCGACGTGTTCCTCCAGGACCGCGCCGGCGTCGGCCACGAGAAGTTGATGGAAGCGCGCAACCAGTTCCTGGCCAAGGCCGCGCAGAGCAAGATCCTCAGCGCCGTGCGCCCGAACGGCCTGAACGACGAGCCGCAGTACCAGCTGACCATCGACGACGAACGCGCCAGTGCCCTGGGCGTGACCATCGCCGACATCAACAACACCCTGTCGATCGCCCTGGGCGGTAACTACGTCAACGACTTCATCGACCGTGGTCGGGTCAAGAAGGTCTACATCCAGGGCGAGCCAAGCGCGCGGATGAGCCCGGAAGACCTGCAGAAGTGGTACGTGCGCAACGGCGCGGGCGAAATGGTGCCGTTCTCCTCCTTCGCCAAGGGCGAATGGAGCTACGGCTCGCCGAAGCTGTCGCGCTACAACGGCGTGGAGGCCATCGAAATCCTCGGTACCCCGGCGCCTGGCTACAGTACCGGTGAGGCCATGGCCGAAGTCGAGCGCATCGCCGGCGAACTGCCAAGCGGCATCGGCTACTCCTGGACCGGCATGTCCTACGAGGAAAAACTCTCCGGCTCGCAGATGCCGGCGCTGTTCGCCCTCTCGGTACTGTTCGTGTTCCTCTGCCTGGCAGCGCTGTACGAAAGCTGGTCGATCCCGATCGCCGTGGTGCTGGTGGTGCCGCTGGGTATCATCGGTGCGCTGATCGCCACCAGCCTGCGCGGGCTGTCCAACGACGTGTACTTCCTGGTCGGCCTGCTGACCACCATCGGCCTGGCGGCGAAGAACGCGATCCTGATCGTCGAATTCGCCAAGGAACTGCACGAGCAGGGCCGCAGCCTGTACGACTCGGCCATCGAGGCCTGCCGCATGCGTCTGCGCCCGATCATCATGACCTCGCTGGCGTTCATCCTCGGCGTGGTACCGTTGACCATCGCCAGTGGCGCCGGCGCCGGCAGCCAGCACGCCATCGGCACCGGGGTAATCGGCGGCATGATCAGTGCGACCGTGCTGGCCATCTTCTGGGTACCGCTATTCTTCGTCGCAGTGTCGTCGCTGTTCGGCAGCAAAGAGCCGAAAAAAGACGCCACCCCTGAAACTCCACGTTATGAGGCTGGGCAATGACCAAGTCTTTGTTGTCCCTTGCGGTAACCGCGTTCATTCTCGGCGGCTGCTCGCTGATCCCCGACTACCAGGCGCCGGAGGCGCCGGTAGCCGCGCAGTGGCCGCAAGGCCCTGCCTACTCGCCGACCGAGTCGGCCAACGTCGCCGCCGCCGAGCAGGGCTGGCGCCAGTTCTTCCACGACCCGGCGCTGCAGCAACTGATCCAGACCTCGCTGGAGAACAACCGCGACCTGCGCGTCGCGGCGCTGAACATCGACGCCTACCGCGCCCAGTACCGCATCCAGCGCGCCGACCTGTTCCCGGCCGTGTCGGCCAATGGCAGCGGCAGCCGCCAGCGGATGCCGGCGAACATGTCGCAGACCGGCGAGTCGAGCATCTCCAGCCAGTACTCGGCCACTCTGGGTGTCAGCTCCTATGAGCTGGACCTGTTCGGCCGCGTCCGCAGCCTGACCGAACAAGCCCTGGAAACCTACCTGTCCAGCGAGCAGGCGCGCCGCTCCACGCAGATCAGCCTGGTGGCCAGCGTGGCCAACGCCTACTACACCTGGCAGGCCGACCAGGCCCTGCTCAAGCTGACCGAAGAGACGCTGAAAACCTACGAAGAGAGCTACAACCTCACCCGCCGCAGCAATGAAGTGGGTGTGGCCTCGGCCCTCGACCTGAGCCAGGCGCGCACCGCCGTGGAAGGCGCCCGGGTCAAGTACTCGCAGTACCAGCGCCTGGTCGCCCAGGACCTCAACAGCCTGACCGTGCTGGTCGGCACCGGGGTGCCGGGCAACCTGCCCAAGCCGCTGGAGCTCAACGCCGACCAACTGGCCGAAGTGCCAGCGGGCCTGCCGTCCGACATCCTCCAGCGCCGTCCGGACATCCAGGAAGCCGAGCACCTGCTCAAGGCGGCCAACGCCAACATTGGCGCAGCGCGCGCCGCGTTCTTCCCGAGCATCAGCCTGACCGCCAACGCCGGGACCCTGAGCCCGGACATGGGCGGCCTGTTCAAGGGTGGTTCGGGCACTTGGCTGTTCCAGCCGCAGATCAACCTGCCGATCTTCAACGCCGGCAGCCTGAAGGCGAGCCTGGACTACTCG